>JARBUN010000005.1 GCA_029239635.1 Microbacterium sp. | reverse complement strand
CCGCGCATCTGCTTCGTCAACAAGATGGACAAGCTCGGCGCCGACTTCTACTTCACGGTCGACACCATCATCAACAAGCTGAAGGCGAAGCCCCTCGTCATCCAGCTCCCGATCGGCGCGGAGAACGACTTCCTCGGGGTCATCGACCTCGTCGAGATGCGTGCGCTGGTCTGGGCCGGAGACGCCAAGGGCGATGTCACCATGGGCGCGAAGTACGACGTCCAGGAGATCCCCGCCGACCTCGCCGACAAGGCCGC
Source organism: Microbacterium sp. (assembly GCA_029239635.1). Taxonomy (GTDB): domain Bacteria; phylum Actinomycetota; class Actinomycetes; order Actinomycetales; family Microbacteriaceae; genus Microbacterium. The sequence continues at coordinate 41,648 of JARBUN010000005.1, read as the reverse complement.
CGAGTACCGCCAGAAGCTGCTCGAGACCGTCGCCGAGACCGACGACGCCCTCCTCGAGAAGTACTTCGGCGGTGAGGAGCTCACGGTCGCCGAGATCAAGGGCGCCATCCGCAAGCTCACCGTCAGCTCGCAGATCTACCCCGTGCTGTGCGGTTCGGCGTTCAAGAACCGCGGCGTGCAGCCCATGCTCGACGCGGTCGTGGACTACCTGCCGTCGCCGCTCGACGTGCCCGCCATCGAGGCGCACGACCCGAAGAACGAAGAGATCGTCATCGAGCGCCACGCCGACCGCGACGAGCCGTTCACGGCTCTCGCGTTCAAGATCGTGACGCACCCCTTCTTCGGTCGTCTGACCTACATCCGCGTGTACTCCGGTCACCTGGACTCCGGTGGACAGGTCGTCAACTCGACCAAGTCCAAGAAGGAGCGCATCGGGAAGATCTTCCAGATGTACGCCAACAAGGAGAACCCGGTCGACTCGGTGACCGCCGGTCACAGTCGATGACGTTCCCCGAGCCGGTCATCGAGGTCGCGATCGAGCCCAAGACCAAGGCCGACCAGGAGAAGCTGGGTCTCGCGATCCAGAAGCTCGCCGAGGAGGACCCGACGTTCCGCGTCGAGCAGAACTCGGACACCGGCCAGACCGTCATCAAGGGCATGGGCGAGCTGCACCTCGACATCCTCGTGGACCGCATGAAGCGCGAGTTCCGCGTCGAGGCGAACGTCGGAAAGCCGCAGGTGGCCTACCGCGAGACGATCAAGAAGACCGTCGAGCGCCACGACTACACGCACAAGAAGCAGACCGGTGGATCGGGTCAGTTCGCGAAGATCCAGTTCGCGCTCGAGCCCCTCGAGGTCACGGCCGACAAGACCTACGAGTTCGAGAACAAGGTCTCCGGTGGTCGCATCCCGCGCGAGTACATCGGACCCACCGACCAGGGCTTCCAGGACGCCATGAACGTCGGCGTGCTCGCCGGCTACCCCATGGTGGGCGTGAAGGCGATCCTGCTCGACGGTGCATCGCACGACGTCGACTCGTCCGAGATGGCGTTCAAGATCGCCGGCTCGATGGGCTTCAAGGAGGCGGTCCGCAAGGCGAACCCCGTCATCCTCGAGCCGATCATGTCGGTCGAGGTCCGTACTCCCGAGGAGTACATGGGCGACGTCATCGGCGACCTGAACTCGCGTCGTGGACAGATCCAGTCGATGGAGGATGCGGCCGGCGTCAAGGTCGTCCGTGCCAACGTCCCGCTGTCCGAGATGTTCGGCTACATCGGTGACCTGCGCTCGAAGACCTCGGGTCGCGCCGTCTACTCGATGGAGTTCGACAGCTACGCCGAGGTGCCCCGCGCCGTGGCCGACGAGATCGTCCAGAAGAACAAGGGCGAGTGATCGCCCGGGATGCGGCGGTCCGCCGCCGCATCCCGTGTTCTCCTGGTTCCCGCCGGAGGTCGATGAGGCCACTCGACGGGTTCACAACTTCACACCGCACTCTCTGGAGGACCCAGTGGCTAAGGCCAAGTTCGAGCGGACCAAGCCGCACGTGAACATCGGAACGATCGGTCACGTCGACCACGGCAAGACCACGCTCACCGCCGCAATCTCGAAGGTGCTCGCCGACAAGTACCCGTCGGCCACCAACGTGCAGCGCGATTTCGCGTCCATCGACTCCGCTCCTGAAGAGCGTCAGCGTGGTATCACGATCAACATCTCGCACGTCGAGTACGAGACCCCGAAGCGTCACTACGCGCACGTCGATGCGCCCGGTCACGCCGACTACATCAAGAACATGATCACCGGTGCCGCGCAGATGGACGGCGCGATCCTCGTGGTCGCCGCCACCGACGGCCCGATGGCTCAGACGCGCGAGCACGTGCTGCTCGCGAAGCAGGTCGGCGTGCCGTACCTGCTCGTGGCGCTCAACAAGAGCGACATGGTCGACGACGAGGAGATCCTGGAGCTCGTCGAGCTCGAGGTCCGCGAGCTGCTCTCGAGCCAGGACTTCGACGGCGACAACGCCCCCGTCGTCCGCGTCTCGGGCCTCAAGGCTCTCGAGGGCGACGCCGAGTGGGTCGACAAGATCGTCGAGCTCATGGAAGCCGTCGACGAGTCCATCCCGGACCCGGTGCGCGACAAGGACAAGCCGTTCCTGATGCCCATCGAGGACGTCTTCACGATCACCGGTCGTGGCACGGTCGTCACGGGTCGCGCCGAGCGCGGCACGCTGGCCATCAACTCCGAGGTCGAGATCGTCGGCATCCGCCCGACGCAGAAGACCATCGTCACGGGTATCGAGATGTTCCACAAGCAGCTCGACGAGCGTCGAGCGCGGCCAGGTCGTCGTGAAGCCCGGTTCGGTCACCCCGCACACCAACTTCGAGGGCACGGCGTACATCCTGTCCAAGGAAGAGGGCGGCCGCCACAACCCGTTCTTCACGAACTACCGCCCGCAGTTCTACTTCCGCACCACGGACGTGACCGGCGTCATCACGCTGCCCGAGGGCACCGAGATGGTCATGCCCGGTGACACCACCGAGATGTCGGTCGAGCTCATCCAGCCGATCGCCATGGAAGAGGGCCTCGGCTACGCGATCCGTGAGGGTGGCCGCACCGTCGGCGCCGGCACGGTCACGAAGATCCTCAAGTAAGTCTCTTCAGACTCCACTCGGCAAGGGCCGGGCCTTCGGGCCCGGCCCTTCGTCGTTCCCGGATGCCGTCGCGCGGGGTACGGAGCCCGGGCGGGATGATCGGCCCCTCTAAACTGGGCTGATGGACACCGCCCCCGTCGAGCCCAGCCGCCGCTCCCGTCGAGAGGCCCGCGACGCGCAGATGGTGGACGTCGCCAAGGCCCCCGCGCGTCTGACGGCGTCACGGACATCGGGCGGCGACCGCCCTGCTCAACGGAATGGGTGGTGGATCCCCCTGGCCCTCGCCGCGACGGCATTGGTGGTCGGGGTGGTCGTAGGTCTTCTCGTGACGGTGGCGTTCGACGGTGCCGCCGGTCACAGTCTCGGCGGTGCCGTGGCATCCGTCATCGTGGGCGTCACGGGCATCGCGCTTCTCGGGAAGTGCCGCCCCGAGGGTTTTCTGAGCCTGCGCGGTCTCGATGTGCTCTGGGGCGTCGTCCTCGGTGCCATCATGCCCTTCTTCGCCGGAATCTTTGCCGGCGGGGGAGGTTGGCCCGCTTTCGGGGCATTGTCGCCGCGATGGCTGGTCCTCGGAGTGTTCGTCCCCTACGTCGTGATCGGCATGCTGACGGTGTTCGCCTCGGGATTCCTCCTCCCGCTGACGTTGCGCGTCACCGAGCCGCGCCTTCCCGCCGTCTGGTCCCGGGCGATCGCCGCTGTCGTGGCTGCGGTCGCGTTCGCGATCATCCCGATCGTCTTCCGCGGCGACGTCAGCGGGATGCCGGTGGCGCTGCCCGTCGTCTTCGGGGTCGCGGCCGGGATCTTCGTCGCTCTGTCGCGGCGTCTGTGGGGCGCGATCGTCTTGGGCATCGTCTTCACGACCGTGTGGGTCGCGATGTCGGTGGCCGGCTTCGTGCTCGCGTAGTTCGCGTCAGCGTCCGCGGAGGGTGGGGAATGCGGCCCGCCCGAGCGCGGTGAGGACGGCGAGCTGGACGACTGCCACGGCTCCCGCCGCGCCCGCGACACCGACGAACGCTGCGCCGGTCAGCACGGCGGGTATGACGAGGAGCGCGCCCACCCCGACCGCCACCAGGTAAGAACGGTCGCGCCCCGCCGGGAGGACGACGCACACGCCCAAGGCCGTCCCCACGGTCATCGCTGCGAGCGCGATCCCCCCGAACAGAGCGGTGAGCGGGGCGATCGCGAATCCGTCTCCCAGCACGATGGGCGTCGCCCATGGGGTGACTGTGGCGAACAGCGTTCCCAGGACCAGGCCCAGGACCGCGTGGATGCCGACGGCGCGCCGCATGCGATGCAGACCCGCCGCTCCATGAGCGGACGACACCCAGCCCTGGAAGGACGACGAGATCATGTAAACGCCGATGTAGCCGTACTTGAGCACGCGGTCGAAGGGCGCGAAAGCGACCGCTGCGGGCGAGCCCGCGACGCCGAGCGTCGAGAGGGGCGCCGTCTCGGAGAACGTCAGGAGAGCCGCCGCCGTCGCCGTGCGCCACCCGCCCCGATACGACGCGGCCGCGTCTGAGAGGGTGACGCGCACCGAGAACCGTTCCCGAAAACCGATGGCCCACGTCGCGACGAGGAACGCGACGAGCGTCCCGATCAGGAGGACGACGGGGTAGACCAGAGCCTGACCGACCGCGAGGGCGAGTACCGCGCCCGCGAGGTTGAGAATGATGCGTGGCAGGGCGTCGAAGGCCAGGGCGAGCGTCGGGCGTCCGACGCCGACCGCATACCAGCTCAGTGACAGCCCCTGCAGGGCGAAGGCCAGCGCGGACACGACGGCGAGAGCATGGTCGGGGGAATGGCTCGCGATCGCCGCGACCACCGCGACCGCGGGGAGGGCCACGACGCTGTTCGCGCCGCGCACCGCCACGCTCGCGCGGAAGACGCGGGCGGGGTGTGTCGAGCGCGCTGCTTCGACGGGTCCGCGAACAGCCCAGCCGAACGTGATGAGCGTGGCTGCCAGCGTTCCCAGCGCTTGACCGATCGCGATCTCGGCGAAGCCGGTGGGACCAGCCGCCCGGCTGATGAGCGGCAAGGCGATGAGGGGGGAGATCGCCGAGAGAGCCGACACCGCGGTGAGCAACACCACGCTGCGAGCGCGATGCGGCTGAGGGGGGTCAGGCGTCGCCGAGGTCACGTTCGGACGCTGATTCAGGCCGGACGAGGACGGCGACGAGGATCCAGGTCACGGCGAACCAGAACATGCTCGTGAGCGTCGCCGAGAGCACGTAGGCGGCGAGCAGGCCGGCCGCGACGGGCCGACGTCGTCTTGGGACGCAGGCGTAGACAGTCACGAAGAATGCCCCGAGCAACCCGAGCCCGACGATGCCTCCGTCGTAGAGCACCTGGACGGGGAGCATGATGATGTGCCCGGTCACCCCCGGAGTACCCGGCTGTTCGTGGCGGAGGCCGAAGGTGTTCGTGCCGTTTCCGAACCACAGCTTGACGCCGTGCATGTCTTCGGCCGCGAGTTCAGCGACCGTGATGCGGAACCCGATCGTTCCACCGTCGAAGTCGATGTCTCCGATCTTGTTCTGCTGCTCGGGATTGCTGGGGTCGGGCTCGCGTGTCGCCCCGGGCGACGGGGAGGACGTCCCGCTCAGCGTGCGATCCGCCGGTGCGGTGCCACCCGAGGCAGCGAGGACTCCGTAGGAGAAGACGACCGTGCAGGCGACGATCGCGGCGGGAAGTATCCGGCGCCAGCGTTCCCGTGCCGGGAGTCGATCTGTCACGAGAGTGTAGGCGGCGAAGACGACGAGCCCCAGCAGGAGGCTGAACACAGCCGTTCGCGTCTGCGATGCGATCAGGCCCAGTGGAACGGCGATCGCGATCGCCGCGATCTCCATGCGTGAGAGACCGCGCCGGGTGATGGCGAGCAGGGTCCAGAAGACGAGGATCGACGCATAGATGTTCGCCTCGATCGCGGTCGCGCGCGCGACATAGACCTCGTACAGGTAGTCGAAGTCGGCACCGAAAGACACCCGGCCGCGCGTGAGGTTGGCCACCGCGAAGGCGGTGAACCCGACCAGCGCCCAGGGTGCGACCGAAAGGCGGCCGAGGCGCTCGGCCAGGTTCGCCCCCTGGGTCAGTGCCATCAGCGAGATCAGCAGGAGCAGATCGATCGTCAGCCAGATCAAGATCGATGCACTCCAGCCGAGGCTGGGCGAGAACACCAGGGTGGTCACCACGTTCCACGCCACGAAGGCGGCATAGACCAGCGGCACAGGATGCCGGGCGGCGCGGAGGAAGGCTCGCCTCAGCACCGGGTGTCCCACCATCCAGGCGACGAGCAGGAGAGGCACGACCTGCTCGATGCGCACGCGGAAGCCCGCTATCGGCAGGTCGTAGCGTCCGACGAACGAACTCAGGACGACCGCCGCGATCAGGACCGAGGTGATGGTGCGGACGCGCGGGCTCAGGACGGGGTCGACAGAGGTATGCGGGGATCTCACCGTACCGGCACCTCCGACCAGAGCTCGTCGTGGATGAGTCGGTCGAAGGCGATTCGCGCGAAGAGGCGCTCGAAGCGGGGACGCGCGGCATCCGCGGCCTCCCGGATCGTCTCCGGGTCCAGGCTCTCGAGCGCGGCGGTCCACTGATCGACGTCTCCGGCATCCACCAGGAAGCGCTGGTCGCCGACGATCTCGGGAAGGCCGCCGTCGTCACTCGCGAGGACCGCGCGGCCGGCACCGAGGGCCTCGATCGCGATCGTGGGCAACGGGTCGGGCAGGATGCTGGGCACGACGACGACGTGGGCGCGATCCACATGCCCGCGCACGTCGTCGGTGCGCCCGATGACGTCGAGCTGTTCGCGACGAGTGGAGCGTGCGACGATCTCGCGCACGTCCACGGCCTCACCGCTGAGGGGAGCGTCGCCGAGGATCGTCAGATGCAGGTCATCGCGCCGAGTCCGGTCCCAGGCCTCCAGCAGCACACGGTGCCCCTTCCAGGCGTTCCAGCGACTGGCGATCACCAGACGGATGCCGTCGTCGAACGGGGGGAGCAAGACAGGGGCCGCGACCTCGAAGCCGTTGTGCACCACGCGCGTGCGTCCGCGGAACGTCGTCGGCAACGCTTCCGCCACGGCGGCGCTGACCGCGATGATGCGGTGGGCGAACCGCAGGAACGGCACGACGGCGCGAGAGCGCGCGTCGATGTGCTCGTGCAGGTGCAGGACGACGCGCGCACCGGACAGGCGGGATGCCGGGGCCGCGAGGGCGGCGGCGGCCGTGTTGAGGTACACCAGGGCGGGGCGCGCCGCGATGATCCTGCCCGCCGTGACCAGCGTGCGCAGGGCGAGACCCGGGAGCCTCCGAGGAGTGAGGTATGCCCGTCGCATGATCGGCAGCGCGAGACGACGGACCCGGATGCCGCGCTCAGCGAGCGCGCGTGAGAGTTGGCGCTCGGGGTAGTCGATGTCCGTGGGGAGCCAGACCTCGAGATCGAGGTCATCAGGAGCGGTGCGCACGACCTCGAGCAGCACGCGATCGGCCCCGTACATCTCGTCTGAGGGATGGATGACGATGCCGCGGCGACGTCGTCTCGTCACGGGGTGCTCCGCGTGCCGATGGGGCGCGCCGGAATACCCGCGTACACCGCACCGGCGGGGACATCGCGGGTCACGACGGCTCCCGCGGCGATGACCGCGCCGTCGCCGATCGTCACTCCCGAGGTGATGGTCACCCCGCTGGCAACCCAGCACCCCGCTCCGATCGTGATCGGCGACCACTCTACGCCCTGCTCTTTCACGCCCGCGGTGGGATCGCTCATGACGTGGTCCTCGGCGAACACCCGCACGCCGGGGCCGAGCATGGTCTCGTCCCCGATGGTCACTCCGCCGGAGCAGCCGATGTAGCATCCGGGCGAAAGGCTGCTGCCGTCGCCCATCGTGAGTCCGACGCCGATCGCCCGGGAGTAGTAGCTGCTGGGACGGATCAGGGTCCCCGTTCCGATGGACACCCCGTCACCGAAGCGGATGCCGTCCCGGCTCAGCCCCTGGATCTCGGCGAAGTCCTCGACCAACAGGTCGGCCCCCGCGCGAACCAGGTGCGGGTTGCGCACGCGCACACCGCGGCCGATGAGCGGGATTCCCCTCGACGAACCGAGGCGCGGGGCGAGGAGCGCGCCGCGCACGGCCATCGGGCCGACCTTCGCCGCGAGTTGGGCACTCACGATCCGCCAGCGGTCGCTCCCGGCTTCGCGCAGACGCTCGCGCTGTTCGTGGATGATCTTCGCGGCGATGCCCATGTCGTCTCAGCGTTCCCGGTCGCTTTGTGATTCTGCGGTCGTCGTCAGGGTAGTCGCGTCCGGCAACTGGGCGCGCAGCAGCGTCTCGTACGAGGCATTGACGCTCTCCCACGAGTAGGCGTCGCGAGCCCGTCGCACGGCGGCAGCGCTGAGCTGCTCCTGGCGAGCCGGGTCGGAGAGAAGTGCCCGTAAGGCGTTCTCGATGGCCACGGGCTGGGGCCCGGTGAACTCACCGGCGTCGGTGCCGAGCACCTCGCGGCTGTGGGCGGTGTCTCGTGCGACGATGGGGGACCCGCACGCCATCGCTTGGACGAGAGCGGGGTTCGTCCCTCCCACGCTGTGACCGTGGAAGTACGCTCCCGCGTGCTGCCAGAGGCTGTGCAGCCGATGGTCGTCGTGCACGTGTCCGAGCCAGTGGAAGCGGGGGAGTCGCTGCGACAGCGCACGAGCGCGCTCGTCCAGCTCACCGCCGTATCCCGAGGAGCCGACGACGATCACGTCGTGGTCGGCGGCCAGACGCTCCGCCGCGTCGAAGAACGGGCCCACCGTGTTCTCGGGGACGAATCGCGCGACCGCCAGGGCGTAGCCGCGGTGGGTGAGACCCGGCTCGATCGGCAGCGGCGGCGGAACGTCGGCACCGTAAGGGATGAACGTGCCGTTCACGCCGAAGCGGGTCTGCCACGCCGCCCCGATCGTGCGGGCGTCGACGATCCGCTCGGTCGAGAGACGTCCCGTCACCCGGGCTCCCGCGCGGAAGACGGCCTTACCCAGGGCGCTCCACTTCTCGCGCTCCCACTCCAGGCCGTCCACATTGACGACGGTGGGGATGCCGCGGGCCTTCAGCAGCGGCAGCCAGAAACCGTTGGCGACGTTCATGATCAGAGCGACGTCCGGGCGCCGGCGCGCGGCATCCATCGTCGATGTCAGTCCGTACGACAGGGTGCTGAGCGTGCGGGAGTCGATGCCCTTGGTCACCCGCGTCCGCACACGACTGTCGCGCTCGGGATCGGCCGGATCTGTCGCGTCCGGACGCCCGTAGACGGTGACGTCCCACCCGTGGTCGACCAGGTAGGGGGCGAGTCGCCGAACAGCGGTCTCGAAACCGCCGTAGTAGCTCGGGTAGCCGCGGGTCCCGATGATGGCGACGGAGGGCATACGTCGAGATCCCACGCGTCTCCTCGTCTGTCGGGGGGCAGGAAGGTCGAGCGCAGAACGGGGTCCGCGCACCAGAATGTGCCCAGCAGACGTTGCACCCGACTCAGGTAGCATACCCATCTGCGCGGCTGGACTTTGTCGCGCGCTACGCCGGGTGCCAACTCGCGGCGTGAACGGAATGAGATGTCGCGAACTGCTACGCCCCGTCGACTCCGCCCCGCGGTGATCGCCTGGCTCGCCCTCGGAGCACTGACGGCGGTGCTCATCGCGCTCGCTGCGTCTGTCGCCGTCGGCGGGTTCGTCGCTCAGAAGGAACTGCGCGCGGCGGTGCCGCTCGTGTCGAAAATGCAGAGCCAATTCGGGAGCGACGACCGCACAGCGTTGGCATCCTCCATCACCGAGCTCCAGGGGCACGCGTCTCGCGCCCGCGGTGCGGCCGACACGTGGATGTGGCAGCTCGCGGAGCAGGCACCCTTCGTCGGTCCGACCCTGCACGCGGTGCGGGAGTCGACCGTCGCCGTGGACGAGCTGGCGCAGGGCGCGCTCCCCGCGCTCGCGAACGTGGATCCCGCTCTCCTGCGCCCCAAGGACGGCGCGTTCGACGTGGCGGCGATCCAGCAGCTCTCCGGTCCGCTGTCGGAGGCCTCTTCCGCTGCGGATCGTGCCGCAGGAGCCGTCCGCGACGTCGACGTCGCCGACACACCGGGCGTGCTGCAGGGACCCCTCGGTCAGCTGACCGGCGTGGTCCGAGGGCTCCAGCCCGCGCTGTCCCGTGCGGTCGAGCTGATGCCCGTCCTCCCCTCCCTGATGGGCGCGGAGGGGACCAAGAACTACCTCCTCCTCGTGCAGAACAACGCCGAAGCGCGAGGCGCCGGGGGCATCCCGGCATCCGTAGTCCTCCTCAAGGTCGAGAACGGCAAGATGGAGATCGCCCAGCAGGCCACCAGTCGTGACTTCAAGAACACGCGCAAGGAGTCGATCCTGCCGCTCGACCCCGAGGTGGTGAAGCTCTACGACGACAAGATCGGTCGCTACTCGCAGGACATCACGTCGACCCCCGACTTCGCGATGTCGGCGGACTTCGCCCGTGCCTACTGGGCGGAGTCGTTCGGCACGCCCGTCGACGGCGTCATGTCGATCGATCCCGTGACGCTGTCCTACCTCCTCGACGCGACCGGCCCGATCACCCTCGCCACGGGCGACCAGCTGACGTCCTCCGATGCCGTGAAAATTCTGCTCAGCGACGTGTACGCCCGCTACCCCGACAACGCCGACCAGGACGCGTTCTTCGCGTCGGCCGCCGTCGAGGTCTTCGACGCGGTGTCGTCCGGCGACTTCGCCCCGGTCTCGTTCGCGACCGCGCTGGTGCGCGCCGTCGATGAGCACCGCGTGTACTTCTACTCCTTCGACGACACCACGCGCGCCGCCTTCGCTGATTCGCGACTTCTCGGCCACCTGCCCTCGACCGACGGCGACCAGCAGACGACGCTGGGGGTCTTCATCAACGACCTCACCGAGGCGAAGCTGAGCTACTACACCTGGATGTCGGCCGATGTCTCGGTGAACCGCTGCTCGGCCGTTCCCACCTACACGACGACGGTGACGTTCACCAACGCGCTCGACCGTGCCACCTCGGATGGTCTCGTGCGGTACGTCGACGGGGGCAAGCATTTCCCCAAGGGCACGATCGGAACCGACATGCAGTTCTACGGGCCGAGCGGCGCGACGTTCGTCAAGGCGAGCTTCGACGGCGTCGACGTGCCGGTGACCACGGGGGAGCACCTCGGTCGTCCGGTCGCTCGCCTGTTCTCGACGAACGACCCGCAGACGACCCACTCGCTGAGCGTGACGTTCGAGGGGTCGCCCGACAACAGCGACGACGTGTCGCTGGTGCACACCCCGATGGTCAACCCGGTGCCCTCGCACATCACCGAGGTGTCCTGCGGCTGAGCCGACCCTGCCGTCGCGTCAACGCCCGTCGGCGTGACGGTCAGAGGACGCCGAAGAGGTAGGCGTATCCGGCCAGGAGCCCGAGGTTCATCAGCCCGGCGATCGCCAGCAGAGGTCCGACGCCGCGCCGCACGATGGCCCCGACGACGGCGAGCGCGAAACCGAGCACAGCACCGCCCGTGCCGAGCGTCAGGGTGCTCGTCAGGGGCAGCGGCTGCATGAATGCGGCCCACAGCAGACCGACCACCAGCACCTGCACACCGACCGCTCCGAGGGCCGCGAGCAGGGACAGGATGCCGAGGACGCGGGGGGCCGTTTTCACGGGGCGAGCCTACCCGACCCCTCACTGGGCCCCGGAATCGTCGCGTCCCGCGGGAAGACGACGTAGTGATAGAGGAAGAACCGGATCACGGTGACGGCGGCGATCGACGCGAGATTGACGAGATTGAGGCCCACAGGGCCCGCGTCGCCGAACAACGCGTTCAGGCCCTGGACGCCGAGCCAGACGGAGCCGGCGCCGATGGCCGTACACGCCGCGTTGACGAGGAGGAAGCGCACCATCTGACGACCGGCACCGGCGCGGGATCGCGAGCGGAACGCCCACTGGCGGTTTCCGACATAGGCGTTCACCAGGGCGATGAGTGACGCGATGACCTTCGCGGCGACAGGCCCGACTCCCGCAAGAAGCAGCAGGTTGAACGCCGCCACCTCGATAGCGGTGCTGATCGCACCCACGACGAGGAACCGTGCCGACAGTGCGCCGGCACGACGAAGATTCCGGCTGCGCCCCACGAGTGTCATACGCTACATGTTCGGGGGATGCACCGGGCGAATTGCGCTCGGGAGAGAGCGGAGAATCCAGGGTGCGGGAGAGAGACCGGATCGTCGTCGTGATTCCGGCCTATAACGAGGCCGAAGCGCTTCCCTCGTTCCTCGCCGAGATCCGCGCCTCCTTCGCCGCCGTCGACACCCCGGTGTCGATCGTGGTACTCGATGACGCATCCACCGATCAGACGTCTGCGGCAGTCGACGGCCTCGCCGAGGTGGTCCGAGCGCCGCGGAACCGTGGGCACGGGCCCACTGCGCTCGCCGCGTACGCGGAGGGGCTGCGCGAGGGGGCCGACGTCATCGTGCACGTGGACGGCGACGGGCAGTTCTACGGCGACGACATCGCGCGGGTCGCTCTTGCGCTCGATGACGCGGACGCCGATGTCGTCCACGGCGTCCGTCGAGGGCGCACCGACCCCTGGTTCCGCCGCGGGCTGAGCGGCCTCGTCCGTCTCGCCGTGCTCGCTCTGTGCGGACGATCGGTCCCCGACGTGAACACCCCGTTGCGTGCCTACCGTCCGCAGACGCTCGCCACTCTCGTGGACGGGGTTCCCGCCGACGCCCTCGTCCCGCACGTGCACTTCTCCATCGCGGAGGCGCGCACCGGACTGCGGATGCGTTACGTCGCCGTGGAGAGCATCCCGCGCCGTGCGGTGGCGGCGCAGGGCACGATGTGGGGGGAGGGGCGCTCACGTCAGGTGTTTCCTCCCCGACGGCTCGTCCGCTTCGCGGCACGAGCGCTTCTCGAGCTCTGGCGCGTCGACATCGTGACGGTGGGCCGGGGGGCCAGCACGCGCGCCGCCGGAACCGCCCCCGCGCGCGGCTGACGTGCGACTGCTCATCGCGGCCGCGGGCCTCGGTATCTGTCTCACCGTCGTCCTGATGGCGACGCTCTGGCCGACACCGATCGACCAGGGGTACGAGAGTGCGATCCAGCGTCTGCTGGCCGTGCTGCACCGGAACGGCGTCCCCGGCTGGTACGGCTACCGATGGTTCGAAGCCACGGCCAACGTGCTGATGTTCATCCCGCTCGGTTTCTTCCTATCCCTCGTGTTTCCGACGCGACTGCTCTGGCTGGCGCTCCCGCTCGTCCCGCTCGTCTCGCTCAGCCTGGAGGGTGCCCAACTCCTCTTCCTCCCGGCGCGTTTCGCAACCCTCAACGACGTCGTCGCGAACTCTCTCGGCGGGTGGATCGGCGTTGCCGTCGCCGCGCTCATCGTCCTCGCCGTGCACGAACGGGACCGCCGCGTGCTCGCGCGCTGGCGGGATCGACACGTCATCACCCTGGAGGAGGCGCGACGATGAGAGCCCTGCGAGCCCCGGCCGCGCTCGCCGCGATGGCGACGGCCGTCCTCGTGTCGATCATCGCGACGGTGCCGATGGTCGTCTCCGGAAACCTCGGTCGCGACTCCGGGGTCTTCCTGTACACGGGCATGGTGACGGCCCGAGGCGGCATGCCCTACGTCGATTCGTGGGACCACAAGGGCCCGCTGCTGGCCGCGATCGAAGCCGTGGCGTGGCGGATCGGCGGCGGGATCGTGGGCGCGCCGCTTCTCGAGGGGCTCGCCCTCGCCCTCGGGCTCGCCGTGGCGGGTGTGCTCTGGTCGCGACGGCTGGGTCTGTGGGCGGTGCTCGCGATCGGTCTCACGGGAGTGAGCTATCTCGCCGTGTTCGAAGGCGGTAACTTCACTGAGACGTGGTTGTTCCCCGTGCAGGTCGTGGCCTACTCCGTGGTGGCCGAGGCGGCTCTGCGCGTCGGGAAGGAACCGTCGGCGCGGCTCGCTGCCCTCGTCGGGGCGGTCGTGGGCATGGCCCTGGCGGTCGGTCTGTTCACCCGCATGAACAACGTCCTGGGTCTTCTCGCCCTCACCGTGCTCATCTTCATCGTGAGCCGCCGCCGCGTGCTCTTCGTCGTCGTCGTCTCGACCGTCGTCGTACTGGTCGGTGGAGCACTCATCCTGTGGCTGTGGAGCGGCGATGCGCTGCGCGCTGCGGCCGATCAGTACCTCCGGTACAACCTCTTCTATTCAGGCGGGGCCCCCGCGAGCGAGCGTTTGGCCGCGTTCACGACGCTCGCGCAGATCCTGGTGTCGAGCGCCGTGGTGGCCGTGCTGGGTCTCGCCCTCGTCGCCGGGGCGATTCATCGCTGCCGACAGGATGCCGCGCCGACGCGCGCGGGCGTGATCGCGGTGGCTTTCCTCGGGGTGGGGGTGATCGACGCCCTCTCGCAGATGGTGTCCGGTCGTCCGTACCCGCACTATCTCGTCGTCGCGATCGCCGGTTTCGCCGTCGCGCTGGTCGTGGTGGCGTCGCCACTGGTGCCCGCGGTACCGCCGGGCTGGGCGGCACGACTTTTGACCCGACGCGCCCTCCCGGTGGCCGCGTCGATCATGGCTGTGATCGCTCTCGCGCTGTCGAGCTCGGTCGCCGCGTCCGCCTACGGCCTGTGGTTCCGTTCCGACGCGGGAGCCTTCGTGGCGGGGTCGTACCAGCAGCAGATCATCGATCGGGTGATCGCTGAGACCTCGCCGGACGATCGCGTTCTCGTCCACGGTGCCGAGACATGGATCCTCGCCGCAGCGGACCGACTCTCGCCGACGCCCATCACCTACTCCCTTCCCGTGGAGCAGGCATACGGCGGACTTCCGCAGCAGTACTTCAACGACATCGTCTCGCGACCGCCGGCGCTTATCGTCGAATCACCGACGTCCTGCGGCATCTCGAACTGGTGCCCGCCTGAGAAGGATCATTTCCCGCAGCTGGACATCTTCGTCACCGGGTCGTATCAGCTCGAGGGCGAGATCGTCGGCTTCAAGTTCTGGCGACGGGTCGCCGATTGAGAGCGTTTCGGCGCAGCCGTCTCGACGGCGCGAAGACGAGAACGCGGGTCGGGGGCGTCTTCGCGGCACCGACAATCCGGCATTCGCGCATTCTTCGTGCTCGCGGGATGCCGTCGAAATCGGTCTCGCGGACCCGTTCTGTGGCAACTGATAACATTTCCGGAGGGGGAAGCAGCAGGTGGCCTGTCGCATCACGCGTGTTTTTTGCGCTGACCCTTGCCGGGTCCGAGGCGAAAGTGGAGAGACGTGCTACCCATCGTCGCGCTGATCGTGCTGCTGATTGTCGGCCCGTTCATTGCCATTGCCGTGGGGCGCAAGTTCGGTTACGCGGCGAATGCACTTCTCGTGGTCCTCTTCGGTGCTGCGCTCTTCCCTCGAACGATCGCCACCTTCATCGAGTCACCTGACTCCACTCCGTACGACATCGCACCGGCGTCCCTGGGTCTGCAAACGCAGGTTCTCGTTGTCGTCATCGCGGCGGTGATCATTCTGATCGGTCGCGGAGGGCTCAAGCTGCCCATGGTCCTGGTCGTCTTCGCGGTCCTGCTGACCGTCGGGATGTTCACGAGCTGGCAGGGAACCGTGCCCCAGTGGTCGGGCTACGTCGTGCTGCTGAGCGCCGTGCTGGCGTTCGGCGTGGGGTGGGCTGTGGGGCGCGAGGCGTTCAATCAAGAGAAGTTCGCGCGATTCTTCCTCACCGCCGTTCTGGTGGTTCTGCTGTTGCAGCTCGGCGTCGCGGTGCTGCAGCTCGCCGGGGTGCATCTGCCCACGGGCCTGGTCAACTCGGAGCGTACACTCGAGCAGACCGTCGGCCGGGTCTCGGGCACCATCGGCCACCCGGCCAACCTGTCGAAGGTGGCCTTCGCGCTCATGCTCATGTCGCTGCCGTTCACCACGGCAGCCAACAAGCGAATCTCTCGCCTGGCGTTCCTGTGCGTCGGGGCGGCCGCGTTGGTCGGTGGCCTGACGGTCAGCCGAGCCAACTTGATCGCGATGGCGATCCTCTTGGCCGCGTGGATTCTGACCTTCCCCGGACGGGCGAGAGTGGGCACACGCGTGGGTGGAGCCATCGTCCTGCTTGGTGCCGCGACGATCATCGGTCCGCTTGTCCTCGAGCGATTCGAGGATGACGCGCAGGGGGGGCTGCGTCCGCTGCTGCTCGCTGCTGCGCTGCGACAGCTCAAGTCGGACTTCCTCATCGGTACGGGACCGAATGCCTACATCTTTGTCGTCGGGAAGGTGGACGCCGCCACGGCCTCCGGATACCCCGTCCACAACGCGTTTCTCCTCATGACCGCGGAGCTGGGGATCGTCCTCGCCATTCTGTTTTTCTTGCCTCTTATCATCTTGATCGTGTGGGCGATCGCGCGGTTCTTCCGCTCGAGCGAGTACATGCACGCTCCGCGCGTCATCGTCTACGCCATTCCGGGAATGGGAATCATCCTGCTCACGGGCTGGGGCATGATCTCTGTACTGATTGTTGGGCTCTGGATGTTCACCGTGGGGTTCCTTTCCTCGGCGCGCGCTGGCGTCGGGTTGGAAACACTGAGTTCCTTCGAACAGGCGGCGAAGAAGTCCTCGAAAAAGACCTCGAAGCCCGCGCCGGCCGCTGCCCGATGACCGGGGGCATCGAATCGAACGTGTCGCGTCCGGCGATGACCGGGGTGTCCGGTGTCCACCATGTCTGATGGAGGGAAGGCTGCGCGCGGAGCGCGCGTGACGCTCGGGGGCCAGGCCGTCAAGTTCGTCCTCCAGCTCACTTCGACCGTGGTCCTCGCGCGGTTGCTCTCCCCGGACGACTTCGGACTGTTCGCGATGGTCTTGGCGGTCACGGGCTTCGCTGCTCTCCTGGGCGACTTCGGACTATCCAATGCGGCTGTACAGGCCAAGGACATCACGAACCAGCAGCGGTCGAACCTCTTTTGGATCAGCTCGAGCGTCGGCATCGTCCTTTACGTCTCGTTCTTCCTCGCGGCGCCGCTGATCGAAGCCTTCTACCAGGTCGACGGCGTGGCGATGGTCGTGCGGGTGATGGCGATCGGCTTCGTTCTGTCGGCGCTGGCTTCGCAGTTCACCGCGCATCTCACGCGAAGCCTCAGCTTTGGCCGTCTCGCCCTCATCGACATCGCCTCGCAGGCCTCGGGACTGGGTGTCGCGGCGCTGCTCGCGGTGAACGGCGCCGGGTACTGGGCGCTGGTCGGTCAGCAACTCGCGGCTGGCGGCATGCTGCTTCTGCTCACCACGATCCTCGCCGCGTGGATGCCCCGGTTCCCTTCTCGAGCGCCGATGCGGCCTCTCCTGGCCTTCGCCGCCAACTCGTTCGGCGTGCAAGCGCTCTCGTATGTCAGCGGCAATGTCGACTCGGTCGCGCTGGGGCGCACTTCGGGACCCGAGGCTCTCGGTCTCTACGATCGCGCGTACCAGCTGTTCAAGATCCCCGTCCAGCAGATCGCCGCTCCGCTGACACGGGTCGCTCTGCCGATCCTGTCCCGGCAGCAGACGGACCGTGCGCAGATGAGCCGTTACGTGGTCCAGGCGCAGCTCGGCATGACCTACGTGCTGGGGGCTGCGTTCTGTCTGGGGGCCGCTCTGGCCACCCCCGTCATCGAGGTTGCTCTCGGCGCCCAGTGGACGTCGTCGGCGGGTATCTTCGCGATCCTGGCTTTCGGCGGCATCTTCCAGGTCATGGGGTACGTCTACTACTGGTCGTTCCTCGCCTGTGGGCTGACCGGCTTGCAACTGCGTTTCTCCATCGTCACGCGAAGCCTCATGGTTATCCTCATCATCGCCGGGGCGCCCTTCGGGCCGACTGGCGTGGCCGTGGCGGTGGCCGCAAGTCTCGCTCTGAACTGGATCGTGCTGTCGGCCTTCCCGATGCGCCGGACCGGCATGGACATCGGTGTGATCGTTCGTACGGGCCTGCGGGGGATCGCCGTGAACGTGCTGATGGCTGGCGCGGTGTTCTCGACCGACACGTTGCTGTTCCACGACCTGATCCCCATCGCTCGCATCGTCATCGGCATGGCGATCGGCCTCGCGTTCTACGCTCTCGCAGCACTGATCGCCAAGCCGATCAGCCGTGACGTGAAGGCGATCATCCACATGGTTCGAAGGAGTTTCCGTTGACCGGTCGCGTCGAGACTTTCGCGTGGAATCCGCGCACGTCCCTGAATCTGCCCTTCGTGCGTCGGTTTGCTCTCGGACCCCGGAAGAACAATTTCGGTGATCTGGTCGGCCCGATGGTCGTGGAACTCGTGCGGGAACGGCTGGGGCTGTCACCGCACTCCCGTTCGGGTGACCCGGTCCGTCTGTTCTCCGTGGGCTCGGTGCTGCACTTCGCCGACGACGGCGACGTGGTGTGGGGAAGCGGCGTCAACGGCAAGATCCCCTCCGACCGTTATCGGTGGAGCACCCTCGACGTCCGCGCCGTCCGCGGCCCGCTCACCAGGCAGTGGGTCTCCGACCGGACCGGTGAGCAAGCCCCCGCGGTATACGGGGATCCCGCTCTGCTGCTCTTCGAGCTGGGATTCGATCGTCCCCCTCGTGAAGCGTCGAGGGAGGTCCTCTACGTCCCGAACCTGAACGATCTGGGGCGCCCCGTTCCCACCGGTCATGTCGTCTCGCCGCGATCGCCGCTCCGGCAAGTCCTCGCAGAGATCGCCGCGAGTGAGGCGGTCGTCACTTCGTCTCTGCACGCGCTCGTCTTCGCCGAGATGCTGGGGGTTCCGGTTGCCCTCATCAAGCCGTCGGCCGAGAGCTCCTTCAAGTATGAGGACTATGCGCGAGGTACGGGTCGCGACGAGCTGCCGATGTTCGCGGACTTCGCATCGGCTCTGGCCCACGCCTCGACGTCTCGCCACCGCCATGAGGACGCTCTCGCCGGCTGGTCCAGCGCCCCCCTGCTCGCTGCGTTCCCCGCTGACGTCTTCGTGCCGTCCATCGCGCGGACTGCGGGCGGTGCGTGATGCGTGTTCTGCACACCGTCTACCCCCCGAGCGATCAGGGGAACCCGTTCGCTTCCCTGCTGATCGACGCGCTGTCTGAGCAGACGGACTCGTCGTATTTCTCTTGGGGTGCGGCGTTCCGCGAGCGATGGGACGTGGTCCATTTCCAATGGCCCGAGAAGTACTTCGCCGCGTCCAACCCGCTCGTCTCGCTGGTGAAGCGTCTGCGCTTCCGCGCCTGGATGCGCCTGTTGAAGATGCGTCGCACGGCCATCGTGCTGACGATCCACAACCTCGCCACGCATGAAGACCATGGCGAGGCTGCTGCCGCTGAGCTCGCGCGGCTGGACCGTGCCGTGGATCGCTACGTCGCGCTCAACCCGGCCGTCGAAATGACCGGCCTCTCGGCCCCGGTCGACGTGATCCCCCACGGTCACTACCGTTCTGTCATCCCCGATGCGGTGCGCACGCCGTCTTCCGGTCGGCGGTTGCTCTATTTCGGCTTCATCCGCGGGTACAAGAACGTGCCGGGTCTCATCGGGGCGTTCGGCGCATCGAACCTCGGCGACCGTGGACACGACCTACGGATCGTGGGGAGGCCGCATACTCCCGAGATCGCCACCGGTGTGCAATCGGCTGCGGATACGGCATCCGGTCAGGTGACGACCCTGCTGGAAGCCGTGACCGACAAAGACCTGTACAGGGAGATCGTCGAGGCATCCGTCGTGGTGCTTCCGTATGCCGACCTTTACAACTCCGGCGCTCTCCTGATGGCGTTGAGCCTCGAGCGACCCGTCATCGCGCCGCGCACGGCGGCGACCGAGTACTACCAGTCGCAGTTCGGTGAGGACTGGGTCATCCTGTACGACTCCCCCCTGGCGGGCGATTCTCTCGAACGAGCGGTGGCGACCGTCAAGGACGCGGGGGAGCGCGCCGAGCTCGATCTCTCTATGCTCGACTGGCCGGTGCTGGCGACGGCCTATGTCACGACCTATCGGGATGCCATCGCCCAGGCGGGCCGCCGGTCCTGAACGCATACGGCCTCGAAGTTGGGAAAAGCAGCGGCGGTGTCAAACATATGCGGGCGAGAAGATGTGAACTGGATGCTCCGGCGCGTGGGTTTGTTCGCGTGAAGCACTCGAGATTATGAGTTAGCTGAATTACATTGGACCTGCGACGCTCCCTGAGCTAAGCCGTGGATGCGTGCGACACATTCGCGCCAGCTACTGCAAATCGGAGTCCACATGCGCGCCACACCGTCCTCTTCGCGGCGAAAGTGGGCCATGCTGGCTGCATCCCTCTTTATGGGTGCGGTGCTCATGGCTGACATCGCCGTTCCTGCCCCCGCTGCGATCGCGGCCGTCCCGGCCGCCGTGTCGGTCGCCACGAGTCATCCGCGACTTCTCGTCTCGAGCGCCAACGACTTCGCCACGATTCGTTCCAACACCGGGACAGATGCCGTTTCCGCGCGCCTGCAAAAGGACGTCCTCAACTCCGCGAACTACCAGCTCACGCTGCCCGTCGTGTCGTACGACCTGCAGAATCCAGAGAGCACTCTGACGACGGCGAAGTATCTCGTCGAGCGGTCCTACACCCTTTCGATGGCGTGGCGGCTGACGAACGACGCGAAGTACATGGAAGGTCTGTGGAAGAACCTCGACGCAGCAAGCAAGTTTCCGGACTGGAACCCGAAGAACTTCCTGCACACCGCGGAGATCGCCAACGCCTTCGCGATCTCGTACGACTGGGGCTACAGCTACTGGACGGACGCGCGCCGCGCGACCCTTCGCAACGCGATGCTGACAAAAGCCATTCGCCCCGCTATTCCCCTGTATGAGTCACCCGAGAGCGACCCGAACTCGTGGGTGACAGCGACGCACAACCGGAACGTCGTCGGAAACGGCGGTGTGGGACTCGCGAGCCTCGCGATCGTTTCCGAAGATACGAGTGGTGACGCGCAGAAGGTGCTCGACTACTCGATCGAGTCCATCAAGAGCGGTCTGACCGGTTACCTTCCGGACGGCAGTTATCCCGAAGGACCCATGTACTGGGAGTACGCGACCGAGTACGCCAGCACATTCTTGAATGCGCTGAAGACCGCGACCGGTTCCACCCAGGGGCTCGATGGGATCGGCGGGATCGCGCGCAGCGGGGCCTTCATCCGAGATCTGATGACCCCGTCGGGAGATATTTTCACGTTTGCGGACAGCGAGACGGCTGTGTCCCCAGCAATGGAGTTCTCCGGTCTCGCGCGGTTGACGGGCGACACGTCCCTGGAGGGGCTGTCCGCCGCGAACGAGACGAGTCGTCAGGCGGCGCAGCGCCTCGTATGGCGGAATCCGTCGGTTCCCCCGGTCGCACCGGCTTCACAATCGCGGCCGCGGGTCGCGAACTATGCGGACGGTGGCGTCGCGACGGCGCGTGGAGACGCCACGGATGTCAGGGCCCCCTACGCGGCCCTGCGCTACGGCGGTGACCCCACAGTAGGCCACAGACACGTCGACGCGGGGGACGTCATGGTGTCCGTGGGGGGAGTCACCTGGGCGCAGCAACTCGGCCTCGATCGATCCAGCTACGACGCGCGGGGCAACGGCGGCGCTGTGTCCGAACGGTGGAACTACTACCGCAACAGGCTGGAAGGCCACAACACCCTCACGTTGGACCGCGATTCCACCCATGACTTCCGAGACGCGCCGGGTGGGAGCTTGTTGTCGTCCGGTACGAGCGCGGTCGGGTCGTTCGCCGTGGCGGACCTCAGCGCGGCCCAGGGAGCCGCGGCAGGTACATGGCGCCGAGGAGTGCGCGTCCTTCCCACGTCGCAACAGGTGGTCCTGCAAGACGAGTTCACTGCGCCTGCGGGCACGACATCGCGGTGGGGCCTGCACACCTCCGCCCAGGTGGAGATCACGCAGACCGGAAGATCTGCCGTCCTCTACAAGGACGGTCAGCGCCTCCTCGTCGAACTCTCCGCCTCCAGTGGAGTGCGGTTCCGAGCCACGCCGGCGGTTCCCTCCCCGATCTCCCCGCGGCCGGAACAGGACGAGAACACGGGCGTCACGAAGCTCGTTGTCGATGTCCCCGGCGGATCGGCGCAGACGGTGGCGGTGACGATGACCTTGCTGGCGCCCACCGCGACCACGGCCTCTCGCGCCGGTCAGGTCACGGCGATGAACGGATGGGGGAGTGCCCCCGAAGCTGCGGTCCAGCTGTCGCGGCTGACGGTGGACGGGGCGGGGCTCCAGGGATTCAACGCGAGTCGACGCTCCTACACGGTGATGCGCGACCCGGCGCTTCCTGCGCCCAACATCGTGGCGCGCAACACCTCCGGCGGTACTGTTTCGGTGCGGGCGACGACATCCATGCCCGGCTCGTACCTCGTCGGAAGTGATCTCGCCACAGGCGTTTTGGTCACATTCGTTCCCGACCTGACGGCCGTCAAAACATCGACGGCGTCGTCGACGACGCGGGGCACCCCGGGGGCCGCGCACGATGGCAACGAGTCGTCGGGCTGGGCGACCTCGGGCGTGCAGTACCTCGAGCTGACGTTCCGAGGCCAGATCGACCTCAACAAGGTGGACATCCTTTGGACGGCGAACTCGTCGCGGCGGATCGACTATCGCATCCTGATCCCGAAAAACGAGACGTGGGCTGCGGCAGCGTCCGGCAGCTATCGCTCCGCGTCCGGGTGGTCGTCGAACACCATCGACTCGCCCCCACGGGTGTCGAAGATCCGCATCGAGGTCTCGGGCGACCCCGGCGGGGACCGTACCTCGACAATTCGAGAGATCGCGATATCCGGATTCCGGGGGACGCCTGCACCGGCCAACCTCACGCCCGGGGCATGGGGGGTATCGTCGGCGAATGGCCCGTCAACGCTCGCCGTCGAGGAATGGGCGCCGCTCGGCGTCACGATAAGCGGAGCGGCCGCGAACGCGCAGATCGAGCTCGTATCGGGCAATAGAGGCGTCGCCCGGATCGACGGTACGGGCGCTGTCGGCGCGGCCCCGGGCTCTACCGTCCTCGGTGCATATGCCCGAGTGGGGGCGTGGGAGTTCCCCTCACCGGCCCGAGCGCTGACCGTGGTGCCGTCTCAAGCCTTGTCGCTCCTGCCGGTGCAGGACACCTTCGTGGAGGGGGGAGCCAGTGCATCGAAGAATTTCGCCGGCGCCGACCGACTCGACGTGAAGCCGACCCTTCCCGCGACGCCGTCTGATGGTACCCGCGTGCGTACCAGCCTCCTGCGCTTCGATCTCTCTGGTGTAGACACGACTCGCATCGCGAGCGCCGTCCTCGTGCTGACCGGCGCAATCGCCGACAGTGCGGGTGGTGATGCCGTTCGTGTCGACGCATATCGACCCGCCAGCACCTGGACCGACACGACCGTCACGTACCAGAATCGTCCCGGTTTCGGCGCGCCGCTCGGGAGCACGCTGGTGACCCGACAGACCGGGGAGTCACGCCTCGATCTCACCGACGCGGCCAAGAAGACGCCGAGCGCGCAGTTGTCGGCGTTCGATCTCGCGCTCGGGGGCAGCGCCCCCGACAATGCCGCGCTGATGGCCCGCTTCGGCAGCTCCGAGTCGTCGACCCCACCCCGCCTGGAGATCGTCCTGGCTCCTGCCAAGGCCACGGTGTCCACGTCGTCGGCGACCAACACTCTGCGCGGAACGTCGGCGGCGACGCACGACGGGTCCACGTCCACGGGGTGGGCCGGTCGCGGCGGTGCCACGATCACCTGGGTCCTGCCGCAGGCGACGCTGTTGAAGACGGTCCGAGCCGCGTGGAGCCCGGATGCGAGCCAGAAGGTCAGTTTCAAGCTGCTCACGTCGTCGGATGGCAAGAGCTGGAACAACGAGGGGACGTATACCTACAGCGGGGGTCAGGGGACAGCGGATCACTCCTTCCGGTTCTCCCGGAAGGTCACGCAGGTGCGCCTCGAGCTCGTCTCGAGCTCGTCGACCTGGCAAGCCGTTCTCCGCGAGGTCGAGCTTCTGTCCCCGGGTTCGCCGCCGGCCGCTCTGCCGGACCGTCTCTTCGCGGATGCCACGGTTTCGATGCCTGCGAAGATCGCGATCGGGCAGACGGTGGGTGTTCCCGTGAAGGTCGTCGACATCACTGGGGCGACGATCGACAAGGCGCAGGTGAAACACGTCTCTGATTCCACGTCCGTGGTGTCGGTGGGCACCGATGGGCGCCTCACGGGACGCGCGACGGGCGTCGCGAACATCACGACGACCGTTTCCCAGGGCCCGCTGTCGCGGAGTTTCACCACGGCGGTCACCGTCTATCAGCCGGGCCTGTTCACGATCCGCACGGACGGGGACACGTTCTCGCAGGGTGGGGGGACGGCCAACACGACGCTGGGCGGACTCAACCGGCTCGACGTCAAGCCGCAGTCTCCAGGCTCGGCCGCGGACGGGGGGAACATCCGCACCTCGTATCTGACCTTCGACCTCACCGGTACGACACCCGCATCGACGAAGTCCGCCACGCTGGCGCTCTACGGTTCCCTCATCGATGACCCGAGCAAGACGCAGGGCACGGTCGATATCTACACGGTGTCCGGGTCGTGGTCGGAGTCGACGACGACGTACGCCAACCGACCCCAGCTCGGGCAGCGTATCGCGTCCTTCACCGTGACGCGCGAAGCGAAGACGTGGAAGATCGACCTGACGGAGTACATCAAGAAACTCCCGGCGGGGACGAAGCGGATCTCGATCGCGCTCGGGGGTACCGTCGCGACGACGCCCGAAGCGCTGATGTCCCGCTTCAACTCGAAAGAAGCAGGAGAAGCAACCGCGCCGACCCTCACCATTCAGGAGAACGTTCCCGCGGGCTGATCGCGAAGCCCCTCCGCCGCCGACCGATCACCCGGCGGAGGGGCTCTCGTCGACGTAGATCGGCTGGGTGCCGACGTCGAGAGTGGAGGCGCCGGCCGGGAGGTCGCGGATCTTCTCCCCGGAGACGGCGGTGACCGTCGTTCGGTCACCGCCGCCGGCTGTCACGGGAACGCTCGTGGCAGCCGAATCCTTCGCCGCGAAGGGAGCGTCCTTCCACAGCACGCGTCGTGTCGAACCGTCAGGTCCGTTGAAGAGGAACTCGGATACGGCAGGGGCTGGCGTTGTGGCGGAGGTGAGGCTGTATCCGCTGAGCTGGCGAATGAGCTCGCTCGCGGCCGCGGCAGCGAGCTTGGGCTCGAAGGCGGAGATCGATGGCGTCGGCTGACGGAACAGGCCGTAATCGGACTCGGGGTCGGTGGCGTTGGTGCCGTCGTCGAGGGCGTCGTACCAGACGACCTGCGACACCGCTGGAATCGACTTCAGGGTCACGAAGATCTTCACCAGCCCGGAAGCCGCCTGTTGCTGCGTATCGACCCTGCTGACGTTCGAGTCCGTGGGTGCCGCCGGGGCGTTCGTGAGGCCGTCTTCGCTGACGATGATGGGCTTCGAGACACCTCCGTTGTGCTGTTTGATCAGGTCGTCCAGGTGCGTGATGCTCTCACGGAGGGTGCCCGTGTCCTTCGAGTACCCGTGCGTCGAGATGGCGTCGGCGTAGGAAAGCCCTCCGGCGTCGATGAATTGCTGGAACCAGGAGATCGGGGTGCCGGCGGTGTCGCCGGCCACGATCTGCACGGTGGGGTGCGCGGCTTTGACCCCTTGCGAGACCGCCTGGACGAGCGCGGCGTAACAGGCCCCGCTCTGGCAGGAACTCGTGTTCCGTTTGGGACGATTGAACTCGTTCCAGACCTCGACCTTGTCGATGCGCGGGTTGGCGTCAAGAGCGGTGTTGATGTACTTCACATAGCCGTCACGTGCGTCCTGCGAGGTCGGGGGCGACATGGCATCCTTCATGTCCTCCGGGTACGCTCGCGGATCCCCGTACGCCGCAACCAACATCATGTGCAGGCCGCTCTGCTGCGTTGCGGCGGACAACGAGGACGAGAAATCGGGGATCGTGTAGGAGTCACGATTCGGTTCCACACTTGCCCACGATGTTTCGTCCCTGACCTGTGAGAACCCCAGGGCGGTGACGAGAGGAAGTGTCTTCGCGAGTGGCCATGTCGTGGTGGCGAAGGACTGCTTGCCCCAGTGCGTGGCGACGGAGAAGAACGGGTCCGGCGTCGAGGGCGCGGGCCCGGTGACGAGGAAGTTCGTCGTCACCTCGCCGTTCTGATCCGTCGCGTCCAGCACGTACAGACCGGACGAGGGCACCTGGGGACGGAGGGTGGCGGTGGGGGCGCTTGGGTCCGACCCTGACGCGACGACCTTCCCCGACGGGGTCTTGACGGTCCACTGCAGCGAACCGCCGTATCCCGCGATCGTGATGTCGACTCCGGCGGGCGTGCCGAAGACGAGCGAAGGGCTCGTCACCGACATGGACTCGGAGGCGGTGGTCGCCCCGGCAGCCACGCTACGACCGTCCGACGCCCAGACGACCGATGCCGCAATCGCTGCCACCATGGCGCCGGCGATCACAGCGCTGATGGTGTATTTGCGGGCGATCGTGCTGTTCATCGCCGGTCACAGTATCTAGACGCTTTAGGGGCGGACTGTGGTGCTCCTATGTGCGGGCGGCAAGTCCCGGCGGCCCCTACCGAACAACCGCGTCGAGAGCAGAGCCCAGAGGCCCCGACAACCGCGCGCTGAACGTCGCCGTGAGGTGATGCGCATCACGGTAGACGAGTGCGTCGCCGATGATCGGCTCGCACACGTCCGAGCAGAGGTAGTCCGTGAGGTCGATCATCGGCGCGTCGGCCGATGCGGCGGCTGCGGACTCGGCGTCGCGGGCGTCGGTGCGAAGTGCCTGGGTGCTCGGGAGGCCGCATTCCGCGGTGTCGCTGAGGTGCGCGGACAGGCACACCGACGGCGTCTGCTGAAGATTGGGGGTGTCGGCGATGACGGCGACGGGCGTGGAGATCTTCGACAGGGTGGACGCCAGCGCGTCGCCCCATTGCTGGGCATACGTCGTCCCGGGGTCGACGTTGATCGTGGCCGTCCCGTAGTTCGCGATGAGGACGAGCGCAGGCGCTTCCGTCGCGATCCGGTCCAGGACGGCCTGACGCCATTGGGTGCATTCGTTGTAGGGGACGCCGTCGCGAAGGACCGTTGCGTCCACGGAGGGGCAGGAGCTCTTGGTGTGCACCTCGACCGCGTACCCCTTCTCGGAAGCCCACCCCTCGAGCGCCGGGAACCACTGAGCCGCGTGGGAGTCCCCGAAGAGCACGATGCGGGGGGCCGTGGCATCCCCGTAGACGCAGTCGGCGAGAGTCGCCTGGGCGAAAGAGCGGTGGCATCCGTCCGCGTAGATGCGCGGCTGGTCGGACGAGGCCTGACGCAGCGAGGGGCTCAGGTTCTCCGGCACGAATCCCGTGAACGAGGGGGGAACGGTCATGGCCACGGTGTCGGCAGACCGTTGCTCGTACAGAGGGC
Source organism: Microbacterium sp. (assembly GCA_029239635.1). Lineage (GTDB taxonomy): Bacteria > Actinomycetota > Actinomycetes > Actinomycetales > Microbacteriaceae > Microbacterium. The sequence goes on along the minus strand of JARBUN010000005.1, from coordinate 14,604 downwards.
GATTCTCGCTCACCACGTACACCGCGGTGGCGACCAGCGCCGCGGTCAGCGATCCGGCCACGGCCGCCCACAGCGTGCGGCGCGGACGTGCCTTCACCAGGACGCTCCATCCCCGGGCGGGATCCTCCACGAAACGGTAGAGGAGCCATGCCGCCGGGACGCAGGCGGCCGCGATGAGCAGCGTGATCCACAGCGGGAGCGGGTGGGCGTATCCCACCGCCGCCTGGGGGATCACCAGCGCCGGCCAGTGCACGAGGTACAGCGAGTAGGAGATTGCCCCGACGAACATCATTCCGCGCAGCGAGAGCAGCGCCGTCGGACCGTACCGACTCGGGGTAGCGCCGGCGAGGATGACCAGGGCGGTCGCGACCACGGGGACGGCGGCACAGTAGCCGGGGAAGGGCGTCTTCGAGGTGAAGAGGAAGACGGATGCCAGGAGCCCCGCCAGTCCGATCCAACCGGCCGCAGCGGCCGTTCGCGGTTCCAGGACACGCGAGCGGTGATGCAGGGCAAAGGCGACGAGACCGCCGACGCTGAGTTCCCATGCTCGGGTGGGGAGGGAGAAGAACGCCCAGGGCTGCAGCTGGAACGTCAGCAGGACGCACGCGACGAACGACACGACGACGAGGGCCGCCAAAACCATGCCGAGAGCCTTCTTGGATTTCACGAAGGCCCAGCCGAGAGTGAGAAGCAGCGGCCACACCAAGTAGAACTGCTCTTCGATTCCCAACGACCAGTAATGCTGGAAAAGCGAGGGCGTGCTTTCTGCGAGGTAATTGGTGCCGTCGAGGGCGAAGAGGAGGTTCGGGACGTACAGCGCCGTGGCGACGGCGCCGCGCCACACCTCCTCCATCAGCAGGGGAGGGAACCAGATCAGCGCCGCAGCGACGGAAAGCAGCAGGACGACGAAGGAGGCGGGGAGGATGCGGCGGACGCGCTTCGCGTAGAAGCTCGCGAACGGAACCCGCCCGTGGCGCTCAAGGCTCGCCAGCAGGTGCGAAGTGATGAGGAAGCCGCTGATGACGAAGAAGATGTCGACGCCGACATAGCCGCCCGGAAGGAAGGGAACGCCGGCGTGGTACAGGACGACAGCGCCGACGGCGATTGCCCGAAGGCCTTGGATGTCTCCCCGGAATGTTCTCGAACGATCGATTGCCACGTTTTCCCCTGACACCTGCCCGATATTATGCGGGACTCATTGCGGCTGGATTTCTTGTATGCCGGTGGTTTCTCTCGCGATCACCCGGTCCGCCGGGCCCAAGCCCCACGCGGACGCCTCACCGAGGACGGTCAGTGATGCCGACCGCGTCGTGTCTCCTCGAGGACGGCCACGCTCGCCGCCGTGACCGACTCGACGGCCGAGGTGATCGTCAACGACTCGGCGTTGGCTTTCACGTGTGTCGACACGCGCGCGTGCAACTCGTCGTCGTGTGCGAGCTGTGAGATGACGGAGCGCCACCGGTCGACGTCGGCCGGGTCGAGGACCATCTCCGCTCGGAGCGTCTCGTCGGTGAAGAGCATGTCGGCGCACCCGAAGGCATCGGAAAGGACGACGGGGATGCCGAGCATCGCCGCCTCGACGGCACTGCGGCCGAAGGCTTCCCGGCGGGACGTGCCGACGTACGCCCGCGCCCGGTCCCAGATCTCACCCCGCGCGCGCCAGCCGCGGACATCCACGTTCTGCGGTGCTCGTGAGTGGGTGTGCTCCTCGAGCGGACCGGTGCCGTACATGACCCCGGCCGCGTCGATGCCCGAGAGGGCGTCGAGGAAGAGGCCGGGATCTTTGTCGGCCGAGAACCGTGCAGCCCACACGATCTCGTCGGCGTCCGCGCGGGGCGCGCCGTCGCTGAGGGCGGGAGGAACCAGACCGGGGGGCACGAGTCGATCGACCTTGCCACCTACCTCGGCCGCCAAAACGCGGGTCGTCGACCACACCTCCAGGGCTCGTGAGAGGGCGAGCTTCTCGAGCGTCCGCCACAGCACAGACTTCGCGCGAGAGCTTTCGCCAGGAGCGGGCCAGGGGAGGCCGCGGAGGTATGCGACCCATGTCCGACGCGACAGGGACAGCGCCATGTCGCTCTGCGGGACCATGCTGACGACGAGGTCCGCATCGCGGAACTCCGCGCACTCCTGAAGCCGGCGGAGCAGACGGGTCACACCGGCAACGCCGGAGGGTTCCATCTCGAACTCTCGGATGCCGTCCGCCGTCGTGGCGGACCCGGAGGCCTTGCGGGAGACGCCGATGATCGCCGTCCAGTCCAAGCCCGCTGCGCGCGCGGCGGTGACCAATTCGATCGTCGAGTTGTAGACCCCGCTGCGTGCGATGAGGGGCGCGGCGACGAAGCAGAGGCGGACGGTCACGAGCGAGCCGCCTTTCTGAGGACCGCCATGACCTCGTCACCGACGCGCTCGTCGGTGCGCAGATCGGGGGTCCGCGCCGCATTCTCTGCGAGACTCTGTCGCAGCGACCGGTCGGTGACGAGCTCCGTGATCGCTGCGCTCAGCGAGTCGACGTCGCGAGGAGTGAAGACGAGACCGTTCCGACGGTCGGTGACCCACTCGACAGGTCCGCCCTCACCCGAGACGATGGTGGGCTTGCCGGCGCTGAGATACTGCAGCACGTTCTGTCCGAGGGGCTCCGCGCGTGTCGACGCTTGGATGCAGACGTCCAGCGTGGCGATGGCACCCGGGACATCGGAGGTGTGCCCGGCGAAGTCGACGCGGTCCGCGATCCCCAGGTCGCGCGCGAGGGCGCGCAGCTCGAGGTCGAATTCCTCGTGGCCGAAGGCGGGCGCTCCATAGAACACGAGGGTCTCCTCGCCCTCGACGCACGCACGGGCGAAAGCCCGCAGCACCTGCTCCTGGCCCTTCCACGGGTCGATGCGCGCGACCATGCCGATCCGTCCGACACGGGGAGCCACCGCGACGGAGTCAGCTGCCACGGGCTCCAGTCCCGCGGGGCTGGGGATGACGGGGGTGTTCCTCGTTCGGACGGCATCCTTCACCGTGGCAAGGGATGCCCGAGAGTTGGCGATGACGCCGGTGGCACGGGGCAGGACGAGTCGCCGCATCAGGAGCGCGGCGGCCGAGCCGATGGCGTCGCTCGAGATGAGGTCGCGGATGTGGACGACGAAAGGCTTGCGGAGCGCGATGGCCGTGATCGCGACGTAGACGCTCGCGCGAGTCGTATTCGCCACCAGCACGTCCGCCTCGCGAACCTCCTTGCGAGCGGCAAGGGCCAGCCCGGAGCGGAGGATGCGCGTCGCGAGCCCGATGTTGGCGCCGAGGCCGGTTCCGTTCTCCTTGCGCGCGGCGTGCCGAGGCCCGGTGCGGATCATCGAGACGTCGGAGGGGAGCCCTGTGGTGAAGACGTCGTCACCATCGGACGATGAGGGCGGAAGGGCGACCGTGACGCGCCAGTCGCGGGGAGCCCGCAGCAGCCGGACAAGCGCGAACTCGGCTCCTCCCGGCTCGTCGGAGTGGTCGACGAAGACCACCTTGAGCGGGGGCATGGCACCGTCGCTCATGAGGCGGGGTGGACGCGTGAGGAGGCCGAGGCTCCATCCAGGCGCGCGATCTCGTCGCGGAGCCGCCGTGCGAAGTGCTCTTCCGTGAACAGATCGGCGTGCGCACGAATGGCGGATTCATCCCATTCGGATGCGCGCGACGTCTGTACCGCCTCCGCGACCGCCGAAGGAGTGGGCTCGTCGAAGTACACGCCCGTTCGGCCCTCGACGATGGTGTCGAGGAAGCCGCCCCAGCGAAGGACGACCGACGGCTTCCCATGTGTCGCTCCCTCGATGGGTGTGAGTCCGAAGTCCTCGTAGCTCGACGATACGACCGCGGTGCAGTGGGCGTAGAGCCACTGGATCTGCCCGTCCGTGAGGTTCTTCACCATCACGACCGAGTCGCCGGCGAGTCCCGCCAGGCGACGCTCCTCCGGGCCGGTGCCGACGACGACGAGCGGGAGCCCGAGCTCGTTGAAGGCGTTGATCACGACGTCGACGTTCTTGTACGGGAGAAGGCGTGAGATGCAGAGGTAGAACCCTTCGCTCTCGGACAGCTGTCGTAGGTCGACGGGTTCGTGAGCGATGCTCTTGTCGACCGTGTGCGGTGCCGGGAGCACCTCCGACTCGAGCCCGTACGTGTCCTTGATGCGCTGTTGCACAACCGTCGAGATGGCGAAGTACTTCGTCGCCGTGCCCGCAGCCCGCCGATCCCATCGCTTCAGGAACGGGGAGAGGACACGCAGCATGAGGGCGGCGGGAGTTCGTGTCGCCGCTCCGAGGTAGGCGGCCGGTTGGTAGAGCCAGCGAGCGGGGGAGTAACAGTAGACGATCTTCGAGCCGCGGGTGCGGAAGCCGTGAGCCCACCCGCTAGAGCTGACGATCGTGTGGTCGGCATCCACTTTGATCCGCCCAGACGCCCAGGCGAGGAAAGGAAGCGCAAGCCTGTGCGAGCGCCGGAAGAAGCTCACGGCGTTCAGGGGCGACGTGATGATGCGGGACTCGGAGAACTCGGGGTAGGTCGTGTCTTGTTCGTACAGGGTCGTGTAGATCGGAGCCGACGGGAACGCCCGCTGCAGGGCGAGCACCACCTTCTCGGCGCCACCCCGCTGGGTCAGATAATCGTGTGCGATGGCGACGTGGCCGGGGCGATCGGGGGAATCACTCATAGTCGCCTCCTTCCTGCTCTGCGGGCGTGCCGGGGTCATCGGATGACGGCGCTGTCGAGATGTAGTCCCGGATGGACTGATCCCACGCGACGGTCGGGATCCAACCGAACTCGTCCTGGAGGCGCCGCGAGTCTCCCGCGATCCGCGAGGGGTCGTTCGGACGGACACGGCTGGGGTCAACGACCGTGGTGGTGCCGGAGCGGCCGAGAGTGTCGGAGATGACCTCGAGGATCTCCTCGCCGCTATGCGGGACGCCCGTCGAGATGTTGTAGACGTCGTGTCGGTGAGACGGGGCGGCCGCCAGCGTCAGATACGCGCGCGCCACATCCCGGACGTCCGTGTAGTCGCGCTGGGCACGCAGGTTGCCCGTCTTGATCGGCGATCCGGGGGCGGCTTTGCCGACCGCAGCCGTCAGATCGGGAACGATGAACCCCCGGCCCTGTCCCGGCCCGATGTGGTTGAAGGGCCGCGCGACCACCGTGTCCAAGCCGCGCTGGGCGTAGTAGTGCGCCTGCTGTTCGACAAGCAGTTTCGCGACGACGTAGGGGCTCGTCGGGGAGGTCTCGCACTCTTCGTCGACGGTTCCGGATGCCGAGTGCGCGTAGACCGCTCCGGAGCTCACCACGATCGTCCGCGGACGGGTCCCTGCGGTGAGGTAGAACTCGCCGAGATGCGTCATGATCCGGCTGTTCACCTCCAGGTAGCGCTGGGGATTCGTGAACGACGGGCCGACGGCGGCGAGGCCGGCGAGGTGGATGATGGCATCCACCTCATCGTGAACGGGCCATCCTTCGGCGAGGTCCGCTGAGAAGTAACGCTCCACGTGAGGCGCGACCACCGCGGACGGCTCGGCTTCGCGCCCGATGGCCCAGACCGTGTAGCCCTCTTGCGCCGCGAGCTTGGCGACGTGGGAGCCGACGAACCCGTTCGCGCCGGCGACGGCGACGACGCGACTCATCGTGCGGCCCGGGATTGCTCCTCGAGGTCATGCGCGACCATGCGCGCCACCAGCCCCGGGAAGTCGACCTGTCGGCGCCAGCCCAGTTCGGACTCGGCTTTGGTCGGGTCGCCGAGGAGGATGTCGACTTCGGCGGGGCGCATGAACGCGGGGTTTTGGACGACGTAGGGCTTCCAGTCGTCGATGCCGATCTCGGCGAACGCGAGGGTGAGGAATTCCTCGATGGAGTGGGTCTCGCCGGTGGCGAGCACGAAGTCGTCGGGGACGTCGTGCTGGAGCATGCGCCACATTCCCTCGACGTAGTCGCCGGCGTATCCCCAGTCGCGCTTGGGCCACAGGTCGCCGAGTTCGATGTGGGTCTGTAGGCCGAGCTTGATGCGGGCGACGGCGTGCGTGATCTTGCGGGTGACGAACTCGACGCCGCGCCGTTCGCCTTCGTGGTTGAAGAGGATGCCGCACGCGACGTACATGTCGTAGCTCTCGCGGTAGTTCTTGGCGATCCAGTGGCCGTAGAGCTTGGCGACGCCGTAGGGGCTGCGGGGGTGGAAGAGGGAGTTCTCGTTGTAGCCGGCGCCGGGGCGGTTGTAGTCCAGGCCGCCGAACATCTCCGAAGTCGAGGCCTGGTAGAACCGGGTCTTCTGGGCGCGTCCTGTGATGCGGACCGCTTCCAACGCGTTCAGTACGCCCTTGGCGGTGACGTCGGCGGTGAGGGTGGGGTTCTTGAACGAGTAGCCGACGTGGCTGATCGCGGCGAGGTTGTAGAACTCGTCCGGGTCGCTGGTCTCGACAGCACGCACCAGCGAGGTCGGGTCCGTCAGATCACCCTCGATGAGAGTGACGTAGGGGAATTCCGCCTGCGTCGCTTCGCGACGGGGGTTGTTCTGACCGCGGATGAGGCCGAAAACCTCATAACCCTTGGAATGAAGAAGGCTCGCAATGTGGCCGCCATCTTGACCGGTGATACCGGTGACCAAAGCGCGACGGGGGGTAGTCATGAGGATTCTCCAGGGTTGTGGAACCGAGCGGGGTCAGGGGGATAGCGGCGGCACGGCAATGACGAACAAGAACAAGCTGTGCCCTTTCTGCGCTGCGCGCCCCCGCCGCACGCGAATGTGGCTCGAACAGTAACAGTCCGGCTCGATCGACGTGTCACGGGCAGGTGTGCAGGATGTTTCGTCAGGCCTGTGCGGCGCGGGCGAGGTATGCGCCCACCGCCGTCGCCGCCGGCTCGACTTGGGAGTACGAGAGCTGGTATGTCTCGTCGGAGCGTCGGTAAGGATCGGTGACGTCCAGTTCCTCCGGATCGGCCGGTTGGGGCACGAGTCCTCGCCGACCGGCCGCATACAGGACGGCAGCGCGCATCCGCGCGGCGGCATTCGCGTACTCGCCCTCCGCGACGAAATCGTCGACGTGCTCGACGACTCGAGCGAGCTCGCGAACCGTGAAGGTGCGGCGGGTCGCAGCCGGGACGAGCTCGACGATGGTGCGGCGGTGCTCACGCGCCATGGCGAGGATGAGATCGGACTCTTGCACCAGAGCGGGCGTGAGCTGGCGCGCGTGGTGCGACGTCCCGTCGATGCCCGCGCCGGCGAGGAGCCGCAGACCGGGATCCGGGATGCCGTCGCCCACGAGAGCACCCGTCCCCGCGCTCGACACCTCGACGCCCTCCAGGGCGGAAAGCTCGCGCGCGAGGATCAGCTCCGCCGAAGGAGACCGGCAGACGTTGCCCGTGCACACGGTGAGGATACGGAAGGTCACGCCTTCTTCTCCTTCTTGTCCTTGCGCCTCGAGCGCGTCTGCGGGGAGGCATCCGCGGTGGACTCCGCATAGGCGTAGGAGCCGTACGAGTAGCTGTCGGGACCTTTGGTCGGGAGCATCGTCACGATGACGCCGAACAACCGGCTGCCGATCGCGTCGAGCTTGTCGACAGCGGCGGTGAGCTGGGGCTTCTTCGTGGTGCCCGAAGCGGCGATCATGAGCACGCCGCTGGTGAAGCGCGAAACGACGGCGGCGTCCGTGACGACGAGGATCGGGGGAGCGTCGATGAGCACGTAGTCGAAGGCGCCCTCGAGCGCCTGCAGCGTCCGCTGCATGGCCTGGCTGCCCAGGAGTTCGGAGGGGTTCGGGGGCGTCCGACCCGAAGGCAGGACGAAGAGCTTGCCGGTACCCCACTGCTGGAGGACGTCGACGAGCTCGGCGCGGCCGATCAGCACATCGGTGAGGCCGACGCCGCCCTCGATGCCCATGTAGTCCGCAACGCGCGGAAGGCGGAGGTCGCCGTCGACGAGCGCGACACGCGCTCCGGTCTCTGCCAGGGCGATCGCGAGGTTCGCCGTCGTGGTCGACTTTCCTTCGCCGGGGCCCGAGCTCGACACCACAAACGATCGAGACGAGCCGTCGACATCGACGAACTGCAAGTTCGTTCGAAGGCTGCGGAAGGATTCGGCACGCGGGTTCTTCGGATCCGCGTGGACGATGAGCGGACGCTTCTTCGCGTCGGGGTCCAGCGCGATACCGCCAAGCACGGGTGCCTCGGTCGCCATCTCGATGTCATGAAGCGAGTGGATCCGGGTGTCGAGGACCGAACGCAGCACGGCCACGCCAAGGCCGATCGCAATGCCTAGGGCGATGCCCAGAGCAACGTTCAACGGCGTGCGCGGCGACGCCGGGCTTGTGGGGACGAGGGCGGGCTCGATTGTCTCGACGCGCACGAGGCTCGCGGTCTCGCCCTCGGGCTTCTCAAGCTGATTCACCACGACCTCGGCGAAGTTGCTCCCCACCGAATTGGCGATGGATGCCGCGAGCTCTGCGTCGGGATTGGACACTTTCACGGTGATGATCACCGAGTTCTGCGGTGAAGATGCGTCGATCGTCGAAGCAAGTTGCTGTGCAGTGGTCTTGAGGTTGAGGTCGTCGATCACCCGGTCCAGCACGATCGCGCTGTCGACCACGTCGACGAAGCTGACGACGGCCTGCCGCGCGAAGCTCGTGCCCTGGGCCAGTTCGCTCACACCGGAGCTGTCTGACCGCACCGAAACGTACAACTGAGTGCTCGCCTCGTAGCTGGGTGCCTGGACGAGCGACCACCCGAAGGCGCCCGCTCCGCCGAGAACAGTCAACGCCAGGATGAGAATCCAGTTGCGGTGCAGAATCCGAAGATAGTCGCGCAGTTCCAAGCCTCGTCCATTCGCTGATTAAAGAGCACAGGAAGCCGCAAGAATACGCATTTCGATCTCCAAGGTAGTCTTCCCTTGACGGTCGTGCCGCGCAGGCGCCCCGTGACCTACCCTACGACATTCATCGAAATGCGCTTTGATGCGCCGGAGACCTCATGAACGACCTCAGCACGTTGTTTGCGCCGACGGCGCAATCCGATGCGCCCGTGCCGTCCGGAGATCCCGGTCGTGATTTGCGTCGTCTCGTGGGCGAGCCCGAAGCGCAAAGTAAGAACGCGGAACCCTTTTTGGAGGCGCTGACCGGACTCGTGGGCGCTCCCGCCGAAACGGAGGCGGCTCCGGCGGTCGACCTTCGCGCGCTCGTCGGGGGAGACGAGCCGGGGCGCCGCTCGCGCCGCGATTCCGCGTCGCAATCACTTTCGGCTCTGGTCAGCAACAGCGGGTCGGATACCGGGTGGCTGGCCCCGGAGCTCTCTCAGCCGGGTCGGCGTCCCCTCTTCAACGGTCGGCGTCGAGCCGGAGCGGTGAATCTCGCCAGCGTCGCGATCGCCGTGCTCGCGATCGTTCTGCTTGCCGGAACGGCCACGTTCGCAGTGGTCCAGCGAGCGACCACCAATCCCGCCGATGACGCCATGATCAGCCTTCGCGAGCGCGAAGCCGAACTCCGTAACGAGACCCAGGTGCTCCAAACGGCTGCGGACCTCTACACCGCGACGCTGACGGAGTCCAACACCATCGCGGCATCCAGTGAAGGCGTTCTGGCAACTCTCCAAGGACGGGTCGACCAGGGCGTGCTCGACTCGGCTAGTCGCGCCCGCGCCACGCTCGTGAGCGTGGCGGGTACAGCCAAGAGCGTCTCCGTCCCCGAGTACAACCGGGCGGCAGTCGACGAGAAGTCGCTCACGCAGGTGGCAGAAGCGATCGATGACGTGCGCATCGCGCGTGAAGCACTGCAGCCGATGGTGTCCCAGGTGCGCGAGGCGCGCGCGGTGGTCGTATCGGCCTTGGACGCCTTCCGCAACGAACTGCGCAACGTCGGCTCGGCGATCGAAGCCGGTGCCGCCGCAGAGGTCGCGCGCAACGATGCCGCCGCCGACAGCTTCCGGACCGCGGTGACGGAAGCGGCGAGCCGTGTGCGCGCCGCGCAGCTGGCCGGAGGCGACGGCCTCGCCGAGATGCCGACGTTCGCGAGCGCGCTCGACGCGCTGCGTGCCGAGAACACCCGGGTCCTCGAGCTCCGCGCCGCCGAAGAAGAGGACGAACGCTCCCGCACTCCCCAGCGCGAAAGCGATCCGCCGTCCCGCAACCAGCAGCAGCCGTCGAACCCGCAGCCGTCCGATCCGCCGACGACCGACCCGACGACCCCGCCCGCGCCGGAGCCGACGCCGGACCCGACCACGGAACCGGAACCGGAACCGGAACCTCAGCCGACGTTCACCGAACCGCCGGCGAACGGCGGCACAGGAGAATTCCCGGGATGACCGACTCTTCCTCCGCGCCGACCGCGTCCGAGCCCCCGCTGCGCCGCCGCCGTTCGTCGACGGAGCCCACTCCGGTCGAACACCCGCGACGTCGCCTCGCGGGAACGATGGTCGGCTGGACCGTGGGTGTCCTCGGTTTCGCGGTCTGCCTCGTCGCGGCTGTCTCGCTTGCCTTCCTGCAGCAGGCCGGCGTCGTCCGAACCGATCTGCTGAGCGCACAGACGAAGTTGACGTTCGTCCCGCAGATCGTGGCCGGACGAGACATCAACGGTCTGAATCAGGTCTCGGGAGAGGTGCTCGAACTCACCGAGCGAGCGGATGCCGGATCCTCGGGGCCACTGTGGGACTTGGCATCCTCCATCCCCCTGGTTAGGGAGAACACCCAAGCGGTGCAGAAGCTGACCGCGATGACTCGTGATCTGACCCAGCGCGCGTTGCCGCCGACGGTGGCTCTGCTGACTGCATCCGACTTTTCCTCCTTGGCCATCGAAGGTGGCGGCATCGACCTCGAGCCGTTCCGGCAGGCTGAAGGCTCGCTCCCGGAGATCACCTCGGCCTTCGCCGATGCGAAGGTGGTGACCGACGGAATCGACCGAAACGGTCTTCTACCTCTCGTAACCGAACCCCTCGATCAGGTGGCGCAGATCGTCGATCAAGCGGCGCCCTCGCTCGCGATCGTGCAGAAGTACCTCCCTTCCCTGCTGGGGGCGGCGGGTGGCGATGGTCCGCGCACGTATCTCGTGCTCTTCCAGAACAACGCCGAGATCCGTGCCACCGGAGGCAACCCCGCCGCGTCGAGCGTGCTCGTCGTCGATAACGGGCGGATGGAGCTCAAAGAGCAGGCAGACTCCATGGCTTTTTATGCCGCCGGTCTAGCGGGCGACTCGTTCGTCGACCTACCCGAAGGCACACGGTCGCTCTACCCGGATACGTTCACCCGCTACTCGCAGGACTACACCTTCACACCTGACTTTCCGACCACCGCGCGCCTGTTCGAAGCTCTCTGGGATCGCACGGACGGTTCGCGGTTCGACGGCGTGATCTCGATCGACCCGGTCGTGCTGTCGCACATGCTCGAGGTCACCGGCCCGGTCGACCTGCCCGACGGTGAGCAGATCACGGCGGAGAACGCGGTCAAGCTCGTCCTCAGCGACGCCTACCAGCGCTTCGGGGACCGCGGCGACAATGGTCGCTCTTCCGACGAGTTCTTCGCCCAGGTCTCGTCCTCTGTTTTCTCCCGTCTCACAAGCGGCGATTGGAACCCGATCGCGATGTTCGATCAGCTCACGCGCAGCGCGCAGGAGCAGCGGATCAACATGTGGTTCGCCGACGACCAGGCGCAGGCCCTGGTCACCGAGACGGGGCTCGACGGAGCGCTGCGCGCTGACAACGCGACGTCGACGCAGCTGGGTATCTACCTGAACGACTTCAGCATCAGCAAGCTCGAATACCATCTCGCCACCGAGGTTTCAGCGACGTGCAACGCCGATGCGCGGACGGTTTCGGTCTCGATGAAGATGCACAACGGCATCACCGACGACATCACGAATGCCTACACTCTCGGAGCCCGCAATCCGAACTGGGGTCTGCCGAGAACGACCATGATGCTCGACACATTGTTCTTCGCACCTCCCGGGGCCACCATCACCGGGATGGACCCCGCCGACGGCGACATCCCCTCCCTGTCGCGAAGCGGTAACGAGAACGGCAATACGGGGGAGAGCCGCATGGTCACCCTCGGCCAGGACGAGACGAGGAGTGTCTCGTACACCGTTCAGCTACCCGGCGGCCCGTTGGGTCCACTGGACCTGCGTCACACGCCTACCGCATCCGACACCCCCGTCACTATCGACGAGTCGTGCGCCCCGCTGCTCGCGGGCCTGCCCGGTTGAGATCCGTCGTGGGTTTCGTCCGTTCGCCGTAACGCACTCCGGCCCCCGCCGGCCAGGGCTTTCCTCGGGGGAGGTGCCTCCGAGACAATGGCGGCACGGCGGCACCTCGCCGCTTCGTGGTCTACGAGGGAGACGCACATGGGTGTGGACGACATCATCAACAAGGGCAAGAAGCTCCTGGACGAGAATCGCGACAAGATCGATGAAGCCCTCAAAAGCGAGAAAGCCGAGGAGGTCAGCGACAAGATCCTCGACGGCGCGGCGGACGCGATCAAGAAGGTCGTTCCGGCGGAGCAGCACACCAAGGTCGATGAGGTCCGACAGAACGTCGACAAGCACATCGGAAACGCCTGACGCACGCATTCCCGCCGCGACGCCATTCTCCTGCGGGTCGGCGCCGCGGCGGGCGGCGCGCGGCGAGCTCGTCAGCCGAGCGGAGAGAACAGTCTGTCGACGGGCCACAGGATCGCGAAGACCGTGCCGACCATGTCGCCCCGCGGGACGAAGCGCGCGCAGTCGTCGCCCGTCGTCATTCCGCGGCACCTCGCGACCGAATCGGACGAGTTCGCCCTGTTGTCGCCCATCACCAGGTACGAGCCCTCGGGCACGGTGATCGGAGCGAAGCACCGCGCGGAGACCGGAACGCTGGAGCAGTCGAGCTGCCCGGCGATGAAGGGCAGGTCGTTGCGCACGTAGCCCTCGTCGATCGCGGTGCCGTCGACCTCGACCCGGCCGTCGTCGGTGCAGCAACGGACGGTTGTCCCCGGTGCGCCGATGACGCGCTTCACGAGGGCGTCGAGATTGCTGGGGCCGAAGCCGAGGAGATCGCCCGCCCACCCAGCGGCCACGCGGAGGGCGCCGGGCGATGCGGCATCCTCCTTCCACGATTCGGGGCGAGAGAAGACCACGACCTGTCCCGGCGTGGGGTCCGACCAGGTCAGGTCGATGCGGTCGGCAAGGAGTCGGTCGCCCGTCTGGATCGTCGGCGACATCGATGCCGACGGCACCCGGAACGGCTTGACGATGAACAGCTGCCCGAGCGCCACCAGGAGCAGGACCGCCACCCATGTGGTGACGGGCGAGCGTCGCACTCGCCGCCACCGCGCCCGCGCCGACGGCGTGTCCGAGATATCCATGCGCGTGTGCATTCCGACCCCCTGTCTCGCTGCCCGGCGGCGCGTGCTGCCGCGAAGGGCGCCGTTCACCCTCATAGGGAAGACGGCGCACGTGCCCGTGGGGACCGGATGCTGAGGATCTGCCGGGCGCGACACGCCCGGGTTTGCGACACGCCCGACGGGTCCGTAGACTAGTCCAGTTCCACATTCCGGTGCGCGCTCGGCGCGCGCCAGGATCACTGTCAGGGCAGTGCACAGGCGGCGCGAATGCGCAGGGTCCTGGGCCGCGGGCAGCAGAACACCACACCGAACCCCCTCTTCCCTCCACGGGATTCGCACGCGTGCGTGCAAGGGGCGGGCCGGATGCCATGGCATCCGGTTTGACAGCTGAACAGCGGTGCAGCATCTCTCGCGCGAGCGAGGGGAAGTGCCAGGGTGCGTCAGCACCACCGTGCGTCCAATGCCCCAGGTCGGGTAAGACGCGAGAAAGAGAGAGAGCAGACAATGGCGGGACAGAAGATCCGCATTCGCCTGAAGTCGTACGACCACGCCGGGCTCGACTCGTCGGCGCGCAAGATCAAGTACAAGGACAGCCGCGAGCACTTCGAGATGCGCACCCACAAGCGCCTCATCGACATCATCGACCCGACGCCCAAGGCCGTCGACTCGCTGATGCGCCTCGACCTCCCGGCCGATGTCAACATCGAGATCAAGCTCTGAGGTTCGACATGGCTGACATCAACTCCAAGATCTCCAAGGGCCTCCTCGGCACCAAGCTCGGCATGACCCAGGTGTGGGACGAGAACGGCAAGCTCGTTCCCGTCACCGTCATCGAGGTCGCGCCGAACGTCGTGACCCAGCTCCGCTCGCTCGAGAAGGACGGCTACAACGCCGTTCAGATCGGCTACGGCCAGATCGACCCCCGCAAGGTGAACAAGCCCCTGACGGCCCACTTCGAGGCCGCCGGCGTCACCCCGCGCCGCCACCTCACCGAGGTCCGTACCGCGGATGCCGCGGACTACTCGCTCGGTCAGGAGCTCACGGTCGACGGTCTCTTCGAGGCCGGCCAGCTCGTCGACGTCGTCGGCACCAGCAAGGGCAAGGGCACCGCCGGTGTCATGAAGCGTCACAACTTCAAGGGTGTCTCCGCATCTCACGGTGCGCACCGCAACCACCGCAAGCCCGGCTCGATCGGCGCCTCGTCGACTCCGAGCCGCGTGTTCAAGGGCATGCGCATGGCCGGCCGTATGGGTGGCGAGCGCGTGACCGTCCTCAACCTCACGGTGCACGCCGTCGACGCCGAGAAG
>JARBUN010000004.1 GCA_029239635.1 Microbacterium sp. | reverse complement strand
GTGTCGGACCCTCTCGATAGGATGGGGTGTACCGCCGGACAACATGCGAGGAGCACTCATGCCCGGAATCGTGATCGTCGGCGTCCAGTGGGGCGACGAGGGCAAGGGCAAGGCCACCGATCTGCTCGGTGAGCGCACCGACTGGGTGGTGAAGTTCAACGGCGGCAACAACGCCGGCCACACCGTCGTCATCGGCGACGAGAAGTACGCGCTGCACCTGCTGCCCAGCGGCATCCTGTCTCCCGGGGTCACCCCCGTCATCGGCAACGGCGTCGTCGTCGACCTCGAGGTGCTGTTCGCCGAACTCGAGGCGCTGAACGCGCGCGGCCTCGACACGAGCCGCTTGAAGATCAGCGCCAACGCGCACATCATCACGCAGTACCACCGCACGCTCGACAAGGTCACCGAGCGCTTCCTCGGCAAGCGCCAGATCGGCACGACCGGCCGCGGGATCGGCCCCGCGTACGCCGACAAGATCAACCGCGTCGGCATCCGGGTGCAGGACCTGTTCGACGAGAACATCCTGCGCCAGAAGGTCGAGGGAGCCCTCGACCAGAAGAACCACCTGCTGGTCAAGGTCTTCAACCGCCGCTCGATCACGGTCGACGAGGTCGTCGAAGACCTGCTCGCCTACGCCGAGCGCGTGCGCCCGATGGTCGCCGACACCTCGCTGCTGCTGAACGAGGCTCTGGATGCCGGCGACGTCGTCGTCTTCGAGGGCGGTCAGGCGACCATGCTCGACGTCGACCACGGCACCTACCCCTTCGTCACGTCGTCGTCCGCGACGGCCGGCGGCGCCTCGACCGGCTCGGGTGTGGGACCGAACCGCCTCGACCGCATCGTGGGCATCGTCAAGGCGTACACCACGCGCGTCGGCTCGGGCCCGTTCCCGACCGAGCTGTTCGACGAGAGCGGCGACTGGCTGCGCTCGCGCGGCTTCGAGTTCGGCACCACCACGGGTCGCCCGCGCCGCGTCGGCTGGTACGACGCGCCCATCACGCGCTACGCGACGCGCATCAACGGCATCACCGACCTCGTGCTGACCAAGCTCGACATCCTCGGCGGGCTCGAGCAGATCCCGGTCTGCGTCGCCTACGACGTCGACGGTGTGCGCTACGACGACCTGCCGGTCAACCAGACCGACTTCCACCACGCGAAGCCGATCCACGAGTACTACCCGGGTTGGAGCGAGGACATCTCCACCGCGCGGACGTTCGACGACCTCCCGCAGAACGCGCAGGACTACGTCCTCGCGCTCGAGAAGATGAGCGGAACGCGCATCTCGGTCATCGGCGTCGGGCCCGCGCGCGACCAGGTGATCGTGCGACACAACCTCGTCGACTGACATGCGGTTCTGGGTGGGGGCCTACGCGGGTGACGCGGGATCGGCCGAGGGCATCGGCATCCTGCAGGCCGGAGACGCCGATTCGGTCTGGGCCTCGGGTCCGCTCGGGATGGTCGGCACGGCGGTGGCCGCCCCCGGCTCGGCGTCGTGGCTGGCGGCTCACCCCACCCACGATCTGCTCTACGCCGCACTCGAATCCGACGGTACGGTCCAGGCCTATCGCCGCACGAGCGAGACGCGTCTGACCCCGGTCGGCCCCGCGATCGAGGCGGGCGAGTCGGTCTGCCACGTCGCGGTGTCGCCCGACGCGACCTTCCTCGTCGCGAGCTGCTGGAGCGACGGGCGGGTCGTCCGGATCGATCTGGATGCCGCCGGCCGCCCGTCGCGCCCCGTGCTCGCCGCGGAGGCCACCGACCCCTGGGGCTCCGACTCCGCGGAGGGCGGCGTCTCGACCGGCGCGCGCGTGTCGGGTGCCGTCGTGCCCGACCTCGCCGCCGCCGCGCGCGCCCTGCGCGAAGCCGCCGGCGACGAGTACGGCGACCTCATCCCGGCCTACGACGCCGTGCCCGAGACCGACGCCGAGTCCGAGGAGGCCGTCATCGGTCCCCGCGTCTCGCGGACGCACCAGGCGATCTTCCTCCCCGGCGGCCTCCTCGCGACCACCGACATGGGCCTGGACCTCGTCCGCTTCTGGCACTCGAGCAGCGACGGCCTCCGCGTCGTGCAGCAGGTCGTGTTGCCGAAGGGCAGCGGTCCGCGGCACGGGGTGTGGCATCCGTCCGGCCACCTCTACATCGTGACCGAACTCAGTCGCGAGGTGTTCGTCCTGACCCCGGATGCCGAGGGCCGATGGCACGTCGTCTCCGGTCAGCCGCTCCTCGGCACTCTCGAGACCGACACCGCGGCCGAGCTCTGCGCGAGTCGCGACGGCACGACGCTCTACGCGGGAGTGCGCGGCAGCGACACGATCGGCGTCCTCGCGGTGCGCGGCGCCGGTGAGGCGCTGCAGCTCACCGCCCTCGCCGACGCCGGGACGCACTGGCCCCGACACCACGTCGTGGCCGGCGACACCCTGCTCGTCGCGGGTCAACTGGCCGACGAGATCGTCTCGCTTCCCCTCGATGCGCGCACCGGCGTGCCGGGTCGCGTTCGTCACCGCACAGCGTCGCCCTCGCCGACGCGGCTTCTGCCGATGCGCTGAGATCCCTTTCCCAGGGAGAGAGCCCGTCCCCCACCGGGAACGGGCTCTCTCTTCGTCAGGAGGTGGGGATCCACACCCTCATCGTCGACGGACCGCGGTTTCCCCAGTCGTGATAGGGCACGAGGGCGACCGGTGCCGCGTCCTCGCTGAGCGCGGGCGCCGGAGGCGTGTACGGCCAGCCCTCGTCGACGGCCGCGCGACGCGCGAGCTGCACCCACACGCGGCCGTCCTTCTCGACCACGGTCGCGTCCGAGGCGAGGGCGACCTCGCCCACATCCGCCCCCGCGGCGAGGTCGACCGACTCCAGCGCCCAGACCTCGGGCCCCCGCTCGACGGCCACGCAGCCACGGACCGCGTCGATGCGCGGATCGGGGACGACGACGCGCGGGCCCATCGGCAGGTCGAGCTGCACGACATCGCCGTCCCGGAAGGCGCGGCGCACCCGCGCCCAGCCGGGCGCCGCGGGCAGCGACTCGCTCCGCCCGTCGGCTCCCTCGACCCGCAGGCTCGCGCCCGTCGCCCATTCCGGCACGCGCAAGGACAGGGTCCACGCCTCGTCGGAGTCCGTGGCGACCCGCACCCGGACCGTGCCGTCGGCGGGGTAGCTCGTCGAGACGTCGAGGGCGACGGGGCGGCCGTCGTCGAGGGTCGTCCGGATCTCGGCCGGGGCGAACTGGTGGATCTGGATGCCGTCCGCATCGGCCGTGGCGACGTAGGCGTCGAGGCTCGCGAGCGTGCGGGCGACGTTCGGCGGGCAGCAGGACACCTCGAACCACGGCGCCCGGAGCGACGATGACGCACGCGGAGAGGTCGCGTCCGGATCGGGGACGACGCCGGGCACACGCTGATGCAGGGTGTTGGCATAGAAGAAGCTGCGCCCGTCCGCGGAGGGGGAGGTGGCGACGACGTTGAAGAGCGTGCGCTCGATGAGGTCGGCGTACGTGGCATCCCCCTCCGACAGGAGGAGGCGCCACGAGAACATCACCGAGGCGATGCCGGCGCACGTCTCGGAGTAGGCGCGGTCCGGCGGCAGCTCCCAGTCGTCGCCGAACGCTTCGTCCTGGTGGTGCGATCCCTGACCGCCGGTGATGTACGTCCGGCGCCCGCGCGTCCGGGCCCACTGGCCGCGGAGCGCGTCGAGCAGCGCCTCGTCGCCGTTCTCGACGGCG
The DNA here is from genome assembly GCA_029239635.1 of Microbacterium sp. Classification (GTDB taxonomy): domain Bacteria; phylum Actinomycetota; class Actinomycetes; order Actinomycetales; family Microbacteriaceae; genus Microbacterium. Next base: position 36,215 of record JARBUN010000004.1, on the reverse strand, counting down.
ACGTCGACGGCTCCCGCGGCGAGGTAGTTGGCGCGCACGGCGTGACCGCCGAGCGCCTGTGTGTCGCGCACCGGGACGTCGTCCTGGAAGTAGCGGCGTCCCCACTCGATGTCGGCGAGCGTGTCGTGACCCCGGCGCTCGACGAAGAGCGCGGCCTGCGCGGCGTAGCGTGCCTCACCCGTGACCCGGGCGAGTTCGACGAGCGCCGCCTCGATCTCGGGGTGGCCGCAGAAAGCGGGGATGCCGTCGGGACCGAAGACCTCGCAGACGAGGTCCGCGGCGCGGCGCGCGATCGCGAGGAGTCCATCGTCGGCGCCCGGGCGCGTGCGCTCGCGGGCGACGGCGGCTTGGAAGAGATGGCCGAGGCAGTAGAGCTCGTGCCCCCACTCCAGGTCGGACCAGCGCGGTTGCTGTCCGGGGCGTCCGAACTCGGTGTTGAGGTAGCCGTCGGCCTCCTGCGCCGCGGCCACCCGCCCGACGACCGCACGGAAGGTGCTTTCGAGGGCGGGGTCGTCGCCGCGGCCGATCTCCCACGCGGTCGCTTCGAGGTACTTGTACACCTCGGAGTCGCTGAACTCGCGTCCTCGCCGACCCTCCGGAAGGGTGCCGGCGGCGGCGCGATCGAAGTTCGGCAGCCACCCCTCGGACTCGAGGCGGCCGAGGATGTGGTCGAGCGTGTGCGCGGCGTTGACGCCCTGGCGATCGCCCCAGAATCCGCCGGTGATGCGGACATCGCCGAGGCCGAGGGGACGCAGCCGCGAGCGGGTGGGAAGGACGGGGGCGGCGACGGTACGCGCCGTGTCCGCGTCGAGCGGGCGGGAGGGGAGGGTGGTCGACATGGTCATCCCTTGAAAGCGCCGGACATGAAGCCGCGCACGTAGTGACGTTGGAGGATCAGGAACAGGACGACGCACGGCAGCGCGAGGACGACGACGCCCGCCTCGGTGACGCCGTAGTCGATGACGCCCATGGTCTGCCCGCGCAGGTTCGCGACCGCGAGCGGCAGCGTGATGCGCGACTGGTCGTTGATGAGGATGAGCGGGGCGATGAAGTCGTTCCACGCGGTGAGGAACGCGAACAGGCCCACCGTGATGAGGCCCGGCTTGACCGCCGGGAGCAGCACGCGCCACAGGGCGCCCAAGCTCGTGCACCCGTCGACGAGGGCCGCCTCGTCGAGCTCGCGCGGCACCGACTCGAACGAGATGCGCATCATGAACATCGAGAACGGCAGCTGGAACATCGTCAGCACGAGAGCCACCCCGACCAGCGAGTTCTGCAGCCCGACGGCGTTGAGGATGACGTAGAGCGGGATCAACAGGGTGGCGTACGGCACCATCAGGATCGCCAGGACCAGGAGGAACAGGAGGTTCTTGCCCGGGAAGGAGAAGCGGGCGAAGGCGTAGCCGCCGAGGAACGACACGAGCAGGGTCAGGGCGACGGTCAGCAGCGACACGAACAGCGAGTTGCCCAGGTATACCCAGATGCCGGACTGGAAGGAGGCGAGGGTGGCGTAGTTGCCGAAGCCCCAGCCGTCGGACTGACTCGTGCCGGCCTGCGGGCTCACCGACGCGACGCCGGTCCACACGAGGGGATACAGGAAGATGATCGCCAGGCCCCCCGTGAAGACGGTGGAGGGGATGCCTCCGAGCAGGCGACCGGTCGGACGGCGGCGTGCGCGCGAGCCGGGGGCGACGATCGTGCGGGTGCTCGCGGTGGCGGCGGGCGAGGGAGCGGCGGTCAGGGCCATCTCAGGACTCCTCGGGGCGACGGAACGCGCGCAGCTGCACGACGTTGATGACGACAAGGGCCAGCAGGATGATGACCGACAGCGCGGCGGCGATGCCGAGGCTGTTCTGCCCCTGGAAGGCGATGTTGTAGATGAGTTGCACGACGGTCATGGTGCTGTTGTCCGGCCCGCCCTTGGTGAGGATGTAGAACTGGTCGAACGCCAGGAGCGACCCCGTCACGCACATCACGGTGGTGAGGGCGAAGGTGGGCCGCAGCAGCGGGACGGTGATGTCGCGGAAGATCTGCCAGCGCGAGCCGCCGTCGATCCGGGCGGCCTCGTAGATCTCCTCCGGGATCCCCTGCAGCCCCACGAGCAGCAGGAGCATGTAGAACCCCGCGAAGCGCCAGACGATGAGGAACACGGTCGACCAGAGCGCGCCCTCGGGGGAGCCGAGGAACGTGATGCCCCACGACTGCATGAGCCCGGCGAACGGACCGGCGATCGGGGAGTACAGCACGTAGAACAGCAGCGACGCCGAGGCGAGGCCGAGCGCGCTGGGCAGGAGGAAGGCCGTGCGGAGGAATCCCTTCCACCGGGTCGACTCCTGCACGAGCAGCGCGAGCCCGAGGCCCAGGCCGATGAGGAGGACCGTGGTGATCGCCGTGTACAGCAGGGTGAAGCGCACCGACTCCCAGAAGAGGCGGTGGTTCAGCGCGTCGGTGAAGTTCTCGGGGAAGTTCGGGCCCATGTTGCCCCGGAGCAGGGGCCACTCCGATCCGGACATCTGCAGGACGAGGAGGAGGGGGATGACGAAGAGGGCGACGACGAACAACGCCGTCGGGGCGGCATACAGCCAGCCCTGGACGGGGCCGCCGAGTGCGGAGCGCGCGTAGCGCGAGCGCCGGGCGGTGGAGGAGAGAGCCACGGTGTTCCTTCCGGGGAGGGGGGTGCCGGGCGAGCCGCCCGGCACCCCCGCGGGGTTACTGCGACAGGACCGCGGTGATCTCGTCGTTGTCGGCGTCGACGGTGTTCGTGCCCTGGAGGACGGCGTTGCGCACGAGGGTCAGCCACGGGCTGCCCGGGGCGTTGAACGCCTGCTGGAAGTTCAGCGCGACCGGCGTCTTGCCCCTACCGGCGACCTCGTTGATGGCGACCTGGCGCGGATCCTTCGCGGAGTACTCGTTGTTGGCGAGGTCGGAACGCGAGACGGTGCTGCCGCCCTTGGCGAGGACGCCGACCTGCGCGTCCTCGGAGGTGAGCCACGACAGGAAGTTCCACGCCTGCGGCGACTGCTTCGAGTCCTTCGAGATGCCGATTCCATCGCCACCCACGAACGTCGACTCGCCCCCCTTGACGCCCGGGATGCCGGAGACACCCGCGTCGAAGGTCAGGCTCGGCAGGAGGGTCGCGGGGAACGGCATGATGCCGACCTTGCCCTCCTGGAAGCCCGCGACCCAGGTCGCGCCGGTCTCGTCGGCCGAGCCGGGGGCGACGGCACCCGATGCGTCGAGGTCCTTCCAGGTGGAGTAGACCTCCTTGGCGGCGTCGTTGTTGAGCAGCGAGGTCGTGCCGTCGTCGCTCAGGACCTCGTCACCCGAGGCCCAGACGGACGGGAACCAGGTGAAGAGCAGGCATCCGCCGCAGTTCAGTCCGGTGGAGGTTCCCGAGACACCGGGCTTGTTGAGCGCCTGAACGGCCTTGGCCGTCTTGGCGAAGTCGGCGATCGTGGCCGGGGCCTTCTCGGGGTCGAGACCGGCCTCCTTGACGAGGTCCTTGTTCCACATCATGACCGAGAGGTCGAGCACGAAGGGGAGCACGTACTCCTTGCCGTCGAGGGTGCCCGCGTCGAGGTGACCCTGGTTGATCGAGTCCTTGTACGACAGTCCGTCGATCTGGGCCGAGACGTCCTGGAACAGGCCCTGCTGCACCCAGTTGGGCACGTACACGATGTCGGCCGCGAAGAGGTCGGGCAGTCCGCCCGAGCCCGCTGCGGCGCCGACCTTCGCCACATAGTCGTCGTTGGGGACGACGGTCAGCTCGACCTGGTTCTTGTGGCTCGCGTTGTACGCGGCCACGAGGTCCTTGGCCTGCTTCTCGAGGGGGGCGCGCGTCCACAGGGTCAGGGTCGCGCCGTCGTCGGTCCCTTCCGCCGGGATGTCGGCGGGAGCGGCGGTGCCGGATCCGCCGGAACACGCGGCAAGGCCGCCGACGAGAGCGCTCGCGGCCAGGATGGCCGTCGCTGCCCGGAGGGCGAAGCGGCGCCGGGATGGGGTCATTGCAGTCTCCTCTAGCTCTTCATTGAGCGGATGCGACATTCGGGGTCGTCACCGCTTTCAGGGCGGGACATCGAAAGTACCGAAATCCCTTTCGGGACGGTAACGTGAGGGCTGCCGATTCGTCAAGACGGCAAATGGTTACGAACGAGAAACGGATTCCGATGACCGCCGATGCCACGCGCGCCGCCACCCTGAGCGACGTCGCGCGTCGCGCCGGCGTCTCGATCGCCACCGCCTCGAAGGCTCTCAACGGTCGCGGCGACGTCGCCGCGGGCACGCGCAAGCGCGTGATGGAGGCCGCCGCCGAGCTCGCGTTCACCCCCAACGCGATGGCGCGAGGGTTGCTGGCGGGGCGCACCGGCACGGTGGGCCTGCTGACGAACGACCTCGAGGGGCGCTTCGTGATCCCGATCCTCATGGGAGCCGAGGATGCCTTCGGCGCCGGCCAGATCAACGTCTTCCTGTGCGACGCGCGCGGGGACGCCATCCGCGAGCAGCATCACCTGCGGGCTCTGCTGAGCCGTCGTGTGGACGGGATCATCGTCGTGGGGCGCCAGACCGACCCGCGGCCGTCCCTCGGGCAGGAGCTGCCCGTCCCCGTGGTCTACGCGTACTCGCCGTCGGACGATCCGCGCGACCTCTCGCTGACGCCGGACAACTACTCGGGCGGCCGTCTCGCCGTGGAGCACCTCCTCGCGTGCGGGCGACGGCGCATCGCGCACATCTCGGGTGATCCGTCCTACGCGGCCGCGCAGGACCGTCTCGCCGGAGCGCGTGCGGCCCTCGCCGCGGCCGGGCTCGACTTCGTCGGCGAGCCGATGTTCGCCGCGTGGAACGAGCACTGGGGCCGCGATGCCGCCGCGATGCTGCTCGAGCGGCATCCGGAGGTCGACGCCGTGTTCTGCGGATCGGACCAGATCGCGCGCGGCGTGCTCGACACGGCCCGCGACCTGGGGCGCGACGTTCCGGGCGACCTGGCGGTGATCGGCTACGACGACTGGGAGCTGCTCACGCAGAACGCGCGGCCGCCGCTGACGAGCATCAATGCGAACCTGCAACAGCTCGGTCGTCAGGCGGCGCAGCGCGTGTTCGACGCCATCGACGGGGTCGACGTGGGAGCGGGGACGCACCAGATGCCGGTGAAGCTCGTCATCCGGGGGTCCACGATCGCCCATCGCTGAGCGGCTCTCGCGCTGTTTTCGGTAATCTTTCGAAATTACCGAAAACCATTGCGAAACGTTCGCGGCTCTCGCTAGCGTGCCACCCACGCACACGCTGCTCATCGACGAGCAGTGCCGAGAGGAACAGACACCGTGGACTGCACACCGACGATCCCCCATCGCGTCGGGCGCTCCGTGATCGCCGCGACGGCGATCGCGACGCTGCTGGCGACGGCCTTCGTGGCCGCGCCGGCGCACGCCGCCAACACCGACATCGGGTACCCGACCTTCTCGGGGAGCCCGAACCCCGTCCCCGACACCGGGGTCGCGTACACCCCGGGCAACCAGCTGCAGAGGATCTTCGACGCCGACGTGTCCGCCGGCGCGGGCACGAGCCCCGCCCAGGACTTCTGGATGGACCGGATGCTCGCGCGCACCGGTGACGCGGGCAGCTTCGGCGACAACAACCAGTGGCTGTTCACGCGCGGGCGTGCGGCCTTCATGAAGGAGCACGATCCGTCGGCCCTCGGCTTCGGCGGGCAGCTCGCGTACTGGGAGGCGATCGACGGCCGCTCCGGCTACACGATCACCGCCCGTGTCGGGGGCGCCGACGTCGCCCTCACCGAGGATGTCGCCGAGCGCAAGCAGACGCCCAGCTACTGGCGGAGCGTGCACCGCGGCGACGGTCTCGAGGTCGTGCAGACGAAGTTCATCACCGACGCGAACGTCCTGGTGACGAACCTCGAGGTGCACGCGACGGGCGACGCGGTCGACGTCGAGCTCGTGGCATCCTCCCCCTATGCCGTGACCGCTGACGGCGACGAGCTCGTCGGGCACGTGGAGGCGCTCAACAACCTCACCGAGATCTCGCCGCGCTTCTCGGGAGACGGCTTCGCGCCGGCGGGGGAGACCCTGACGCGGACGCTGTCGGTCCCGGCGGGAGGCACCGCCACCGCGAAGGTGCAGCTGGGGCTCGTCACCGACGAGATCGCGGCCTCGCGCACCGAGTACGACGCCACCCGCGCGCAGTCGGCCGGCGAGGCGTACACCGCGCACGTCACCGCGTACAACCGGTGGTGGGCCGACAACGTGCCCTACCTCGACACCCCCGAGGACAACATCGACAAGTCGCTGTTCTACCGCTGGTGGCTGATGCGGTACAACTTCCTCGACGCGGACATGCCCGGTAACGCCTACCAGTTCCCCGTCGCGATGGAGGGCGTGCTCGGGTACAACAACTCGATCGTGCTCACCACGGGCATGTTCATCGACGACCTGAAGTACTTCCGCGACCCGATCTACTCGTACGGCCCCTGGGTCTCGACGGGAGAGACGAGCAAGAGTTACAAGTTCGTCGACAATCCGGGCGACCCCGCCAACTGGTCGAACAGCTACACGCAGTACATCTCCGAGGCCGCGTGGCGCTCCTACGAGCTGCACGGCGGGCCGAGCGCGATCGCGAAGAACCTCGCCACCTACGCCGAGGACGACGTCAAGGGTCTCCAGGACGCCTACGACTTCAACAAGAACGGCCTCATCGAGTACAACTGGGGTGCGATGACGGGCAACGACGCGGATGCCGTGTCGTTCCACTGGAAGCCCGGCTACCAGGACCGCGCCGAGAACGCCTATCTGTACTCCAACGCGCTCGCCTCGGCCGAGGCCTACCGCACCGCGGGGGACACCGCGAAGGCCGCCGAGATGGAGGCGTTCGCGCAGAACATCAAGGCGCAGGTCATGAAGGTGCTGTGGAACCCGCAGGACAAGCTCCTCGAGCACGCCATGGCGAACAACGGCGAGCACGTGCCGTGGAAGGAGATCAACAACTACTACCCGTTCTCCGTCGGACTCGTACCCAAGCCCGGCGACGCCGACTACAAGGACGACTACGTCCAGGCGCTCCGGCTCTTCGCGGACGACAAGCAGTACCCGATCTTCCCCTTCTACACCGCGAACCAGGCCGATCAGGCGGCATACAACGCCACCGGCGGCCAGGGCAGCAACAACTTCTCGGTCATCAACTCCACGGTGATGTTCCGGATGATGTCGAAGGTGCTGCGCGACTACCCCACGGATGCCATCACCGCGGAGTCGTACAAGAAGCTCCTGTACTGGAACGCGTGGGCGCACTACCAGAACGGCGGTGACAACCGTCTGCCCGACCAGAACGAGTTCTGGGCCAACGGATCGGCGAACCCGCAGAAGATCGACTACCGCTCCTGGATCCACCACACGATCCTCGGCGCGACGAACTTCACGATGATCGAGGACGCGATGGGCGTGCGCACCCGCGACGACGCCAAGATCGAGCTCGACCCCATCGACATCGGGTGGGACCACTTCACCGCGAACAACATCCGCTACCGCGACCGCGACCTGACGGTCACCTGGGACGCGCCGGGCGGGACGCGGTACTACGGCAACGACGTGCCCGAGGGCTACTCGGTCTTCCTCGACGGGAAGCTCGCCTTCACCGTCGACAAGCTCTCCCACGTCGTCTACGACCCGGCCACCGGAGCGGTGCAGGTCGTCAAGGGCGATGCGAAGGTCACCACGGCCACGGCCTCCTCGGTCAAGGCGCCGCAGGACGTGCGCTTCGCCGACGACGCCCGCGTCGTCGACCTGTTCGCCAAGGCCGGAGCCGACGTCCGCACCGCCAGCACGGGCAGCGCGAACCTCGCCCAGAGCGCCACCGCGACCTTCTCCGCCCCCGGCCGTGAGCCCGCCGGAGCCGTGAACGGCACCACCATCAACGAGCCCTTCTGGGGGACCGCCGGATCGTCGAACGCGACGGACTCCCTCACCGTCGAGCTCGGCGGAGAGAAGACCTTCGACGACATCCGGCCGTACTTCTACGCCAGCTCGTCGTCGGCCACCGCTCCCGGTTACGCCGAGCCGTCGGTGTACACCCTCGAGGTGCGCCGCGGCGGGCAGTGGTCGGTGATCCCGCAGCAGGCCCGCACCCCCGCGTACCCCCGCGCCAACTACAACCACGTCCAGTTCCCCGAGGTGACCGGTGATGCCGTACGCCTCACCGTCACCCACGCCAGCGGCATGAAGACCGGGGTCAAGGAACTGCAGGTGTTCCACACGGGCGTCGCGGCTCCGGCATCCACGAACCAGGCTCCGCTCGTGACCGCGTGGCAGGACCGCCCGGCGTCCGTGGGCGGCGCGGCCGCTCTGGTCGGCACGGTGAAGGACGACGGACTGCCCGCGGGTACCGTGTCGGCGACCTGGTCGGTGGTGAGCGCGCCCGAGGGCGCGACGGTGCTCTTCGACGACCCCGCGGCCGCCTCCACCACGGCCCGCTTCTCGGACAAGGGCGAGTACGTGCTGCGCCTGACCGCCGATGACGGCGAGAAGACCTCGCAGACCGATGTGACCGTGCAGGGCGAGCCGGTCACCGCCGGCACGAACGTCGCTCCCGAGGCGACCCCGACCGCGGAGTACACCGCGGGCTGGAACAACGTCAAGGCGGTCAACGACGGCAAGGTGTTCTTCACCGGCGGCAGCCAGAGCGACATCTGGGGCACGTGGTCGGGCAACCACCCGGCGACCCGGTGGCTGCAGTACGAGTGGAAGACGCCGCAGCGCATCGCCGGAGCCGAGATCGGCTTCTGGCGCGACCAGGACGACGCGAACTCCGCCAACGGCGTCAACGTCCCGAAGGGGTGGAAGGCGCAGTACTGGACCGGGTCCGACTGGGCCGACGTCGCGAACCCGTCGGACGACACCGTGAAGCGGGACGAGACCAACGCCATCACCTTCGACGCCGTGACCACGACGCGGTTCCGTGTGGTGCTGCAGGCCGCCGGCAACGGACCGTACGCGGCCGTCGCCGTCAGCGAGCTGAAGGTGTTCGCCGACGCGCCCACCTCGATCGAGCCGATCGATGTGCGCACGGCCGTGGGCACGAAGCCGACGCTCCCCGCGACGGTGGATGCCACGTACTCGGACGGCAGCCACGCCGACCTCCCCGTGACGTGGGCCGAGGTCACCGACGCGCAGGTCGCCGGTGAGGGCAGCTTCCCGGTGTCGGGCATCGTTCCCGGTTCCCCCGTGCCCGCGAAGGCGACGGTCTGGGTGCGGGCGACGGCCCCCGGCCAGATCAACCAGGTGGACGCGGTGACCACGCGCACGCTCCCCGGCGTCGCGCCGGTGCTGCCGAAGACCGTGGGCGTGCTGTTCAATGACGGCTCGCGCCAGGATCTCCCGGTCACGTGGGATGCCGTGGACGCGGCGTCGTACGCGAACCCCGGGCAGTTCACGGTCGCCGGGACGGTGCAGAGCGACCTGCCGGGCACGAAGGCCGCCTCGGCGGCGGTGACCGTGGGCGGCGGTGGCGAGGACACGAAGGCGCCGACGGTGGCGTTCCAGGTGTCGCCGGCGGCTCCCGACTCCGGCTGGTACACGCAGGCGGTCGCCGTCGACGTGACGGCGCGCGACGACCAGGACGCGGCCCCGCGCATCGAGGTGCGCGTGGATGCCGGTGCCTGGGCCACCTCCACCGGGACCGTCTCGGTGACCGGCGACGGCTCCCACGTGGTGCAGGCGCGAGCGACCGACGCAGCGGGCAACACCTCCGCTGTCGCCGAGCAGACCGTGCGCATCGACAGCACGGCTCCGGCCGTCGAGGTGACCACCGACGCGGTCTCGCGTACGGTCAAGGCCACCGCGACGGACTCCGGCTCGGGCGTCGCCTCGATCGAGTACCGCCTGAACGACGCCGAGAACTGGTCGACGATGACGGGCTCCGTGCTCGTCGGACTCGACGAGACGACGGTGCGGGTGCGCTCCACCGACACGGCGGGGAACGTCTCGCCCGTGATCGAGCGGACGATCCCGAAGGCGGATGGGACGCAGCGGCGCAACGTCGCCCTGCTCGCCACGCCCACGGCATCCGGAACCGCCGGATGGAACAAGGTCACCGGACTCAACGACAACGTCCAGCCCACATCGTCGGGCGACGTCACGCCCACCGACAACGCCAACGTGTGGGGCGTCTGGCCCGCCGTCACCGACCAGTGGGTCCAGTACGACTGGAAGGAGCCGGTGCGCATCGGCGAGCTGGGCGTGTACTTCGTGTCCAACCTCGACGCGCAGGGGCTCGGCATCGACGTCCCCGCGAAGTGGGAGGCCGAGTACTGGGATGCCACGACGAGCGCGTGGGTGCCGGTGAAGAACGCGGGCACGTACGGCACGGCGAAGGACACCTACAACACGGTGTCGTTCGACCCGGTGACGACGACGAAGCTCCGCCTCGCGCTCGACCCGGTCGGGACCGAGCAGGGCAAGGGCAGCGTCGGCATCAAGGAATGGCAGGTGTGGGAGCAGCCGGAGACCCCGGTTCCCGACACCCGGGCGCCCGTCGTGACCACCTCGGTCGACCCGGTCGCTCCCGCGAGCGGCTGGTACACCGGCACGGTGAAGGTCTCGGCGACCGCCATCGACGACCGCGACGACACCCCCGTCGTCGAGGTCCGCGTGGGCGGCGGCGAGTGGTCGCGGTACACCGCGCCGGTCGAGGTCTCGGCCGACGGTGCCACCACGGTCTTGTTCCGAGCGAAGGATGCCGCCGGCAACACCTCCGATCCCTCGGGCGTCGAGGTGAAGCGGGATGCCACCAAGCCGGTCGCCGACGCGGGTTGGAACGCCGCGTCGCGCACGGTGACCCCCACCGGCACGGATGCCGGTTCGGGCGTGGCCGTCGTCGAGTACCAGCTCGGTGACGGGGCGTGGACCGCCGCGAGCGGTGCCACCGCCGTCGGCGACGCCGCCACCACGGTGCGCGTGCGCGCGACCGATGTCGCGGGCAACGTCTCGGATGTCGGGGAGGTCGCCGTGCCGGCGAAGCCGAGCGATCCCGGGACCGACCCCGGCACCGATCCGGGCACGGACCCCGGTACCGATCCGGGCGTCGACCCGACGGGCTCGCTCACCGGCAACGAGGTCATCCGGATCGGCGTCGCGCAGGTGGCCCCCGGCGGGCAACTGCCCGTCTCGGTCAGCGGCGCGGCACCGGGCACGGTGTTCGCGGTGGAGTTCCGCTCCACCCCGGCGCGCCTGGGCACCCTGACGGTCGGGGCCGACGGCACCGCCAGCGGAGTGTTCACCGTCCCGGCGTACGCCGAGTCGGGGGTGCACACCGTGGCGCTCGTGGTGCCCGGCGGCGAGCTCACCGCACAGGTGACCGTGGTCACCCCCGGCGCGACGTCGTCGCAGACGCCGCCGCTGGCGGTGACCGGACAGGATGCCGCGGCGACGCAGCTCGCGATCGGCATCGGCGTGAGCGTGCTGCTGCTCGGGCTGATCGTCGTGGCGATCGCCTACTACCGTCGGCGCCGCTCGGCCTGACACCCCGGGGCCGGGGGCGTTCCGCCCCCGGCCCTCCCCGCGCGTCCCTCCCCTTGGTCGAAGGAGACCACTGTGATTCGTCCTGCCCCGCGGCGCGTCTGGGCCGCCGCAACCGTCGTCGGTCTGGTGGGAGGGTTGCTGGCACTGACGCCGGCGAGCCCCGCCGCCGCTCTCCCCAACCCCCTGCTCGGCGACGGGTCGAGCTACTCGGCCGACCCCGCCACCCTCGTCGCCGACGACACGCTGTACGTCTACGCCGGTCGCGACGAGGCCGACGCGACGACGAACGACTTCGTCATGAACGAGTGGCAGGCGTTCTCGACCACCGACGTCGAGGGCGGCTCCTGGAAGCACTACCCGTCGCTCATGCGCCCCGAGCAGGTGTTCTCCTGGGCGACGCCGGGCCGCGCGTACGCGGGCCAGGTCGTCCAGGGCGGCGACGGCCGGTACTACTGGTACGTCCCCGTGCACGAGGCCGGCAGCAGCTCGCCCGATCCGTTCGGCATCGGCGTCGCGGTGTCCGACACCGCACTGGGCCCGTGGAAGGACTACGCCGGCGGCCCGATCGTGTCGCAGAAGATCCTGGGCAACAACGCCCACAACATCGACCCCACCGTGTACATCACCGACGACGGCCGCGTATGGATGTACTGGGGCAGCTTCGGTCGCCTGCTCGGTGTCGAGCTGGCATCCGACATGAAGACGATGATCGGCACCCCCACCGAGGTCCGCAGCGGGGTCGACGGCTTCTTCGAGGCCGCATGGCTGTTCGAGCGGAAGGGCACGTACTACCTCGCCTACGCCGCCAACGCGGCCGGGCCCGACAGCTGGTGCACCCCGGCGGTGTACCACGCGTGCATCGCCTACTCGACCGCACCGACACCGATGGGGCCGTGGACCTCGCAGGGCCGGGTGCTCGCGCCCGTCTCGTCGACCACCAGCCACCCCGCCATCACCGAGTACCACGGCAAGTGGTACATCGCCTATCACACGGCTGATGCCGTCGGCGGCAACCACTTCCGGCGGTCGGTGGCCGTCGATGAGGTGCAGTGGGACGACTCCGTGACCCCGGCGCGCATGAAGCCCGTGGTCACGACCCCGCCGCGCGATATCAAGACGACCCCGTCGGCGAACGTCGCCCCGTGGGCCGCGGTCTCGGCGTCGAACGAACCGGTGCCCGTGCAGTACTGGAAGGCGGCGCTGAACGACGGCATCGTGCGCCCGAACCCGCTTCCGCCGGACATGTGGGGCTCGTACGCGGCCGACCGACCGGCCTCCCAATGGATCCAGTACGACTGGCCAGAACCCGTGCGCATCGACCGCTCGTCGATCCGGTTCTGGAGCGACCGCGAGCCGGGCAGCGGCGACGGCGTCTCGGCCCCGTCGTCGTGGAAGCTGCAGTACTGGGCGGACGGGCGCTGGAACGACGTCGAGAACCCGAGTGGATACCCGACGACCACGCGCGAGCTGCACGAGGTGACGTTCTCGCCGGTGACCACCACACGACTTCGTGCCGTTTTGAACGCTTCTCCGGGAACGGGGGCGTCCTCGAGCTACTCTGCGCTCGCGGTGGAGGAGTGGACCGCGGGTGCCGTCGCTCCGACCGGTGTGGAGCCGGCGGCCACCAGCACGCTCGTCGGAGAAGCCCCCGAGCTGCCCGACACCGTGGCGCTGGCGTACGGCGACGACCGCGTGGCCGCGCCCGTGACCTGGGATGCCGTCGACCCGGCCGCTTATGCGGCGCCCGGCACTTTCACGGTGAGCGGGACGGCGCAGGGATACGCCGCCGGTCGCGTGCAGGCCACGGTCACGGTGATCGGCTCGGACGCGTGGCGCACCAACCTCGCGAAGACCGGCACGCCGGTCGCCGACTTCACCGCCGGCTGGAACTCGCTCGCCTCGATCAACGACGGCACCATCATCTACCAGGGCGGTCAGGCGTCGCAGATCTGGGCGACGTGGGACGGTGTCCGCCCGGCCAGCCGCAACGTCGGCTACACGTGGGAGAAGCCCGTCACCGTCGACGCGGTCACGGCGCACTTCTGGAGCGACGTGGCGGGAGCCTCGGGCGCGGGCAACGGCGTCGCCGTGCCGTCGTCGTGGCACGTCGAGGCGCTCGTGGACGGCGTCTGGACCGAGGTCTCGGGCGCCAGCGGCTACCCGGTGGCGGCCTCTGCTCCCAGCCGCGTGTCGTTCACGCCCGTGACGACCGCCGGTATCCGTGTCGTCCTCGACGCGCAGTCCGACGGCGCCACGAACGCCGCGGTCGGCGTCTCCGAACTCGAGGTGTTCGGGGCGACGACGGATGCCACGGCGCCCGAGGTGTCGCTCGAGGCGCGCGGTCCACAGGGTGCCGACGGATGGTTCGTCGGTCCGGTGACGGCGCGGGCGGACGCGACCGACGACCGCGACGTGCGCGTCGCCCTCTCGGTGGCGGTGGACGGTGCGGCGGCCACGACCACCCCCGACGTGCGTCGCGTCGACACCGTGGTGCGTCAGGACGGCTCGCACACGGTGACCGCGCACGCCACGGACGCCGCCGGCAACGTCTCGACCGAGGCGACGGCATCCTTCCGCATCGATGCGACCGCTCCCGCGGTCACCGCGACGCTGGACGCGGCCGCGCGATCGGTCTCGGCGACGGCGACGGATGCCGGATCGGGCCTGGCGGGGATGGAGTACGCGCTGGACGGCCCGCTGACGTGGAAACCGTACACGGCAGCCGTGTCGGCGCCGGATCTGGAGCGGCACGTCGTGTACGTGCGGGCCACGGACGTCGCGGGCAACGTCTCGAACCCGACCACGGTGACCATTCCGCGCTCGCCCGACGCGCCGTTGACCGGCAACATCGCGCTGTACGCGACGCCGACGGCATCGTCGGCCTCGGGGTGGGCGCCTGTCGGCGGCGTGAACGACGGCAGCGTCACGGGAAGCCCGTGGGGCACATGGCCGCGCGTCGGTGAGCAGTGGGTGCAGCTGACGTGGGATCGCTCGGTCACGGTCGATCACGCGAGCGTGCAGTTCGCCCGCGACGCCGCCGATGACGCCAACGCCGGACTCATCCCGCCCCGCTCCTGGGCGTTGCAGTACCGCGACGGTTCGGGCGCCTGGAAGGACGTGGCGACCTCCGACACGTACGGCCGGTCGTCGGAGGCCCCGAACGAGGTGCACTTCGCCGCGGTCGAGGCCACGGCCGTGCGTGCGCTGATGCAGTCGTGGGGTGCCGCCGAGGGCCAGGGTTCGGCCGCCATTTCGGAGTTCGAGGTGTGGGCCGCGGCCGACCAGCCGCCGGTCGACACCACGGCGCCGACCTTGGCGTTCGAGGCGGCATCCCCGTCCCCCGCCTCGGGCTGGTACCGCGACGCGGTGCGGGTCACCGCCACCGCGACCGACGACACCGATCCGTCTCCGGCCGTGCGCGTGCGCGTGGACGGCGGGGCGTGGGCCGCGCTGACCGACGACTTCCGGGTCACCGGTGACGGCACGCACCTCGTCGAGGCCGAGGCGGTCGACGCCGCGGGCAACGTGTCGTCGCGCGTCGCGCTGACGGTGAGGATCGACGGCGTCGCGCCGACGGTGACGACGGTCGTGACGCACGAGGCGTCGGGACACCTGGTCGAGGTCACCGCCTCCGACGCGCTGTCCGGCGTGGGCGCGGTCGAGCGCCGGGTGGACGGGACGTGGGTCGCGGTGGTCGACGGCCGGGTGACGCTCGCCTCGGGCGGCGGAACGGTGCCCGTCGTGCTGCGGGCGACCGATCTCGCCGGGAACACCTCCGACGACAAGACCGTGACCGTCGACACGGGTACGACCGGGCCGGTCGACCCGACCCCGACCCCGACCCCGACCCCGACGCCGACGCCGACTCCGACGCCGACGCCGACCCCGACGCTGACTCCGACCCCGACGCTGACTCCGACTCCGACCCCGACGCTGACTCCGACCCCGACCCCGACGCCGACTCCGACGCCGACTTCGACGCCGACTCCGACCCCGACGCCCTCGCCGTCCGGCACGCCTTCGCCCACCGGCGCGCACGTGACCCTCGGCGCGGCCGAGGTGTCGGCGGGGGCGTCGCTCGCGGTCGAGGGCTCCGGCTTCCGTGCCGGCGAACTCGTCGAGGTGACGCTGCACTCGGATCCCGTCGTGCTCGGCTCGCTACGCGCCGACGGGGAGGGGACGGTCCGCGGCACGCTGACGGTCCCGGCGACCGTCGCCGCCGGCGATCACACGATCTCGCTGCGCGGCGTCGACAGCGGAGTCCAGGCCTCCGCGGCGTTGCGGGTGCTCTCGTCCGGGCCGGTCACCGGTCCCACGAGCGGCGGCCCCACGGCCGGGACGACTCCTGCGGGCGCCCTCGCTCGCACCGGCGGCGTCTTCCCGCTCGGGCTGCTCGGCGCGGGCACGATCGTCGTGCTCGTGGGCGTCGCCCTCCGCCGCCGCGCGCGCCGCGACGACGCGTAGGCGCCCCGGACGGGTCCGCAGCATCGCGGACCCGTCCGGACCGCGGGCGTGCGCGCTCCTTCTCCTCACCCCATACAAGAAAGCACCACCATGATCGATGAAGATCGCCCCCGTTCACTGAGTCGCCGCGGGGTCCTCCGCGCCGGGGTCGCCCTCGGCGGGGCCGCTCTCGTCGCCGCCACCGCTCCGCCGGCCGCCGCTTCCGCGGCCGCCGTGCGCCCCGCGGCCGACGTCGGTGGATTCGCCCGCCCCGGACTCCGGCATGCCGCCTCCGTCGTGCGGGCGGCGTCTCGCGAGGTCACCCCCGACGCCTGGGCCCTACGCCCCTTCCCGCTGAGCGCCGTGACGCTGGGCGAGAGCGTGTTCACGCGCGCGCAGAAGCAGGCGCTGATCCTCAACAGGGCCTATTCCGTGGATGCGCTGCTCGCGGTCTTCCGGCGCAACGCGGGGCTGGATACGCGCGGAGCGACGCCGCCGGGCGGCTGGGAGGAGTACGGCCCCAATCCCGATGCGCAGCGCTGGGGACCCCGTGAGTACCGCCTGGGACAGAACACGGCGGGCGCGGGTGGCCTCTTGCGCGGCCACTTCGCCGGGCACTTCCTGAGCGGGCTGTCGATGGCGTATGCGTCGACCGGCGAGGGCGCTCTGGCGCAGAAGGTCGGTGCGTTCGTGGCCGGCCTCGAGGAGTGCCGCGCCGCGCTGGCAGCGCAGACCTTCGACGGAGCCCCGCGCTATTCGCATCCGGGATTCCTCTCGGCCTACGGCGAGTGGCAGTTCTCCGCCCTCGAAGCCTTCGCCCCGTACGGCGAGATCTGGGCGCCGTACTACACGCTGCACAAGATCCTCGCGGGCCTCCTCGACGCGCACGCGTACACCGGGAACACCGTGGCGCTCACCCTCGCCGAGGGCATCGGTCACTGGGTCTACGCGCGGTTGTCGGCGTGCTCGCCCGCTCAACGGCAGAAGATGTGGTCGCTCTACATCGCGGGGGAGTGCGGTGGGATGAACGACGTGCTCGTGCAGTTGTACTGGCGGTCCAGCGACGCCGCGCGGTCGGAGTTCCTCGATGCGGCGAAGCTGTTCACCTACGACGCTCTCGTCGACGCGTGCGCTGACAACCGCGACACCCTCGACGGGCGGCATGCCAACCAGTACATCCCCACCTTCTCGGGCTATCTCAAGCTGTACGACGAGACCGGCGACGACCGATACCGACGCGCGGTCCACAATCTCTTCGGCATGGTCGTCCCGGGGCGCGCGTACGCGCACGGAGGGACGGGCGAGGGCGAGTTGTGGGGCCCCGCCGGCGCGGTCGCCGGCGACATCGGCAAGCGCAACGCCGAGTCGTGCGCGGCGTACAACATGTTGAAGATCGCACGGTCGCTCTTCCTGCACGAGCAGGATCCGCGGTACATGGACTACTACGAGCGAACCGTGCTCAACCACATCCTCGGCGGGCGACGGGACGAGGAGTCCACGACGAGCCCGGAGAACTGCTACATGTTCCCGGTCAACCCCGGCACGCGCAAGGAGTACGGCGACGGAAACATCGGCACGTGCTGCGGCGGAACCGCGCTGGAGAGCCACGTGAAGTACCAGGACACGATCTACCTGCGCTCCAAGGCGGATGACGCCCTGTACGTGAACCTCTACATCGCATCGACGCTCACGTGGGCGGACAGGGGTCTGACGCTCGTGCAGACCTCGCCGTACCCGGAGGCCGACACGTCCACCCTGGAGTTCGCCTCTGCGCCCTCGGGGCCCCTCGCCCTCCGCCTGCGCATCCCGGCGTGGGCCACGGGCGGCGTGGAGATCCGGGTCAACGGCACGGCATCGGGGACGACGAACACCCCGGGTACCTACGTCGCCCTCGAGCGCACGTGGGTCAAGGGCGATCGCGTGACGATCCGGATCCCGATGGTCCTGCGGACCGAGGCGACGCCGGACCGCCCTGACGTCCAGGCGCTGGTGTACGGCCCGACGGTGCTCACCGCCATCGACTCCTCCACGCGGTACGCACGGCTCTCGCTGTCCTCGCGACTCGGTCTCGACGGCTCCGTCACGAGGGGCGTTTCGAAGAAGGCCCATAACGTGTTCGAGCTCGACGGCCGCACGTACGAACCGGCCTACACCGGTCACGACGTCGCTTATCACATGTACTTCCAGCGTTCGGAGCCGACGGTGACCTTCGCCGGGGTCGATTCCGGGGTGAAGAACCCCACTCGGGGACAGAACGGGACCAGCCTGCTCGACGAGGTGTGGGCCAAACCGCCGTTCCGCGATCGCGGAGCGTTCCTGGAGGCCGTGCGATCGGTGTCGCAGTCGTTCACCGAAGCCAATCTGCTGACCGCGCGCGATCGCCAGCGCGTCCTCCTGACCGCGGGCCGCGCGCCCATCGACGCATGAACGAGGAATCCGTCATGACACCTGAACCCCGTCGCCGTGTCGTACGCCCCGTCGCGGCGTTCGCCGCCGTCATCCTGGCCGCTATCGGCGTCGGCGCCCTGTCGACGTCGGCGGCGACCGCCGAGACGCCCGCGAACATCGCGCTGGCGTCCGGGGAGCACGCGCCCGAGGTCAGCGTGAGCTACGTGCCGTCGTGGAACTCCGCGGCGGCGTTGAACGACGGCCGCAGTGCCCCCACCGATGACCTGGGATCGATGTGGGGGACATGGGGAGCCACCCCGACGCCCGCGGCCGACACCGCCACCTACACGTGGTCGAGTCCGGTCACGGTCTCCTCGACCACGGTGTACCTGTGGCAGAACGACGGCGTCCAGGACGGCGGCGTGATGATCCCGTCCGCGTGGTCGATCGATTACCAGGACTCCGCCGGCGAGTGGAAGCCCGTCACCGGATCCTCGCTCGCCTACCCGCTGCCCGCGTTCGATTCGACCGCCCCGAAGACCTCGCTCGAACCCGTCTCGGCGTCGTTCGATGCCGTGACCACGCGCGCCGTACGTCTGACGTTGCAGCGGCAGGTGTCCGGCGGTGAGGCGCGCGCGACGAGCGTGATCGAGTGGCAGGTCGACGGCATCCCGGCCTCGGACGATCCGGCGCCGGGCACCGGAGGCGACGCGGTCGCCGTGCAGGACGTGGCGGTGCGCACGATCACGGGCACGGCTCCGAACCTTCCGGAGCGTGTCTGGGTGTCGCCGGAGAACGGTCCTCTGCGGGACGTGGATGCCACCTGGGCACCGGTTCCGGCCTCGTCGTACGCGCAAGCCGGATCGTTCGAGGTCGCAGGGACCGTTGCCGGCGACGATGCCGTCACGGTGAAAGCCACCGTGTACGTCGCCGACCGACTTTCTGGTCAGATCTCGTCGGTCGATTACACCTCCGTGGTCACGGGACCCGGAGTGGCTCCTGTCCTGCCCCGTACCGTGCTCGCCCGATACGACGACGGCACCGCGGCGAGCGATGTCGCCGTGACGTGGAGCAGCGTCGCACCCGCGGAATATGCGACCGCCGAGTCGGTGTTCGACGTCGCCGGCGCGATCGCGTCGTTCGGCCCCGGTGCGGTCGCGACGGTGTTCGTGGTCGCCCCCGCGAATCAGACCACCCCGGTGGTGACGGTGTCCTTCGACTCCTCGCCCGCGGGTTCGGGCTGGTTCCTCGAGACGCCGAAGGCGACCGTCACCGCGCAACCCACGCGCGCCGACATCGCCTCGGTCGAGATCAGTCTCGACGGCGGGGCGACGTGGTCCGCGTACACCGATCCCGTTCCGGTCGGCGTCGAGGGCGAGGTGGACGTGCAGGCGCGAGCCACCGCGACGGACGGTGCGGTGGGGTCGGCGACGGCTCAGGCACGCATCGATACCCGAGCCCCGGTCACGACAGCGACGATCGACGTCGTCGACGGGACTTCGGCGACGGTGACACTCATCGCGGCGGACGGCGATCGCGGTTCGGGTGCGTCACGCACGGTGTGGTCGGACGGGCCCGACGCCGATCCGGCCGGACCGACCAACAACATGTTCGCCACGTACGAGAAGCCCTTCTCGGTGGAGCTCACTCAGGCGCCGCGGTACGTGCACGTGCGGACACAGGACGTGGCCGGCAACGAGGAGCAGACGCAGACGATCCTGCTCCCGGCTCGCGCCGTGCAGCCGTCGCCGGAGCCGACGCCGGAGCCGACGCCCTCTCCGACCTCGTCGGGAGGTACAGGGACGGCGCCGACGTCGTCACCGTCCGCGACACCAGGAGGCGCTGCCTCGACGGGGACGGGATCGCTGGCGATCACCGGCGCCCACGATCCGTCGATCGGCCTTCTCGTGGCCGCTCCGGCGGTGATTCTGGGCGGCCTCCTGGTGATGCTCGTCCGGATGCGGCGTCGTGTCGCGGCGGGGCGTTCCGACGACGATCGCGACTGACACCGCGCTCCCCGACCGCTCGTGATCCGACCGGTCGGGGGGTGTTCGTCCGTGCGGGGCATCCCGTCACGGGGTCATGACCGTCGGCACTCGATCTGACCGACGCCGTAAGGGCCGGGAGCGTTCGCGCCCCCGGCCCTTGCCGCGCTTGCGTCCTCGGCTCAGAACCCCTGCGCGGCGGGCTTGAGCGCCCACGCCTCACGATAGGCATCCGCCAGCGTCAGCTCGCCCGCGGCATCCTCGTCGGCCAGCACCGTGACGTGCGCGTGCAGCTGGATCGCGGAACCGGGCAGGCTCGCTGTGACGGGGCCCTCCACGGCGCCGGCCAGCGCGGCGCTCTTGTCGGCTCCGAACGCCAGCAGGATGAGGTGCCGGGCCTCGCGGATGGTGCCGATGCCCTGCGTGATGCAGTGCACGGGCACGTCCGCGGAGTCGGCGAAGAAGCGCGCGTTCGCCTCCCGGGTCGAGGCGGCCAGCGTTTTCACCCGCGTGCGCGAGCCGAGCGAGGAGCCCGGCTCGTTGAAGCCGATGTGGCCGTTGCGTCCGATGCCGAGGATCTGGATGTCGACGCCCCCCGCCTCGTCGATCGCGCGATCGTACGCGGCGGCGGCGGCGAACGGATCGGCCGCACGACCGTCGGGCACGTGCACGTGCGCCGGGTCGAGGCCGAGCGGCGTTGTCACGGTCCGTTCGATCACGGCGGCGTACGACTCCGGGTGGTCGGGGGGAAGGCCGACGTACTCGTCGAGCGCGAAGGCGCGCACCCCGGCGACGTCGAGGCCCTCCTCGGAGATGCGTCGGGCGAGGTGCCGGTAGAACCGTTCGGGGGTCGAGCCGGTCGCCACGCCCAGCACGAGACGCGGCTGTGCGGCGATCGCCCGAGCGACGTGGTCGGCGGCCAGCGCCGACGCCTCGTCCGCGGTGGGGGTGAGGACGACTTCGGCCATCAGACCAGCTCCATTCGGTGACCCGCTGTCAGTACGGCGCCCCACGCCCCGGCCCACGATCCGAGCTGCGCGCGGATGATGGGAGGAACCGCGTGGAAGGTCGCCTGGCGGTGGGCCTTCTCGATCGCGGGGTCGATGATCCAGGTGGGCGAGTTCGACAGGCCCCCGCCGATGACGATCACCCCGGGATCGATCATCGCCATGAGGCTGAGCAGCCCGTGGGCGAGAGCCGTGGTGGCCTCGTCGAGGATCGCGCGAGCGGTGCCGTCGCCGCGCTCGGCGGCGAGGACGACGTCGAGCGCGGTCGACTGGGCGTCGACCCCGCGGGCGCGATCCCACCGTCCGCCGAGGCGCGTGCCGCCCAGCAGCGACTCGAGGCATCCCGACTGCCCGCAGGTGCACTTCTCGCCCCCGCCCGTGGCGATGTGCCCGATCTCTCCCGCGCCGCCGTGGGCGCCCTTGCGCACCGACCCGTCGACGACGTGAGCGCCGGCGATGCCCGTGCCCAGCGCCAGCACGAAGACGTCTTCGGCTCCGCGCCCGGCTCCGAGAACCGCCTCCGCGATCGCGGTGGCGACGCCGTCCTGGACGGCTTCCCCCGGGATGCCGAGGCGGTGGGAAAGCTCGCGGGCGGGGGCGAGTCCCTCGAGCCAGCGCATGTTCGCGCTCGTGGTCACGACGCCGGACGCCTCGTCGAGGATGCCGGCGACGGTCAGGCCGAACGCCTCGGCGCGGTCGTCCGCGAGGAACGCCCGGGTGAGGGCCGCCAGCTCGTCCATCGCCCCGGGTCCGCGCGGGGTCGGCGCGTCGGTCGTGCGGACGTGTTCGAGCCGTCCGTCGATCTCGCGCGCGAGCAGCAGCTTGACCCGCGTGCCCCCGTTGTCCACTCCCAGAAGAAGCGTCATCTCGCCTCCTCGGTCGAACGCAGGATGCCGAGCAGGCGACGCGCCTCGTCGGCATCCACGGTCTCGTATGTGCCGCCGTCGCCCGCCGCCGACCCGAGCGCGACGCCCGGGCGGCCCGTGACGGTGCGCTTGGCCGAGGCGTGGACGGCGTCGACGCCGGTCGCGGCGATCCGCGCGACGTTGTCGGAGCGCACGCCGCTGCCCGCCATGATCTCGATGTCGTGATCCGCGCGGCTCACCAGGCGCTCCAGGACCGTCAGAGCGTCCTCTGCCCGTGCGGCACCGCCCGAGGTGAGCACGCGCGTGACGCCGAGTTCGGCGAGGCGGTCGAGGCCGGCGTCGAGGTCGGACAGGTTGTCGAACGCCCGATGGAACGTGACCGGGGCGCCGTCGGCCGCCGCGACGACGCGTGAGATCAGCGCGTCGTCGATCCGACCGTCCCGGAGCCCCCCGACGACCACGCCGGTCGCGCCGTGTGCCCGCGCCCGGAGGACGTCTTCCACGATCACGTCGCGCTCGCCGTCGTCGTACTCGAAGTCGCCCGCGCGCGGGCGCACGAGCACGTGAGTCCGGATGCCGGACCCCGCCGCCGCCGCGATGAGACCCGCCGAGGGGGTCAGGCCGCCGAGCGAGAGGGCGGAGCACAGCTCGACGCGGTCCACACCGAGCTCGGCCGCGACGCGGATGCCCGCGGCATCCTGGACCGCCAGTTCGAGAGCCGTCATCGCAGCACCGTCGCCGTCAGGTCGGGGGCGGTGTCGAACGCGTCGAAGGGGAACATCGGTCGCTCGATGCGGCGGTGTCCGAGACGCGCGAGATCCTGATCCACCGGGCCGGGGGTGAGGGCCAGCGTCCAGCCCGCGGCGACGTCGTACAGCGTGGGCTCGAGGTACCCGATCTTCGTCACGACGATGTCGGTGGCGAGCGGGTCGATGCCGACCGCGCGGAAGTCGTCTACGGCGTGGAACGCCTTGCGGCGCTCGGTGACGATCACCCGCAGGGCACCGACACCGACGACGACGACACGACCGGCGACCGGGTCGTCGTGTCGACCGATGAGGACGCCCGTGATGCGGACCGGACCGCTGACGCGATCGTCCACGCGGGCTCCGGCCTCGAGGTCCACCGGCGACCCCACGGCGATGTCGTCGAGGGAGGCCACGGCGGCCGGGTCGAAGATCGACGCGACGGCGATGGTGAGATCGTCCGCGGCACCGGTGAGGCGCTCGTCGGCCAGTAGCTGGTGAAGCGTCCAGGTGACGTCACCGGAGCCGCCCGCCCCGGGGTTGTCGCCCGAGTCGCTCACGAGATACGGTCGGCCCCCGCCGGCGACCCGGTGGGCGAGCCCGGCGGCGATCCCCTCGGCGAGCGATCCCGGCGGCCCGACGAACGAGAAGTCCTCGCGGGCGTCCCACAGTGCGTGGGCGAGCGTCTCCGCCTCCGCCACGATCGCGTCCGCATCGTCGCCGCTGACGATCACCGTCGCGTGGCAGCGCGGCTCGTCGGCCCACGCGTAGCCGATCCAGATCGACGCGTCGGTGACCCCCGGCATCCGTTCCACCTCGTCGAGGCGGGCGTAGAGGCTCTTCGCGGGTTCCACGCGCGTGGACGTCTTCTCGCCGGGGAGAAGGATCGGCACCCGCACCCAGGCGCGCGCGGGGCGCTCCGCGCGCCCGACCCAGGAGAGCAGGTTCCGCGCGGCGCGCTCGCGGGTGTCCTCGGCGTCCTCGTGCGGGGCGAGGCGGAAGCACGTCGGCAGGTCGACCGCGCGGGCGAAGCGTTCCGAGACGTTGCCGTGCAGGTCCATCGGCGCGGTGATGAGCGGGCGCGCGCCGACGACCGCCCGGACGGCCTCGACGAGGTCGCCCTCGGCGTCGTCCACGCCCTCGACGCCCATCGCCCCGTGCACGTCGAGGTAGACGGCATCCACGTTCCCGACCTCGGTGAGGCCGGTGACGATCCGGGAGCGGAAGTCGTCGTACACGTCGCGACGCACCTGGCCGCCGGGGATCGAGCGGGCGTAGAAGACGCCGATCCACTCGGCGGCATCGCCCAGCGGCGTGCCGGGTGCGAGGAACGGGTACCGCGTGAGCACCTCGCTCCCGCGCAGCACGACGAAGTCGGCGTGACCGGCGCGGTGGGCGGCGTACGCGCTGGACTCGATCGCCATTCCGGCGAGGACGATGCGGGGCAGTCGCGCGGTCATCGCCCGCCCAGACCCGACGTCGCGATGCCCTTGACGAGGTGCTTCTGCAGCGCGATCACGAGGATCGTGGTGGGGATCATCGAGATGATCGTGGCCGCCATCTGCAGGTCCCACCGCGTGCCGGTCTGCGTCGCGAAGCTCGCGAGACCGATCGGCAGGGTACCGAGCGCGTTGTAGTCGTTGACGGTCACGAGGGGCCAGAGGTAGCTGTTCCAGTAGTTCAGGAACGTGAACACGGCCAGCACCGCGAGCGCCGAGCCCGCCAGCGGCAGGATCACCTGCAGGAACGTGCGGACGGGACCGGCGCCGTCCATGCGGGCCGCCTCTTCGAGCTCGAACGGGATGCCGCGGAAGAACTGCCGCATGAGGAAGGTGCCGAAGGCGGTGAAGGCCCACGGGAGGATCAGCGACTGGTAGGTGTCGACCCACCCGAACCACTGCATGACGACGAACATCGGGATGACCAGCACTTCCTGCGGGACCATCAGCGTGCCGAGGAACAGCACGAAGACGATGTCGCGCCCGGGCCAGCGCAGGCGGCCGAACGCGTACCCGGCCGTCGCCGACACGGCGAGGACGACCAGCACGCCCGCGACCGAGACGATGAACGAGTTCGCGATGTAGGTCGTGAACGGCGCGAAGCTGAACACGTCGAGGAAGTTCTGCCAGCGCACCTCGCTGCCGATCAGCGTCGGAGGCGCCAGCAGCACCTCGTTCGACGGCTTGAGCGCCGAGAAGAACGCGTAGATCAGCGGTGCGGCGAAGATCACCGCGGCGACGATCACCGCGACGTACGCGGCGATCAGCCCGAAGCGCTCGCCGCGGGAGGCCGGCTGGCCACGGCGCCGACCGCGTCGACCGCCGCGCGGGCCCTCGACCGCGGTCGCGGGCGACAGCGGGGTCGGGCGGTGGGTCTGTCGCAGGGTCTCAGTGCTCATAGTGCACCCACCTCTTCTGCGCCCGGAACTGCAGCGCCGTGATGCCGATGATGATGACGAACAGGATCCACGCGCCCGCCGCGGCGAGACCGAGGTCCTGGAACTTGAAGCCGGTGTTGTAGATGAACATCACCAGCGGAACGGTGGAGGTGCCGGGGCCGCCGCCGGTGAGCAGCTGCGGCTGCGCGAACACCTGCATCGAGGAGATGATCGTCATCACCGCGGCGAAGAAGATCGCGGGCGAGATGAGCGGGATGATCACCTGCCAGATGAGACGGATGCCACGGGCCCCGTCGATCTGCGCGGCCTCCACGACCGAGGTGGGCACCTGTTCGAGGGCCGCGGTGAGGACGAGCATGTTGTAGCCCATCCCCGCCCACACGCTCATCGCGACGACGGCGAGCATCGCCCAGTTCTGATCGACGAGGAAGTTCGGCAACTCCCACCCGAACAGCGACACGGACATGCCGTTGAGCAGGCCGTCCGGCTGCAGGACGAGCCGCCAGATGAGCGCGCTCGCCACGATCGGCGTCACCACGGGGATGAAGAACAGCACGCGGAAGACGGCGCGACCGCGGATGCGCGGCCCGAGCAGCAGAGACAGCCCGAGCGCCACGATGAGGTTCAGCGGCACGTAGAGCAGCGTGAACACCGCGGAGTTGCGCAGAGCCGGCCAGAAGTCGGGCGACGAGGTGAGCAGCGTGACGTAGTTGTCGAAGCCGACGAAGGCGCGCTTGCCGAAGATCGGCCAGTCGAACAGGCTCATCACGATCGCGAGCCCCACCGGCAGCACGGTGAAGACCGCGAGACCGAGCACGGCCGGGGTGATGAAGCCGAGCGCCTGGCGCCGCTCCCTGGTCTCGATGCTGCTGCGGCGTCGTCGCCGCGGGGCGATGGAGGATTCGGTGACCATCCGGTGGCCTTTCGTCATGAGGAGGTCCGCAGGTACAGCTCGATCACGGGCAGCGCGACCGACGGAGGCTGGACGGGGAGCTTGAGCGTCAGGGTCCCCGGCTCGGGGGCTGCCGGCTGGAGGTTGAACGCCTCCTGATCGGCGGGGATGTTCTCGAACAGCACCTCGGATCCGTCGTCGAGGAAGCGCGCGAAGTCGACGCGGTCGGCGAGGTCGGGGAGGTGGAGGAGGCCGAAGGGCCAGTCGAAGAGGTGCGCGTAGAGGCGGTCGCCGCGCTGGGTGTAGACGACGCCGGACGGGGCCGTGAAGCGCGACGCGCCGGCGCCGCGGATGGCATCCGCGTGCCGGGTCATCCATTCGCCCACCTCGGACAGCAGGGCGGCATCGCGCGGGGCGATCTCGCCGCGACCGGTGGGGCCGACGTTCAGCAGCAGGTTCCCGCCCAGTGCCACCGAGCGGGCGAGCATCCGCACCAGCAGGGCCGCGCTCTTGCTGTCGTGGTTGTCGCGGTGGTACCCCCAGCTGCCGTTGATGGTCTGGCACGCCTCCCAGACGAGGGGGACGCCGTCGCGCTCGAAGGGGCGGACGGGCTGGTACTGCTCGGGGGTGACGAGGTCGGCGGGGATGCCGAGGCGATCGTTCACGATCATGTCGGGCTGCAGCTCCCGGCACATCGCCAGGAGGGTCTCGGCATCCCAGTCCTCGGGGGACTTGCCGGGCAGGCCGTCCTCCTCGGCGGGCTCGGTGAAGTCGAAGAAGAGGTAGTCGAGCGGGCCGTACCCGGTCAGCAGTTCGCGCACCTGGGCGTGCAGGTAGGTGCGGTACACGGCCATGTCGCGCCCGGCGTTCTGCTCGGCGACGTCGGCGGCACCGCGCTGCGGGTGGTGCCGGTCGATCGTGTACTGCGGATGCGACCAGTCGAGCAGCGAGAAGTAGAGGCCGACGCGCAGCCCCTCGGCGCGCAGGGCGTCGACGTACTCGCGCACGAGGTCGTGGCCGCAGGCCTCGGCGGCGTTGAACGGCGTCGTCGCCGTGTCCCAGAGGCAGAAGCCCTCGTGGTGCTTGGCGGTGAGCACGACGTAGCGGGCGCCGGCCTCGCGCGCCTGCCGGGCGAGGGCGCGGGCGTCGAAGAGGTCGGGGTCGAAGAAGCGGGCGTAGCGCGCGTAGTCCGCGGCCTCGATGCGCTCGTAGTTCTGAACCCACTCGTGCCGGGCGGCGACGCTGTAGAGCCCGAAGTGGACGAACATCCCGAAGCGGTCGTGGACGAACCAGTCGGTGCGGCTCGCGGTCATGGCGGTGCTCCTCGCAGGAGAAGGGGGAGGCGGCACCGAGCGGTGCCGCCTCCCCGGGGGGCTTACTTACCGAAACGCTGCTCGAGGCCGTCGAGCACCGACGACATGGTCGCCTGGCCCGTGTAGACGCTCACGAGCTCGTTCGGCATGGCGGTCGCGACCTGCGTCCACTCATCGGTCACCCGCTGCGACACGGCGCCCTCGAACGCGGAGGTGAAGGCCTGCGTGAGGTTGTCGCGGGTGGCATCCGGAAGCGCGGTGAAGAACTCCGGCTGGCTGGCGAGCTGGGCGGGGTACCCGCCCTGCTGCGCGATCACGGACTGCACGTCGGGGCTCGAGAGGGCGCCGAGCACCTTCAGCGCGGCCTCCTTGTTCTCGCAGTTCGCGGCGATCCCGTATCCCGAGCCCAGGGCGACGCCGTACGCACCGTCGGACCCGCGGGGGATGCGCACCGCACCCGCCGAGAACCCGAGATCGGGAGCGGTGAGAGTGGATGCCATCCACGTGCCCTCGATGATCATCGCGGCCTTGCCGTTCTCGAACTGGGTGGTGGTCCACGCCGAGTCGGAGGCGGAGGGGACGGCGTCCGAGACGCCGAGCTTGGTGACGAGGTCGCCGTAGCGGGTGGCCGCCTCGACGAAGCTCGGGTTGGTGAGGTCGAGCGTGCCGGAGTCGTCCACCGGCTGCAGGCCCGTCTCGGCCATCGGCAGCGAGAGCCACTGGAACTCGTCGACCGAGACCGCGAAGCCCTTCGCGCCGGCCTTGGCGGTGATCTCGCTCGCCGCCTTCTCGAAGTCGTCGATCGTCCAGTCGTTGGTCGGCAGCGGGGCGCCGGCCTTGGCGAACAGGTCGGCATTGTAGAAGAGGAGCATCGCCGCCGTGTCGTAGGGCAGGCCGTACAGCTTGCCGCCGTTCTCCATCACGCTCAGCGCGCCCGGGTTGTAGGCGTCGCGCGAGATCCCCATGGTCGACAGGTCGTCGTCGGTGAGCTCGTCGAACACCTCGGTGTACCCGGCGAGACGCTGGCCGTTCATGCCGGTGACGCAGGCGACTTTGCCCGATGCCATGTTCGTGTTGAGCTTCGTGAAGTAGTCGGCCCACGGCGCGGTCTGCAGCTCGATGGTGATGTCGTCGCCGACGAGCTTCTGGGCCACGGCCATCTGGTCCTTGAGCTTCTGCTCGGACGCGGTGTCACCGGCCCACATGTTCCAGACGATGGTCGTCTTGCCGCCGTCGGCTGCGCTGCCGCCGGAGGCGCAGGCGGTGAAGCCCATCGCCGTGACGGCGACGAGGCCCGCGAAGGCGATCCGTTTCTTGTGCATGAGGTTTCCTCTCGGGTGCGGGCTGCGGAGGTCGGGTCCGGCGTATCAGCCCTGGAGACATCGGATGAATGGGTCTTGGGGAGAAGCTAACGGCGCAACAGACCGTAGCTTCATTCCGTAACGGACCTGTTACACAGATCGGATGAAGTCACCTTTTTGATTTCAAACGGTGAAGTAAGTCACGACCGCGGGCGCGCCAACGCGTCGATGGATGCCGCCGACAGCAACTCGTCGCGCACGAGGAGCGCCGCCCCCCGGGCGCCGATGTCCCAGCCCTCCACCGACGCCGCCACATCGAGCGACGACGTCGACAGCGGCAGGCACAGGTCGTAGATGCTGGACCGCACCCCCGCGACGAAGGCGTCCGTGGTGGCGATGATGCCCCCGAGGACGAGGCGTTCCGGATTGAAGAAGCCGACGACGGTCGCCAGCACGCTGCCGGTGCGCAGCCCCGCCTCCCGCAGCAGGCGCGTGGCGAGGGGGTGCCCGTCCCGGGCGAGATCGGCGAGCTGCGCCACGTCGTCGACGCGGATCCCTCCCGCGGTCATGGCCTCGCCGATGGCGCGGCCGCCGGCGATGGCGTCGAGGCAGCCGACCCGGCCGCACACGCAGGCGACGGTCGATCCGGCGACGGCGATGTGGGTGATGTCACCGGCGACCCCGGTCGCTCCGCGGTAGAGGGTGCCGTCGACGATGATGCCGACGCCGATGCTCGACCCCGCCTTCACGACGAGCATGTTCGCCGACCGGCGGCCGTCGGCGATGTGCTCCCCCAGCGCCATCGCGTTGGCGTCGTTCTCGCAGCGCACCGGGACGCCCGAGATCCCGCCGAGGATCGCCGAGGCGTCGATGCCGTTCCACCCCGGCATCCGCGAGGGCGAGATGATCCGTCCGTCCGGCACCCCCACGGGTCCGGGAACGGCCAGGCCGATCCCCGCGAGGGTGACCGGCTCCGGGGCGGCCTCCACGAGCGCGAGGACTTCCCGATGGATGCCGCGGAGCACCACTTCGGGAGCCCGGGCGATGTCGAGACTCATCCGATGACGGGCCACGCGGGTGCCGCGGAGGTCTTCCAGGACGATCGTGGCGTGCGCGGCGCCGAGATCGATACCGGCGATGACCCGCCCGTCGCGGGCGAGAGCGAGTTTGCGCGGACGCCGACCACCGCGGGATGCCGTCTCGCCGGCCTCCTCGACGACCCCGAGCCCGAGGAGCTCGTCGACCCGCAGCGTGATCGTCGAGGGAGCGAGGCCGGTCAGCCGGGAGAGGTCCGACCGCGATCGCGCGAGGCCGTCGCGGATGAGCGAGAAGACGCCGCCCGTCGACGTGAGGTGGGGGTAGGGCGCGTTCATTCCGCTGCTTTCGATGGGGGACGCGGTGACGAGATCATTGCACGTCCGCCCACATCGAGCGGGGCGATCGCCGTGACCGAAACGACCGATTGATCAGATCTCTGCACTACGGTGGGCGCCATGCCCTCGCGGAACCGCCTTCCCGTCAGCGACCTCACCGGACCGACCCCCGCGCCCGCGTTCGTCGACCTGCACTGCCACGGGGCGCTCGGCCACGGCTTCGACGGCGCGGACGTCGACGGCGTCCGCGCCGCCGTCGATCACCATCACGCCCACGGCACGGAGACCATGCTCGTGAGCCTCGTCAGCGCCCCCGTCGAACGCGTCGCCCGCCGCCTCGGCGAGCTCGCGGAGATGCTCCCGCAGCTGCCGGGGGTCGCGGGCGTCCACCTCGAGGGGCCGTTCCTCGCGGAGGGGCGTCGCGGCGCGCACGACCCCGCGGCCCTGGTCGCCCCGACGCCGGAAGCCGTCGAGCGGCTCCTCGAGGCGGGACGGGGCATCGTGCGGTCGGTGACCCTCGCGCCCGAACTCCCCGGCGCGCGCGAGGCCATCGATCGCTTCGTCGCTGCGGGCGTCATCGTCGCCGTGGGGCATACGGAGGCCGACTACGACACCGCCGCCGCGGCCTTCGACCGCGGAGCGCGACTCCTGACGCACGCGTTCAACGCCATGCCCGGACTCGGGCATCGCGCTCCCGGACCGGTGGGCGCCGCGCTCGCGCGCGACCACGTGGTGCTCGAGGTCATCGCCGACGGCGTGCACGTGCACCCCGTGGTGATGCGGGCGCTGTTCGACGCGGCTCCCGACCGTGTCGCGCTCGTCACGGACGCGATGTCGGCCACCGGGCTGGGGGACGGCGCCTACCGGCTGGGCGGGCTGGATGTCGAGGTGCGCGACACGCGGCCCGTGATCGCCGGAACCGACACCCTCGCCGGCTCGACGCTCACGATGGACCGCGCCATCGCCTCGGCCGTCGCCGCGGGCGTGCCGGAGGCGGCGGCGCGAGCGGCGGCCTCGACGGTCCCGGCACGGCTGCTGTCGTGAGCGCTACTTCTTGGCATCCTGTCTCGGGATGATGATCTGCTTGATGATCAGCAGGACCGAGGCCGTGACGGGGATCGCCACGAGCGCGCCGAGCAGGCCCAGCAGCGTTCCGCCCACGAGCGCGCCGATCACGACGAGGGAGCCGGGGACCGAGATCGTCCGGTTCATCACGCGCGGCGTGAGGAGATATGCCTCGATCTGCATGTAGACGAGGTAGACGATCGCGAAGATGAGCCCGGAGGTCGGGCTCACGATCAGCGTGAAGACCGTCGCGACCGCCCAGAACAGCACCGATCCGACGAGCGGGATGAGCGTGATGCCGAACGCGAGGGCGGCGAGCAGCGCGGCGAAGGGCTGCTGCAGGATCGTCAGCACGATGAACGCGAACACGGCGTTGCAGAGCGCCAGGACCACCATGCCGGCGAGGTAGCCACCGACCGAGTCGGTGATCTGACCGGTCATGTCGGCGACGGTCGCGCGGCTGCGCGCAGGAGTGAGGCGCACGAGGCTGTTCTTCATCTTCGGCAGGGCGGCCAGGAAGTACAGGCTCAGCACGAGGACGATGATCGCGCCGGAGATGAACGTGCCGATCGTCACCCCGACCTGCAGGAGGCCGCCGCCGATGGCCGCGATGTTCGTGGGGTTGGTGACGAAGCCCTGCACCTCCTTGAGTACGCCGGCCAGGCTGTCGCCGAAGTTGGACTCGACCCAGCGCACGGCGTCGCTGTCGATGAGGTCGTTGACGAAAGTGGGGATGTCGCCGACGAACTGCTCGACCTGCCGCACCACCGGGGGGATCAGCAGCCAGAGCGCGGCGGCGAGGATCACCGCGAGTCCGCCGAACACGATGACGATCGACCACGCGCGGGAGACCCCGCGGCGCACGAGCAGCCGCACCAGCGGGTCGAGCGCGAGGGCCACGAACAGCGCGATCGCGATGTAGATGAGCACGGTCGACAGGCTCGAGAGCGCGAGTCCGAGAAGGATCGCCGTCAGCCCGCCGAGGGTCAGGAAGAAGCCCGCGGCATAGGGGCGCGAGATCGCCGACCAGACGGGGCGGTCACGCGATGTGGGCTCGCCGGCGTCGGCGCCCTCGGCGGTCGGGTCGGGGCGCGTCGATCGGCTCATGGTCACACTGTAGGGGTCGGCTGAGAGGACGCGTCGGCCCTTGCCCCGCCGCGATAGTCTCGGAGCGATTCCGGGAGGACACATGACGGACGCCGACCCCACGACGATCCTGCAGAACCTGCGGGGCAGCATCGACAACATCGACGCTGCGCTCATCTTCCTGCTCGCGGAGCGGTTCCGCTGCACCAAGCAGGTGGGGGTCCTCAAAGCGAAGCACGGGATGCCGGCATCCGACCCCGCTCGGGAGGAGCAGCAGATCGCCCGGCTCATGCGCCTGGCCGAGGACGCGGATCTCGACCCGGCGTTCGCCGAGAAGTGGTTCAACTTCGTCGTGGCGGAGGTCATCCGTCACCACCGCTCCGCCGCCGCGCATCCCGCGGACTGACGACTCGTCGATCGGGTGGCGAGGGCCACCCCACCGCGGCCGCGACACGCCCGGGCTGACACGCGACACGCTTCTGTCCGCGACCGCTGAGAGGGTGGCGCACGCGCACGCGTGTGCCACGTGGCATCCGGAATCGCAAGCCGGTAGGCGAACTTGCCAGTCGATCCATCAGCGTGAAAACGTAGTGACGGCCCGGTTTTGGGCCGCCCACTCGACCAGTCCGCGGTCGTGGTGACGACTCGGGGGAGTCGACATCGCGAGCGTACGGTCGGCAGTCGGGGCCGCGGGATCCGACATCCCGCGCCAACGCGTTCCCCCCTGAGCGCCGGCGACTGCCACCCGGGCGTGACCGATGCGGCCACCCGAGGCCGCCGAGGTGCACCAGTGACACATCCGCCTGCCCTCGCGCCGCGCACGCCCGCGACGCCCGCTCTGGCCGCGAAGAACCTGTTCAAGGTCTTCGGCCGCTCGCCCCAGGCCGCCGTGGAGAAGCTCCGCTCCGGCGCCCGCCGCGAAGAGATCGCCGACCACGGGACCGCCGCGGTCATCGACGCGAGCTTCGAGGTCCAGCCCGGCGAGATCTTCGTCATCATGGGGCTCTCCGGTTCCGGGAAGTCCACGATCATCCGCATGCTGAACGGCCTGCACGAGGCGACCGCGGGCACCGTCGAGGTGAAGGGCGACGCCCTCACCGGCGTCGGCCCCGCGCGCCTGCGCTCCCTGCGGCGCGAGCGCCTCGCGATGGTGTTCCAGCACTTCGCGCTGCTGCCGCACCGCACGGTGGCGGCCAACGTCGCCTACCCCCTCGAGCTCCGCGGCGTCGGCAAAGCCGAGCGCCTCGCGAAAGCCGAGGAGATCCTCGGGCTCGTGGGCCTCGAGGGATGGGGCGACAAGCTGCCGTCGGCCCTGTCCGGTGGCATGCAGCAACGTGTCGGCATCGCCCGCGCCCTCGCCGCCGACACCGACATCCTGCTGATGGACGAGGCGTTCAGCGCGCTCGACCCGCTCATCCGCCGCGAGATGCAGGAGCAGCTCATCGAACTGCAGCGGACCCTGAAGAAGACCATCGTCTTCATCACCCACGACCTCAACGAGGCGATGTTCCTCGGCGACCGCATCGCGGTCATGCGCGACGGACGCATCGTCCAGATCGGCACTCCGGAGGACATCCTCACCGACCCGGCGAACGACTACGTCGAGCAGTTCGTGCAGGACGTCGACCGCGCCCGCGTGCTCACCGCCGGCAACGTCATGGAGCGTCCGCGTCCGCGCGTCGACGCCTCGGCGGGGCCCCGCACGGCGCTGCGTCAGATGCGCGACGCCTACATGTCGGCCGTGTACGTCACGGATCGCGACCGCAAGCCGCTGGGCATCATCACCGACCGCGATGCCATGAAGCTCGTGCGCGCGGGGGAGAACTCGCTGCGCAGCAAGCTCAAGCCCATTCCGCAGAGTGTGCACGAGGACGACGTCCTCATGAACCTGTTCGTCCCCTCGGTCGAATCGCCCCTCCCGCTGGCCGTGCTCGACACCGAGGGGCGCCTGACCGGCGTCATCCCCCGCGTGACCCTGCTCGCCGCCCTCGGGCCCGGACCCAGCTCCACCGAGGAGATCACCGTGCTGCCCCAGCCCCTGCCCTCCGCCGAGATTGACGCGGTGCTCGACGGGACCCCTGCCGACACCCCGGTCACCGCCGCCGAGAGCGAGGGGGTGCGCTGATGGACGGCTTCCGTATCCCCGTCGGCTCCTGGGTCGACGCCGGCGTGGACTGGCTCCGCGACAACCTCTCCGGTTTCTTCGACGTCATCGCCGTGACCGTCCGCTTCCTCACCGCGATGCAGACGCTCGCCCTCGTGCTCGTCGCGACCGTCGTCGCGGTGGCGATCTCGGTGCCGCTGGGCATCTGGTCGGCCCGCAACCCGACCGTCCGCGCCGTGCTGAAGCCGATCCTCGACTTCATGCAGACGATGCCCGCCTTCGTGTACCTGATCCCCGCGATCACCTTCTTCAGCATCGGCGTCGTCCCCGGCGTCGTCTCGACCGTGATCTTCGCCCTGCCCCCGGGCGTGCGCCTGACCGAGCTCGGCATCCGCGGGGTCGACTCCGAGACCGTCGAGGCCGGGCAGGCGTTCGGCGCGACGCCGGGACAGATCCTCCGCGGCATCGTCGAGGCCGGCCTCAGCGTGGTCATCCTCGCGGTGTACCTCGACCGGCTCACTGCGGCGCTCGGCAACCGCGCCGACAACGCCTCGTCGCTGCTCGCGATCCTGGGCCGTCGTCGCGCCGCCGGATCGACGGATGCCACGGCCCCTCGCCCCGCTCCGGCGACGGGTGCGGCTGCCGAGGCCCCGGAGCCCCGCACCCCGGTCTCGACGGGCGCCTGACTCGCCGGCATCCCCTCGCCCTCGTGCGGGGCCGGGTGAGCCGGCCCCGCACGAGACACCCCACGGAAATCACATACGAAAAGGAAGAGAACACAGCAATGAACAAGCGACACCTCACCAGTGCCCTCGCTCTCGGCGCCGTCAGCGCCCTCGCTCTCGCCGGCTGCGCCAGCGGCAACCAGGCCGAAGGCGGCTCGGGCGGCGAAGACAGCAAGGGCACGATCACGCTCGGCTTCCTGCCCTCGTGGACCGACGGTCTCAGCACCGCGTACCTGCTGGAAGACCAGCTCGGCAAGCTCGGCTACGACGTCGAGATGCAGACCCTCACCGAGGCGGGCCCGCTCTACGCCGGCCTCGCGCAGGGCGACGTCGACATCTACCCGTCGGCGTGGCCCGAGCTGACGCATGCCGACTACATGAAGACGTACGGCGACAAGATCGAAGACCTCGGCGCGTACTACGACAACGCCAAGCTCACGATCGCGGTGCCGAGCTACGTCGACATCACCTCGATCGACCAGCTCAAGGACAACGCCGCGCGTTTCGACGGCAAGATCTACGGCATCGAGCCGGGCGCGGGCCTGACGAAGCAGACGCAGGAGACCATGCTCCCCGGCTACGGTCTCGACGGTGACTTCGAGCTGGTGACCTCGTCGACCGCGGCGATGCTCACCGAACTCGACAACGCCATCGCGGCGCAGAAGGACATCGCGGTGACCCTGTGGCGTCCGTTCTGGGCGAATGACGCCTACGACGTGAAGGACCTCGAGGACCCCCAGGGTCTGATGGGCGAGCCCGAGGCTCTGCACTTCCTCGCGACCTCCGGCTTCGCCGAGAGGTACCCGGATGCCGCCGAGCTCATCGCCGGCATCACCCTCGACGACGAGCAGTACGGCTCGCTCGAAGACCTCGTGGTCAACCAGTACGGCGAGGGCAAGGAGCCCGAGGCCGTGCAGGCGTGGCTCGAGCAGAACCCGAGCGCGTTCCCGACGCAGCGCTGACGTGAGGTGCGGCGGCGGCTCCCTCGGAGAGGGGGCCGCCGC
>JARBUN010000085.1 GCA_029239635.1 Microbacterium sp. | reverse complement strand
ATCGAGCGGCGGCGGTCGGCGGCGTTCTTCCACGACGGCAACGCCGACGCCGTCATCGCCCCGCTCCCGCACTTCGTGTCGCGCGAGGCTCCCGCCCTCTACGAACCGGTGACGATCCACGAGCACATCGTCGCGAAGCTCGCCGGGTCCCGGGCCGGACGCAAGAATCACGGCGCGGTGCGCGAGGCGGCCCGGGTGACCGCCAGCCGGGTCTGACCGCCGCTCTCCTACCCGCCTCGGAACGCCGCGGATCACGCGAGAAACGCTCGCTGCACCGAGGAACGCTCTCACCGAGCGTGTGCGGGTGCAGCGAGCGTTTCTCGCAGCCGAGCGCGGCGGTTCAGGCCGCCGACACCCCGAACAGCAGGCCCAGCAGGTAGGTGACGGCTGCGGCTCCGAAACCGATCGCGAGCTGGCGAAGGCCTCGCTTGAGCGGGGAGGCGCCCGAGAGCAGGCCGACCATCGCGCCGGTCGCCATGAGCGCGATGCCGACGAGGACCAGGGCCAGCACCACCGCGCCGATGCCCGACATCCCGAAGATCCACGGCAGCACCGGGATGATGGCGCCCGAGGCGAAGAACAGGAAGCTCGAGATCGACGCGCCCCAGGCGCTTCCGACGACATCGTGCGAGGACTCCCCCGGCGCCGCGGCGACCGGAGCCGTTCCCGCCTGCGCGGCGGTGACGACCTCGCGCGCCTTGTGGAGGGCGGCGTCGGGGTCCATGCCGCGAGTGCGGTACACGAGGGCGAGCTCGTTGGCATCCAGATCCAGGTGGGGCAGGGCCGAGTCGGCGAAGTCGCTCTCCTCGGTGGCTGTGAGGAGTTCGCGTTGCGAACGCACGGACACGAACTCGCCCGCTCCCATCGAGAGGGCTCCGGCGAGGAGTCCGGCGATCCCGCTGAAGAGGATGAAACTCGGGGCGACGCCGGTGGCGCCGACACCCATCACGAGGGCGAGGTTGGAGACGAGGCCGTCGTTCGCGCCGAAGACGGCGGCGCGGAAGGTGCCGGAGAGGCGTCGGCGACCGCGCGCGGCCAACCCGCGGACCACCTCGTGGTGCACGCGCTCATCGGCGGCCATCGCGGGGGTGGCGTAGGGCTCGTCCGCATAGGGTGAGCGGGCCTCCGCGTTCTGGGCGAGCGCGAGGACGAAGATCGAGCCGAAGCGGCGGGCCATCCAGGCGAGGAGGCGGGTGCCGATGCCCGGGCTCGGGAGGCGCTGCGGCTGCGCGCCGAGCAGGTCGATCCAGTGCTGTTCGTGGCGTCCTTCCGCGTCGGCGAGGGCGAGAAGGATGTCCCGTTCCTCACCCGTTCGGCGGGACGCGAGCTCGCGATAGACGCGCGCTTCGGCGCGTTCGTCGACGAGATAGCGCGCCCAGCGGCGGCGATCGCGGGCGGTGGGTGTGGCGGGGGTCGTCACGGGTGCTCCTTCGGGTCGTCCCCACCGTAGTGAGGCGGGTTCGCCCCCTCGGGCGCGTCGGCCCACACTGACAGCATTTCGGGTCTCCGAAGACCGGAATCACGCGGATGCCGGGGCATCGGTGCCAGCATTTCGGGACCGCGAAAGGGGTCGGCGTACGGCAACGGTCGCCGAAGGCGGAAGGTGCGGGAGGCGGGGCGGGGCGGCGGGTCAGGAGTGCACGCGTTTGCGCAGCAGGTCGATCCGGGCCTGCAGCTGCGCGACGGTGGCGTGCGAGACGGCGGGGCCGCCGCAGATGCGGCGGAGCTCGGCGTGCACGAGGCCGTGCGGCTCACCGGTCTGGCGGGCGTAGAGCCCGACCATGGTGTTCAGCAGCTGACGCTGCTCCTTGAGCGTGCGGTGCAGCGGCGCCGGGAGTCCGCCCTCGTCGACCGAGGCCGGCTCGACGCCGTTCTCCTTCTCGTTCGCCTCGCGGGTGGTGCGGTGGCGGGACTGTCGCGTCGCGCGCGACATGAGCACCTCGTGCACCTGCTCGGGTTCGAGAAGACCCGGGATGCCGAGGAACTCCTCCTCCTCGATCGTCCCGGGCAGTCTTCTTCGGCGTTCCACTGGTCGTCCGCGTCGCTGTCGCGGTCGAGGGCGTGCTCGCGCTGCGCCTCCATCTCGCCGGCGAGGGCGAGCAGCTGCGGCACGTTCGGCAGGAACACGCTCGCGGTCTCTCCCCGACGGCGGGCGCGAACGAAACGGCCGATGGCCTGGGCGAAGAACAGCGGGGTCGAGGCGCTCGTGGCGTACACGCCGACGGCGAGGCGCGGTACGTCGACGCCCTCCGACACCATGCGGACGGCGACCATCCAGCGGCTCGTCCCCTTCGAGAACGTCTCGATGCGGCCCGAAGCTTCTGCTTCGTCGGAGAGGACGACGGTGACCTTCTCGCCGCTGATGTCCTCGAGGATGGCGGCGTAGGCCCGCGCGGCGGTCTGGTCGGTCGCGATGACCAGGCCTCCGGCATCCGGGACCGTCTCGCGCACCTCGGTGAGACGGCGATCGGCGGAGCGGAGGACCGCGGGGATCCAGTCGCCGTTGGGGTCGAGCGCAGTGCGCCAGGCCTGGGAGGTGATGTCCTTGGTGTTGTCCTGGCCGAGCTGGGCCTCCATCTCCTCACCCGCCTTGGTGCGCCACCGCATCTGACCGGCGTACACGAGGAAGAAGACGGGAGCCGTAGGCGTAGTCGGTGCGCGAGAGCCGGATGCCCTTCGCGTTCGGGTGGTACTCCACGAACGGGATGGGCGCGGTGTCGCTGCGGAACGGCGTTCCGGACAGGAGCAGCCGCCGGGTGGCGCGGTTGTACGCCTCCCGCAGGGCGTCGCCCCAGCTGAGGGCGTCTCCGCCGTGGTGCACCTCGTCGAGGATGACCAGGGTTCTGGCATCCATCGTCAGGCGCTGGTGCACCTCGGCCTTCACCGCGACCTGGGCGTAGGTGACCGCGACGCCGTGGTACTGCCGCGACGGCGTGGCGTGCCGGTTCGAGAAGTACGGATCGAGGCGGATGCCGACCCGCGCGGCCGCCTCGGCCCACTGGGTCTGCGGGGACCCTTGCCGACGCCGTCCGGCCCGTCGAGGCCGAAGTAGAGGTCGAGCGCCTCGGCCTGCCAGGCGCGGAGGCGCTGCGCGGTGCCCCAGGGCGCGCGTTGCGGGAACGAGGGTGAGAGGTGCTCGGCGGCGAACGAACCGAAGTGCGGCCCGGCGCCCTCGAGGGAGGCCGGTTCCTCCCCCGGGACGGGGTGGTCGGCCACCGGCGCGGTGGCGTGGGCGGGCTCGACGGGGGTGGATGCCAGGGGGTCGACGCCGGCGGCGAGGGAGGGGGTGGATGCCGTGCCGGGGTGTGCGGTGGGGACGGGGTCTGCGGCGGGTCCGAGGGTCGCCACGGGGCCCGGGCTTGCGACGCGAGCGGCTCCCAGGCCGGGGCTCGCCACGAGACCAGGGCTCGCGACGGGGCCAGGGCTCGCGACCGGACCAGGGCTCGCGATGCGAATCGGGGCCGACGGCTCGGCGTGCGCGTCGGTGTCGAGGGGGTTCGGGGTGCGTGCTTCTTCTTCCAGCATCGAACCTCCATCCCTCGCGAGCGCGAACATCAACGATAGGTCAACCGCACCCCGTGCCGCTCCAGGTGTCGACGGTTCGGAGCGTCGGATCGGCGCCCGACCGGGTGTAAACGCTTCCCCGCGCCAGAAACGCCGCGTAAGGGCGTTTCCACCGGCGGGGGGCGTTTACTGCCGGGATGACGCGCGGGAAGTGTTCGCGCCGGAGGTTTCGATGACACTCGATCCGCACTCGCCCCGCACCTCGTCCTCGCCCGACAACGCCGGCCCGCACCCCTGGCGGCGCTACGTCGCCCTGGGCGACTCGTTCACCGAGGGCATCGGCGATCCCCTGCCGGACGGAGGGCACCGCGGGTGGGCCGACCGCGTGGCCGAGGTGCTGGCCGCGCAGGTCGATGACTTCGCCTACGCGAACCTGGCCGTGCGCGGCAAACTGATCGGCCAGATCGTCGCCGATCAGATCGAGCCCGCCCTGGCCCTCAAGCCCGACCTCATCACGTTCTCGGCGGGCGGCAACGACGTCATCCGCCCCGGCACCGATCCCGACGCGGTCGCACGCCAGTTCGAGGACGCCGTCGCGCGCCTTCGTCGCGACAACGCCACTGTCGTCGTCTTCACGGGCATCGACACCGAGTTCACGCCCGTGTTCCGCGGCATCCGGGGCAAGGTGGCCATCTACAACGAGAACATCCGCGCGATCGCCGACGCCTACGACTGCGTCGTCGCCGATCAGTGGGGGCTGAAAGAGGTGCAGGACATGCGCTTCTTCGACGACGACCGCCTGCACTACAACTCCCTCGGCCACCACGAGGTCGCGCGCATGGTGTTGCGGGCGCTCAACGTTCCGAACGATCTCCAGCCGATGCAACCCGAGGCGCTCGCCGCGACCACCTGGCGCGCCGCGCGCGAGAAAGACCTCGTCTGGGCACGGTCCTACCTCTACCTCGTGCCGTGGGTGCTGCGGCGGCTGCGTCACCAGTCGTCGGGCGACCACATCCTCGCGAAGCGTCCCGAACCGCTTCCCGTCGTGACCCTCGCCCCGGGCCCGGATGCCGCGGCCTCACGCGGCACGCAGGCCTGACGGCCGTGGCATCCGAGGGATTCGGGCGCTTGTTCCGCCGATCGCGTTCCGAGGCGGAGACGCGTGCGGCGCCGCTTTCGGCCGACCTCGCCGCGGATGTGGACGCACGCCGCGAATGGGTGTGGGCCTCGGTGAGCGCCGACACCCCTCTCGATCGGAGCGACGACCGCACCGCGCTCTCCGTGATCTCCGCCCTTCTCGCCGATGTCCGCCCCGACGAGACGTGGAAGCTGCAGTCGCTCGGCATCGTGTTCGGCGACGTTCTCGCCCGCGTCACGCGCGCGGAGTGGGTACAGGTCGATGACGAGCGAGGGACCGACGCCGCGCTGCGGTTCGGCGGGCCCGACGATCTCGCGTTCCCCCTGACGATGATCTCCCGGCGCGTGGAGGCGGGCGAAGAGGTCGACGTCCTCGAGCTGTTCCGCGCGGTGGCGACCACGATCGCGCAGAAGCAGGCACGATGAACGACCTGCCCGAGGCCGTTCTCGCCCTGCTCGATGCAGCCGACGCGGATACCCTGCTGCGCGACGGCGAGGCGCTCGCGGCGGGACTCGCCGACGCGGGCTGGACGCCCGAGGTCGAGAGCGGGCGATTCCGCATCGACGGGTGGGACATCGTGTCGTCGGCGTGGGCACCGAGCGTCTCGGTGTTCTTCGAGGGCGACGCGACCGCGGTCCGGCGGAACGCCCTGGCTCTGGCATCCGTCCTGCGCCGGACGACGGGGACGGTACGCACCGAGGGACCCGAGTGGTCGGCGTGGACGGTCGACGACGAGCGCTGGGACGCGGAAGACATCGATTGGCTCGAGGCGACGGCCCGGGGTGTGCTCCTCCACCTGTACGCAGCGGGAGAGACGGAGGCGGGGCCGGAGACCCTGCCCGCCCACCTGCAGCTGTCTCTGGCGCGTGCCGACACCCCGTCGGAGGGGCTGCCCCGCGACGACGATCGAGCCCGCCGCGTGCTCCGCGAGGGCTCGGTGGTCGACCGGTGGTTCCTCGCCGGCGAACGGGAGCTTCCGGACGACGTGATCGCCGCGCTCGAAGACGACCCCGACTCCCGCGTAAGGGCGGCGGCGGAGTCGGAGCGCTGGTATCGGGAGCGGACCCTCGCCGGACCTCCGCCGGCACCGTGACGCGCGGGCTCAGCGCTGCCCGCGCCCCAGTTCCCACAGCGCGACGGCGCTGGCCGCGGCGACGTTGAGCGAGTCCACGCCCCCGGCCATGGGGATCGTCACGACCGTGTCGGCGGCGGCGAGCGCGTTGCGGCTGAGGCCGTCGCCCTCAGCCCCCATCAACAGGGCGACGCGCTCGTGCCCGGCCGCCGAGAACGCGTCCAGGGT
This sequence comes from Microbacterium sp., assembly GCA_029239635.1. Classification (GTDB taxonomy): domain Bacteria; phylum Actinomycetota; class Actinomycetes; order Actinomycetales; family Microbacteriaceae; genus Microbacterium. The sequence continues at coordinate 7,853 of JARBUN010000085.1, read as the reverse complement.
CACGGCGTCGTCCGAGAGCGCGAGGGCGGCGAGGTGCAGCCCGGCGGCGTGCAGGAGCGGTGTCGCCTCCGACCACTCGGGGAGCCGCGTCCACGGCACCTGGAACACCGTCCCCATGCTGACGCGGACACTGCGCCGGTAGAGCGGGTCCGCGCACCGCGGCGTCACGAGCACGGCATCCGCTCCGAGAGCGGCGGCCGACCGGAACGCCGCCCCGATATTGGTGTGGTCGACGATGTCTTCGAGCACGACGACGAGCCGCGCGTCCTTCACGACGTCGGCCACGGATGCCAGGGCCGGGCGATGCATGGATGCCAACAGCCCCCGATGCACGGTGTATCCGGTGACCCGCTCGGCGATCTCCGCCGAGACGACGTAGACCTCGGCATCCTCCCCCACGAGGGAGAGCGCGTCGGCGAGGAACTTCTCCTGCACGAGGACCGAGCGTGGGCGGTGTCCGGCGCGAAGCGCGCGATCCAGCACCTTGGAGGACTCCGCGATGTACAGCCCGCCCGCGGGCTCGGTCACGCGGCGCAACGACACGTCGGTGAGGTCGCGGTAGTCGGCGAGGCGCGGGTCGTCGACGGAGTCGAGCGGGATCACGGGCATCGGTCCATCGTGCCAGCCCCGCCGCGCCTCCGGTCACACCTCACGCCACGTGCAGAACCTGCCCGCCGCCGACCACCAGGGCACGCTCCGGCAGGCGGACGAGCGCATCCATGGGGTTCTCGGCATCCACGAGCACGATGTCGGCGCGCGCGCCGATCACGAGGTCGTACACATCCCGGCCCACGGCCCAGGCGCCCGCGCGGGTCGCGAGCTCGACGACGCGCAGGAGGTCCTCGTCGCGCACGAGGCCCGCGGCGCGCGCGTACTGCCACGCGATGCCGAGCGTGTCGCCCGTTCCGTAGGGGCTCCAGAGGTCGCGGATGCCGTCGGTGCCGAATGCGAAGCCCACTCCGGCCGCGTCGAGTTCTGCGAGCGGCAGCTGCGGCAGCCGGAGGGGCGCGACCGTGGTCATCGTGACACCGACCTCCGACATCGCGTCGAGCAGGTCGCGTCGACGCGCGGGTTCCAGCTGGGCGACGGCGAAGCCGTGCGCGATGTTCACGCGCCCGTGCAGACCGAGCCGGGCGGCACGGTCGACGAGAAGCTCGATCTGGAAGGCGCCCAGCTCGGCGGGGTCGTGCAGGTGGATGTCGACACCGACCCCCGTGTCGGCGGCGAGCGCGGTGATCGCGTCGATCTGACCGACGGGGTCGCGGTCGATGGTCGCCGGGTCGAGACCGCCGATGGCGTCCACGCTCGGCCGGGTCGCGGCATCCCGCAGCAGCTCCAGGACTCCCGGGCGACGCAGGATCCCGTCCTGGGGGAAGGCGACGATCCGCACGTCGAGAGCACCCTCGTAGGCCGCAGCGGCCTCCTCGACCGCTTCGATCCCGCGCAGTCCGACGCCGCCGTCGACGTCGACGTGCGTACGGATGGCCGTGGTCCCCTGGCGCACGAGCTCCCGGAGGACGTGGGCGGAGCGCTCGAGCGACGGGATGCCGAGGGCCTCGCGCTCGGCCCGCTCGTGGCGGATGCGCCCCTCCGTGGTGCCCTCGCCCCCGTACGACTGCCACGGGAGCCCCCACCACGACTTGTCGACGTGCGCGTGGGCGTTGACGATGCCGGGAAGGGCGAGCAGCCCCCGTCCGTCGAACTCCCGCACGCCGATGGGCCGGTCGTCGGCGGGGGTGATGGCGGTGATGATCCCGGCATCCATCTCGATGTCGACGGGGTTCCCGCCCCACGGTCGCACGCGGCGGAGACACGTGATGGGGAGCATGGCAGGCGGGGGGAGAACGCTCATCCCCCCAGTATCGGTGCCGCCGGTGTGCGCGCCCGGCATAGGGCACCCGCCCTAGACTCGATACGACGGAGGTGCGCATGACCGACACGACGAGGGATGCCGATTCCCTGGCATCCATCGATCGGGCCGTGGAGGTTCTCGCGGGGCGCCGGATCGCCGTCCTCACGGGCGCGGGGGTGTCGACGGATTCGGGCATCCCGGACTATCGCGGCAAGGGTGCGCCCACGCGGACCCCGATGACGGTGCAGCAGTTCCTCTCCAGCGCCGAAGCCCGGCGACGGTACTGGGTCGGCAGTCACCTCGGATGGAAGGTCTTCGCCGCGGCGGAGCCCAACGACGGACACCGTGCGCTCGCCGACCTCGAATCCGCGGGAGTGTCCAACGGCGTGGTGACGCAGAACGTCGACGGGCTGCACGTGCGCGCGGGCAGCGGCCGCGTCGTCGAGCTGCACGGCACGATGCGTCGCATCGGATGCCTCCACTGCGGGCAGATCTTCGACCGTCGTGATCTCGCGGAACGCATCGAGGCCGAGAACCCGTGGATCGTGGCACCGGAGAACGTCGAGCTCGGTCCCGACGGCGACGTCGCTCCGGCCTCCGCCGACGGCTTCGTCGTCCCCGTCTGCTCGGTGTGCGGCGGCACGCTCAAGCCCGATGTCGTGTTCTTCGGCGAGTACATCCCGGTCGAGAAGTTCCGCGAGGCCGAGCAGCTCGTGCACGCCAGCGACGCGCTCGTCATCGCGGGATCGTCGCTGGTCGTGAACTCCGGCATCCGCCTCGTGGAGCGCGCACGGCGGCGTCGGCTGCCCGTGGTCATCATCAACCGGGGCGAGACCCGTGCCGACCGCCGCGCGGCGGTGAAGATCGACGGCGGCACGACGCCCGTGCTGCGCGCGTTCGCGGAGCGACTGCCGGGACTGCTCTGAGCCGCGCTCGCGCTCCCCGCGCCGGTTAGGCTCGAACGGTGACGATCCTGACCCTCGTGCGACACGGTGAGACCGACTGGAACTCCGGGGGGCGCATCCAGGGCTCGACCGACATCCCCCTGAACGACACCGGGCGCGCGCAGGCCCGCGAGCTCGCCGGGACCCTCGCCACCGAGTACGCGGGCCGCGACGTCGTCATCGTCTCGAGCGACCTCTCCCGCGCGGCGGAGACCGCCGACATCCTCGCCGACGCCCTCGGCACGACGGTGAGTCTGCGGATGCCGGGGCTTCAGGAACGCTCCTACGGCGACGCCGAAGGGATGGACGCCCCGACGTTCTACAAGACGTATGGTCCGTGGCACGCCGCCGACGTTCCCGGAGCCGAGACCTGGCCCGTGGTGCGCGAGCGCGCACGGGCCGCGCTCGCCGAGGCCGTCGCATCCGCTCCCGAGGGAGCCGACGTCATCGCCGTGGCGCACGGTGCGCTGATCCGCGAGGTCATCCTGTCCGCCACCGACGGCGCGTTCCCCCGCGAGGGAGAGCGCCTGCCGAACTGCTCAGCGACGACATTCCGCCTCGACGGGGACAGCTGGGAGATGCTCGCCTACGCGGGCGTCGCGAGCTGAGCTCCCTCTCAGCTCACCCCCAACGCGCGCGAGATCACCATCAGCTGGACTTCGGTGGTCCCCTCCCCGATCTCGAGGATCTTCGAGTCGCGGTAGTGCCGGGCGACCGGGTACTCGTTGATGAACCCGTTGCCGCCGAAGACCTGCGTCGCGTCGCGCGCGTTGGCCATCGCCGCGTCGCTCGCGGTCATCTTCGCGACGGCGGCATCCACCGAGAACGGCTTCCCGGCGTCGCACAGACGCGCGGCGTGCACCCACGCGAGCCGCGCCGTGTGCACCCGGGCATGCATCCGCGCGAGGAGGAACTGGATGCTCTGCCGGGTCGACAGCCGCTCCCCGAACACCGTGCGGCTGCGGGCGTAGTCGACGGCGGCCTCGAGGCATCCCTCCGCCGCGCCCGTCGCGAGGGCCGCGATCGCGACGCGGCCCTCGTCGAGCGTGCGCAGGAAGTTCTTGAAGCCCTGCCCGCGCTCACCGAGGAGGTTCGCCTCGGGCACGCGGACCCCGTCGAAGGTCAGCGGATGCGTGTCGGAGGCGTTCCACCCGACCTTGTCGTACGCGGGTCCCACCGTGAACCCCGGCGTACCGTTCGGGACGATGATCGTGGAGATCTCGGGCCGATCACCCGTGCGGCCGGTGACAGCGGTGACCGTCACGAAGCGGGTGATGGCCGTACCCGAGTTGGTGATGAACTGCTTCGACCCATCGATCACCCACTCCCCTCCCTCGAGGCGAGCGGTCGTACGGGTCGCTCCCGCGTCGCTCCCGGCCTCGGCCTCCGTGAGTCCGAATCCGGCGAGCGCCCGCCCGGCGACGAGGTCGGGCAGGTACTCCGCCTTCTGCGCGGCGGTGCCATACCGGTAGAGCGGCATCGCCCCGAGTCCGACCCCGGCCTCGAGGGTGATCGCCATCGACTGGTCGACGCGCGCGATCCCCTCGATCGCGACGCACAGGCTCGCGTAGTCGCCGCCCTGCCCCCCGACCTCCTCGGGGAAGGGAAGACCGAAGAGACCGAGCTCGCCCATCTGCGCGACGAGGTCGAGGGGCAGCTCATGGGCACGGTCGGCCTCGTAGGATCGCGGCGCGATCACGTCGTCGGCGAACTCGCGGACCATCGCGGCGAGCTCGCGCTCGTCGTCGGTGAAGGCCTGCTGGCTGTCGATGCTCACGGGGTGGCTCCTTCTGGGGTGATGATGAGTCGAGGGGGGATCAGCGCAGCAGCAGGGCGCGGCCGGGTTCTCGCAGGACGCCGGCGACGTCGGTGAGGAAACGTGCCGCTTCGGCCCCGTCGACCAGACGGTGATCGAACGAGAGGCTGAGGGTCAGCACATCGCGCAGCGCGATCTCACCGCGGTGCTCCCAGGGCGTCCGCCGCACGGCTCCGACGGCGAGGATCCCGGCCTCACCCGGGTTGAGGATCGGGGTTCCGGCATCCACTCCGAAGACCCCGACGTTGGTGATCGAGAACGTGCCGCCGGTCATCGCGGCGGGAGACGTGCGTCCGGCGCGGGCCGTCGCGGCGAGCTCGGCGATCGCATCGGCGAGCTCGACGAGCGGCAGGGCGTCGGCATCCGGGATCACCGGCACGACGAGGCCGCGCTCGGTCGCCGCCGCGATCCCGAGGTTGACGTAGTGGTGCACGGCGATCTCGCCGGCCGCTTCGTCCCAGCTCGCGTTCAATGCGGGCGTCCGTCCGAGAGCGAGGCACACGGCTTTCGCGACGATGGCGAGCACGCCGATCCGGTGTCCGTCGAGAGCGCGGTCGTTCTTGAGGGATGCCAGCAGCTCCGTCGTCGCGGTGACGTCGAGCGTGAGGAACGTCGTCGCGTGCGGAGCGGTGAACGCGCTCCGCACCATCGCCGCCGCGGTGTGCTTGCGGACACCGCGGATGGGGAGGCGGGTGACGCGTGCGCCGACGGAAGCGGGATCGGCCGGGGGGACCGTCGACGCGAGGGCGGGGGCTTCCGTCGGTGTGCGCGCCGCGAACTCCTCGACGTGCGCGCGGGTCACCGTCTCTCCGGGGTGGGCCGCGGCGACGAGGACGAGGTCGACGCCGAGATCCTTCGCGAGCTTGCGCACGGGCGGCGTGGACCGCGGGCGCTCGAGCGGGAGGTCGATGGGACCGGTGCGCAGCACGTCGTGCGGCGCGGCCTCGCGAACGGCGTGGTCGGTGTCGAGGACCGCGGTCGCCCCGCCGCGCGCTCGCCGCCGCGGGCGGCTGCCCGATGCGGGGGCGGCACCGTACCCGACGAGGTTCGGCGTGGCCTTGTCGGACTCGCCCGGTGCCGTCGAGCGGAGATCGCCCGCGGCACGCGGCTCGACCGCCTCCGGCACCGGCGGGTCGGCCTCGATCTCCGCCGGACGGTCCGCCGAGACCGGCTCCGGCGTCGTCCGTCCCTCGGGCGCCGGACTCCCGGCATCCGTGCCCACCGCGAACGAGACGAGCGGCGAGCCGACCGCGACCACGTCACCGGCGGCCGCGTGCAGCCCCTGGACGGTGCCGGCGTAGGGCGAGGGGATCTCGACGATGGCCTTGGCCGTCTCGACCTCCGCGATCGTCTGGTTGAGGGTCACCGTGTCGCCCTCGGACACGTGCCATTGCACGATCTCAGCCTCGGGGAGACCTTCGCCGAGGTCGGGAAGCAGGAACTCCTGGATCATCGCCGCACCCCTTCTCCGCGCTCGCAGACCCGATCCACCGCGAACAGGATCCGATCCAGGTCCGGCACGTGATGCTTCTCGAGCTTGGACGGCGGATACGGGATGTCATGGCCCGTCACGCGCTGCGGCGGCGCCTCGAGGTACTCGAAGCACTCCTCGGTGATGCTCGCGACGAGTTCCGCACCGACGCCCGCCTCCCGCGCGGCCTCGTGCGTGACGACGACGCGACCGGTCTTGCGGACGGATGCCGCGACGGTGTTCATGTCGATCGGCGACAGCGAGCGCAGGTCGATGACCTCGAGGGAGATCCCCTCGTCCTCCGCGGCGAGCGCGGCGTCCAGGGCCGTCCGCACCTGCGCACCGTAGGTGACGATCGTCGCGTCGGTGCCCTCGCGGGCGACGCGGGCGAGGTGCATCGGCGGGGCGTCGGCCAGATCGGCATCCAGGTCGACCTCGCCCTTCGAGTGGTACAGGCGCTTCGGCTCGAAGAAGATGACGGGATCATCGGATGCCACGGCCTGGCGCAGCATCACGAAGGCGTCCTGCGGGTTCGAGGCGGCCACCACGCGGAGTCCCGCCGTGTGGACGAAGTACGCCTCGGGCGACTCGGAGTGGTGTTCGGCGGCACCCACGCCCCCGGCCCACGGGATGCGGATGACCAGTGGCATCCGGATCCGTCCGTTGCTGCGGTAGTGGAGCTTGGCGACCTGGCAGACGATCTGGTCGAAGGCCGGGTACACGAAGCCGTCGAACTGGATCTCGACGACGGGCCGGTAGCCGCGCAGCGCGAGACCGACGGCGGTGCCGACGATGCCGGCCTCGGCGAGCGGCGTGTCGACGACGCGCTGCGCGCCGAAACGCTGCTGCAGCCCGTCGGTCACGCGGAAGACCCCGCCGAGCTTGCCGATGTCCTCGCCCATGAGCAGGACCCTGTCGTCGGTCTCGAGCGCCTTCGACAGTCCGGCGTTGATCGCCGCGCCGAGCGTGAGCGCGGTCATCGCGACACCTCCTTCGATGCGAGACCGCTCCGCCGGGTCCCGGCGTCCACGGTGCGCACGCTCACTTCTCGAACCCCGCGAGGTAGTCGACGTACTCCGCTCTCTGACGCTCGACCCCGGCGTGCGGTTCCGCGTACACGTGGTCGAACATCGTCTCGGGGGCGCGGGTCGTCGCACCGATGCACGCCGCGCGCACCTCGGCGGCGAGCGCGTCGGCGGCGCGGGCGACCTCGGCCATCCCGGAATCGTCGAGCATCCCCTCGGCGCGGAGGTACGCCTCCAGCCGCGCGATCGGGTCGCGCTCGGCCCACGCGTCGACCTCGGCGGCGTCACGGTAGCGGGTGGGATCATCGCTCGTGGTGTGGGGTCCCATGCGGTAGGTCACGGCCTCGAGGAACGAGGGTCCCTCTCCCCGGCGGGCGCGATCCAGGGCCCACCTCATCGCGGCGACGCACGCGAGGGCGTCGTTGCCGTCGATCCGGAGACTCGGGATGCCGAAGCCCGGCGCCCGGCCCGCGATGGGGTACTTGGCCTGCACGGTGACCGGTTCGCTGATCGCCCACTGGTTGTTCGAGCACACGAACACGACCGGGGCGCGGAACGACGAGGCGAACACCATCGCCTCGTTGACGTCTCCCTGGCTGGTGGCGCCGTCACCGTAGTACGCGACCGCGACGTCGGTGGAGCCGTCGCGCTGCGCGCCCATCGCCCAGCCGGTGGCGTGGAGGGACTGGGCGCCGATGATGATCTGCGGCGGGGCGGCGTTGATCGTGCGGTGGTCGTACGCGGA
>JARBUN010000084.1 GCA_029239635.1 Microbacterium sp. | reverse complement strand
GACACGCTCCTAGATGATGTCGAACGGGATGTCGTCGTCTTCGTAGCCGGAGAACGCATCTTCCCCGCACCGTGCAGGGGTCCCGTCGGCGGTGTCCGCGTGGAGCGCGACCGTCGAGACGGATATGACGATGGCTGTCGCAGAGGTGACGAAGAAGCTCAGCCTCTGCCCGCCGTCGGCGGTGACGTTGAGGAACCCGCCCGTGGCGCGCGCCGCGCGGAGGATCTGCTCACGGAGGTCGTCGAGGCCTTCGAGGGGACCGAGAGCGTAACTCGTCCCGTTCACGGTAAGACTGATTCGCTCGATGCTGCTCCCCATGCGGGGCACGCTAAGCGGACCTCGCTGAACCCGCGCCGGGGTTGCGCTGGCCGCGAGCGCGAGGCACACTCACGACGTTCGACACGAGGCGACGCCCGAGGCCCTGACATTCCGCAGTGAACCGGCCTCACCGCCCGCAATAATTGGACGGTGACCGAAATCGACGACTCGCCGCCCCGCCGCTCGCGCCACCAGCTCGAAGAATGGGTCCAGGAGTTCGAAGACGAAGGTCACTGCATCCCCGGAAGGATCTCGGTCGCCCCGCAAGAAGACGCAGACGGCGACGACACGGGCCTCGTGATCGTGCACCTCCGCAACGCCCCGTCGTCCATCCACATCAAACCCCGCGGGTACGACGACCCCGTCTGGGAAGCCACGCTCTCAGCGCAACCCGACGATCACGTCATGTCCGTCAACGACATCGCCAACCTCGCCGCCGAGATCGTGATCGCGGGCAATCTTTGCGCATTCCTGCAATGGAAGTCGCTCGAGTGGGACCGCGAGAGCGGCCAGCGCACGCTCTGACGACCAGCGCCGCCAGCGTCCCCCTTGAGACGTGACGCATCGGCCTCCTGCCTCACACGCTCGAGTCCGCACACAGCCCGCAAGGGATCCAGCGCGGCAGAATCGACTCCGCTCAAGCCGATCAACGCGTCGCTCGCGTCCTGATCCCGTCGTCTCGGGCATAGGCGGTGAGGAATCGGGTGGGTAGGGTGAGCGCATGAGACGCGTGTTCGTCCCCAGTGTTCTGGCGCTCCTGCTGGCGCTGTCGGGGTGCGTCTACACGCAGGACGCGGCCGAGCAGCCCGACCCCGCCGCGACGGCCTCCCCCACATCGAGCGGAACGGACGGCGCGGCCCCCGCGGAGCCGACCGATGCGCCTTCTGACGCGGCGGGCGATGCGCCGACCGACGACCCGACCGACCCACCGGTCGACGATCCGGGGATACCCGGGGCGCCGATCACGGTACCCGATGAGGACACCTCGGGACCGTCGGACATGCTGGTTGCGATCCGGCTCACCGTCGCACAGTACGGCGTCGACGTGGGCGCCGATCAGATCGCGTCGGCGGCCGACTACACGTGCGACCAGCTCGCCGCCGGCGTCGACCGGGGCAGCATCGTCGCCCTGCCGGGAGACCTCCCCGCGGGCTCGAACGAGACGCTCGTCCAGCTCGCCGCCGACGAGTACTGCCCGATCCGGTGAGGCTCGCTCAGCGGCGCTGAGCCGTTGAACCTAGCCGTGCTTCGCCAGGAAGAGGCTGAGCGAGATCTCCCTCGTATCAGCCCAGCCGCGGCGAGCGCGGACGAGCGTGTACCCCTCGCCGCGAAGCAGCTCCGCGTGGTCGGCCGTCAGCGCGTGCCGGTCCACCTTCTCCCACCCGCCCGGCATTCGATACGCGTGAGTGACGGTGCGTGGTCGAGACATCGGTGCTCCTGAACGGTCGGATCCTGCGCCAAGCGCTGCGTCGTCGAAGCGGTAAGAGACCCACCGTACGGCGGCGCGTCGCCGACGTCTGTCCCCTTTTCGGCGGAACGACGTGGCGGCGTACGATTCACGCAGCACCGTCGACCCGGAGTATCTCTCGGTCGCGGCCTCAGCGAGCAGACCCCGTGAGGCCGGCGTGGGAGCACCCTTTCTTATGGCTCGCAGACGGTGGGCGGTGCCGCCAGTGGCACAGATGGGCTCGACGTCAGTGTGTTGTCGCAGCCGAAGACATTCGCGGTGCCGTAGTTCTGCAGGAATCCGTACTCAGGGGCGTCGATAGCACCCGTCAGTGTGATCGCGTTCGAGGCGAACACATTGTCATATCCCCAGTCTCGGTCGCCGACCTCTGTCGTGACGGATCGGATCCCGTACTTCAGCCCGCTGGTGATGCTGTTCCCATAGACAAGGTAGCCGTCGCCCTTCACTTGTAGAGCCGAGTAGATCGCACCCTGATGCGTCGACGAGAAGGTCACTGTGTTGTCGTAGATCAGGCCCCCGGTCGACTGTTCTTTTGCTTCGATCCCCTCCGCGGTGACATCGGTGATCGTGTTCCAGACGATCACATTTCGATCGCTCGCATCGGGGGCGCAGTTCGGTTCGCAGGTGTCATTCCCCTGCGAGTTCCCGACGTAGATGCCCTCGCCGTATCGGCCGTCCTGGTGCCAGACGCCAGACACCGGAATGCTCTGGTCGAGGCCGGTGTGCGAGATCTGATTGGCGGCGATCAGGTTGTCGCTTGACCCGATCTGAGCGTAGATGCCGCCCTGCGATGTGTTCATCACTCTCAGGCCGTAGACACGGGAATCGCTTGTGGATGTCAGTGCGACGCCCTTCTGCGCATTCTCAACGGTGAATCCGTTGACAGTGATGAAGGAGCTTTCCTGCACCCTGACGCCGACGCCGTCGACCATGTTGGTCGTGTCGGGGAAAGGACGGACGATGGCATGTCGCGAGCCGCAGATCGAGATCCGGTCCTGCGCTGTGCCGTGTTTCTTGTTCACGACGAGCGGTCCGTAGACACCGTCCGCGAGAAGGATCGACGCGCCGGGCTGAGCAGCTGCGATCGCCGCGTTCGCGGATGCCGTGTCCGTAACCGTCACGGTCGGGGACGGACACGCGGACACGTCAGCCGCGCGCGGTTGCAAGTAGGGCTGTCGATACCCGCCGCGTAATGAGGGCTGCGACTCGGTACCGTCTTTGGATACGGCCGTCACGTCGTACTGATAGGTCCGTCCGAACTCCAGTCCCGAGTCGGTCCATGCGGTGTTGTTCGAGCCGCCCACGACCCGGACGAGCGCCCGCGGTTGGTCGGAGGACGAGCGATAGACGTTGTACTTCACGGCTGAGTCCGACTTCGGCCACGACACGGTGACACTCGATCGTTTCGCGTACGTGTCCGACGCCGCGGGGCTCGCCAGAATGATGGGTTGCCCTTCGAGGGCAGAGAAATCCAGGATCTTGAACGCATCGAGGTGAACACTTCGCGCCGCCGAGGTGGAAGCGTTGGCGTCTGAGGTCCATTCGATCCGGAGGGTGTGCGTTCCGAACCCGGAGGGATCCGAGGCGGGGCCCAGGAGCTGCTGTTGATACTGATCCGACGCGGCGTAACGATCGACGCGCTCCGTTTCCAGACCGTCGAGCAAGACGCGCGCGATCCCCGAACCCGGGCTCTTGCGCCCAATCCACTCGATCGCTGATCCGGTGAACTGAATCTCCGCCCATCCGGGCGTTGTTCGGAAACGGCTCGTGCCGCCGAGATCGTTCGGGTTCGTCAGCTCCTGCCACGCATCGGGACCGTAGGTGATGCGCCCGCTGTTCTCCTGAACGACCTCGGCCGTCGACGCCGCCAGAGCAGGACTGGCAGGAAAGGAAACGGTCAACACCACGACCCCGGCCACAACCGCAGCAGCCCACTTCGATCGACGCCCCATGACTCCCCCGTTGTCCCCAGCACGTGCTTTCTCGCAGCATAGGGGAAACGATCTTCCGGCCTCGAGCGCGCGATGGCCTCGACCGCCGAAGCGGGCCATGATGAAGGTACGACTGATTCCGCAAAGGGGATGCCATGGCCGTCCGCGTCGATCTCAACATCTCGCTCGATGGGGTGGCGGCACCCGCCGACCAGACCGCCGAGAATCCCATGGGCGAGGACTGGGGCCGCCTGGTCGCGGACTACATGGCCACGCAGACCTTTCGCGCGCGCGTCTTCGGTGACACGTCCGGTGCCGGCACCACGGGTGTCGACGACCGCTACGCGGCGGCGTACTTCGAGGGCATCGGCGCCGAGGTCATGGGCGCGGCGATGTTCGGCCTGCACTCCTTCCCCGACGACCCCGACTGGCGGGGCTGGTGGGGCGACGAGCCGCCCTTCCGCGTTCCGGTGCTCGTGCTCACGCATCGCGAGCGTGCGCCGATCACCTTCGACAACGGCACGAGCTTCGAGTTCGTGTCATCCGGGATCACGGATGCCGTGTGCCGAGCGCGCGAGCTCGCGGGCGGCGCGGACGTGCGCGTGGGCGGAGGGCTTTCGACCGTTCGCTCCGCGCTCGAGGCCGACCTCGTCGACCATCTGCACGTCGCCGTCCGCCCGGTGGTCCTCGGACAGGGCGGTCGCCTCTGGGACGGACTGCGCGGCCTCGACGAGCGCTACACCGCGACGACGGAGGTCGCCGAGAGCGGCGTCATCCACGTCACCTATTCCCGTTAGATCGGGGCGCCGGACGTCAGCACCCGCGTCACGCGAATGACGAACAGCCCGAGCGACGTGACGAGCATGAGCGTCGCCACGATCCCGCCGACGAGCACGACCCAACGCAGCACGCCGGGGCGAAGCACTCCGCGGACGGCGAAGAACACGGCCGCCCCCGCGCACGCGATCATGATCAGGTAGTCGATCACGCCGCCGGGCAGGGAGAAGAACGCCACGACCGACAGAACCGCCAACACCAACGCCACGATGTGAAGCGTCCGCGTGTCGGCGGGGCGAGGGGCGTCCGGCATCCCCCGAGCCTATCGACCCCGTCGCCCGCATCCGCGCGTAGCGTGAGTGCCATGCGTCAGCGCACTCCGGACCCCCGCCGCTGCCCTACCTGCGGCGACCCGCTGTCGTTCGAGATCCTCGACGACGAGCGCTTCCTCGTCGCGTGGTCGTGCGTGAACTGCGGGCTCATCCGCACGACCGAACCGGTGTGATCCGCCGGGGTCAGTTGATGATCTCGGCGTTCTCGTCGCGCATCTCGGTCAGGCGTCGCCGCCAGGTCGCCAGGGCCTCGGGTGTGAGCCGGGTCCAGTCGTCACGTTCCGCGACGATCCGCAGAGGTGCCGCGGTGCGGAACGAACGTGTCGGGTTGCCCGGGAACTTCTTGTCGGTGACGTTCGGATCGTCCTCGAACGCTCCGGTCGGTTCGACCTCGTAGACGCGCGGAGGCCCGTCGCCGGGGATGATCTCGGCGGCCAAGCCCGCCCCGTCGAGACGCGCGGTGAAGTACACGTGGTTCATCACGATCTCCGGCCGGTAGCCCGGATCTCGCTCATCCCGTGATTCTCGGCACCCGAGCGGGAGAGCGCAACTGTCAGTGCGCGAGCACCGCCAAGACGGCGTCGGCGATCGCGCGGTGCCCCGCGTCGTTGGGGTGGAAGTCGTCGCCCGGCCCCGCGAACGTGTCGCGACCGTCGGGGCCGTGGAACTCCGGTGTGGCGAAGAGGTCGGCGAGAGAGACGTAGCGTCCCGCGTTCGCGGTGCAGATTCCCGCGATGATCTGGTCGTACGCGGCTCCGTCGACCGTCCAGGTGCCGACGCACACGATGGCCGCATCCGGCGACGTCGTGCGGATGCGCCCCACCAGGTCGGCGTACTGCGCCTCGAAATCGGCGAGGGGAGTCGGGATGCCGACATCGTTGGTCCCCAACTCGATCACCGCGAGGTCGAGGTCGGCGGGGACCTCGGTCACACCCGCGACGGTGGAGAGGGTCTCGTGCGCGCGGGACACGGTCGTCGGCGTGACGCGACCCACTGCCCCGATGACGAGCGAGGAGAAGCCCTGCGCTTCGGTGGAGGCGAAGAATCCGGCCGCGAGCGAATCACCGGTGAGAAGCACGCGAGCGTTCCCCGCCGCGTCGCGCGGGATCCGCAGCAGCCCCGGCGTGGTGGGCGTCGGCGTGGGTGTCGGCGTCGGCGACGGGCTCGCCGTCGGCGTGCGCGTCGGAGTCGCCGTGGGCACCTGCGAGGTCGAGGGGGCGGACGCCGCGGGGGTGGCATCCGTCCCTCCCCGCGTGAGCAGCAGCGCCGCGACGATGATCGCGGCGACCCCGAGGAGGGATGCCGCGATGATCCCGACGCGGCGCTTCATCCCCGGAGGGAGTCGTCGCGCCACTCCACCGGGACGACCTCGCCCCGCACCACGGCCTCCTCGCGCTGACGCAGCTCGACGCGGCGGATCTTGCCCGAGATCGTCTTGGGGAGCTCGAGGAACTCGACGCGGCGCAGGCGCTGGAACGGAGCGAGCTTCTCCCGCGCGTAGCGGAGGATGTCGATCGCGACATCCTCACCGGGCTCGAAACCGGATGCCAGCACGATGTACGCCTTGGGAACCGACAGGCGCAGCTCGTCGGGAGCGGGGACCACGGCCGCCTCCACGACGGCCGGGTGCTCGATGAGCACGCTCTCGAGCTCGAACGGGCTGATCTTGTAGTCCGACGACTTGAAGACGTCGTCGGTGCGTCCGATGTACGTGATGGTGCCGAGCTCGTCGCGGCGCGCCACATCGCCCGTGTGAAACAGGCCGTTCTGCGTGGACTCCGCGTTTCGCTCGGCATCGCCGACGTAGCCGGTCATGAGGTTGAGAGGTCGATCCGACAGGTCGAGGCAGATCTCCCCCTCGTCCGCCGGCTTCCCGGTGAGGGGGTCGACCAGCACGACGGGGCAGCCGGGCAGCGGGCGCCCCATCGACCCGGGGACGAGCTGGGCGCCCGGGGTGTTCGCCACGACGGCGGTCATCTCGGTCTGGCCGTATCCGTCGCGGATGTCCAGGCCCCACGCGCGCTGCACGGTCGCGATGACCTCCGGGTTGAGCGGCTCCCCCGCCGAGACGACCTCGCGCAGCACGCCTCGGCGCCCGGTGAGGTCGGCCTGGATCAGCATCCGCCACACCGTCGGCGGCGCGCAGAAGGTCGTCACCCGGTCGCGTTCGAGCTCGTCGAGCAGACGCTCGGCCGAGAACCGGGAGTAGTTCAGCGCGAGCACCGTCGCCCCGGCGATCCACGGCGCGAAGAAGAGGCTCCACGCGTGCTTCGCCCACCCCGGCGAACTGATCGCGAGGTGCACGTCACCGGGCTGCAGCCCCAACCAGTACATCGTCGTGAGGTGCCCGACGGGATACGACGCGTGCGTGTGCTCGACGAGCTTCGGCTTCGACGTCGTCCCCGAGGTGAAGTAGAGGAGCAGACGGTCGTCGGCGACGGTTCCCGGATGCCGCGCGGGCGCCGCCTCGGTCACGAACGCGTCCTCGTAGGCGGCCCATCCCGCTTGCTCACCGCCCACGACGATACGGCCGAGACCTTCGGGCAGGTCGTCGAACTTGTCGGCATCCGTGGCTCCGACGATGACGTGACGGATCTGTGCTCGCTGGATGCGGTCGGTCAGATCGCCCGCACCGAGGGCGGTCGTGGTCGGCGCGATCACGCCGCCGAGCTTCATGATGCCGAGCATCGCCTCCCACAGCTCGACCTGGTTGCCGAGCATGAGCAGGACCGCGTCCCCCCGTCGGACGCCTCGGGATGCCAACCAGGCGGCGACCTGATCCGAACGGCGCGCGAGTTCGTCGAACGTGCGCTGGTGGTGGGTGCCGTCATCGTCGACGACGATCAGCGCGGGAGCGTCGTTTCCGCGCGCCATCGGGTCGAACCAGTCGATCGCCCAGTTGAACGGGCCGTCGAACTGCGGCCACGAGAACGCCGCCGCGCGGTCGGGATCGGTGCGCGCCGCGAGGAGTTCGTCGCGGGCGGCGCGATAGCGCTCGGTGGCGGTGGGGATCATGGGGCTCCTTCGATCGCGTTCTACGCTAGCCCTCGCACCCCGTCCTCGAGCGCCGCGTACGCGGCATCGAGCGCCTTCGGCGCCGACAGGAACACGTCGTGCAGCGCCCCCTCGATGCGCGTGATCGTGACCGTACGGGCGATGCGGGTCGCAGCGCGGGCGATGTCATCGACGACCAGCACCGAGTCGGTCTCGCGCATCGCGTCGTTCCAGGTCAGCGCCACCGTCGACCGCGCCGACAGAAGCACGAGGGCGGGGCAGCCCACATCGAGCCCGGATGCCACCCGCGCGTGCCCCGCGATGATGGCGGCCAGCCACCCCGGATGAGTCGGGAAGCCCTGCGCCGGCCGCCAGCCGTCCGGACTGTCGGGAAGCGTTCCGAGGTCGCGCTGAGCACGGGTGTAGAAGCCGAGGTCGACGACCGGGTGCGTGCCGAGCGGGTCGAAGCGCGCGCGGACGTTGACGATCGGAGCGAGGGCTTGGCGACCGAGCGGGCCGAGCTGCAGCTCGAGCCAGGGACTGTTCAAGACGAGCGCATCGGCCACCCCGGGGTGCCGCGCCGCCCAGAGCGTCAACGTCAGGCCGCCGGTGCTGTGCCCGAACAGCAGGAGCCGGCGCCCCTCGCGTGCGGTGGCCATGGCATCCAGAGCGGCGGCGATGTCGGCGTCGTAGACGTCGAGCGAGGCGACGTAGCCCGGCGCGACGGACGACCGCAGACTGCGACCGTACTTGCGAAGGTCGAGGGCGTAGAAGCGGGCACCGCGGTCGGTGAAGAAGCGGGCGAGATCGGTCTGGAAGAAGTAGTCCGACCACCCGTGCACGTAGAGCACGTCGATGTCGCGGAGTTCACCGAAAAGACGGGCACCCGCGTGCGGCCGGGCTCGCACGAGCGTGGCGACGACCTCTCCGTCGACATCGTCATCGAGCGGGAGGGTCTGCTGCTCGAAGCCCTCACCGAGGATGTCTGGATGCCACTCCCCCATCGCCCCAGCCTACGGCGGCGATATCCCTCTCGAGGATGACGCCCTGCCCTCCTCCGGCGGACGCGCGCACGTCGGTCGATTCCTAGCGTGGGAACGTGCACCCCCGACACTGGCTCGTCCCCGCCGTTTCCGTCGCCGCCGCCTCGCTCACCCTGGGCGGGCTCACGAGCTTCGGCCAGACCGTGCTTCCCGACGCTCTCGTCTCGTTCGCCAACTCCGCAGGAGGCTGGACCATCCTCGCGTTCGGTCTCGTCTGGCTGACGCGGGCGCGACCCCCGCTCGCCGCGGCTCTCGGCGTCGTGTCGTTCGTGCTGCTCGTCGAGGGGTACCGGATCGTCTCGGGCTGGCGCGGGTATTACTACGCCGAACCGTTCCAGGACACGTTCACCATCATCGGGCTCTTCGCCGGCCCCGTGGTGGGGCTCTCGGCCTCGCTCCTGCGCTGGGGCCCCGGCTCCTGGAAGCCGTTCGCGGCTGCTCCCGTCGCCGCGGTCCTCATCGGCGAGGGCATCTACGGGGTGACGGTCGTCGCCGCGACCACCAGCCCGGTGTACTGGGTCGTGCAGATGCTTCTCGGCGTCGCTTTGGTGGTCGCCACGGTCATGGCCGCCCGCCCCCGCGTCGCGCCCGGGGTGCTCGGGAGTCTCGTCACCCTCGGCGGCGCGGCGGCGTTCGTCGCGTTCTACAGCTGGGTGGGCCAGTCCGGTTCGACCGTCTGACGCGGGCGAAACTCCGGAGAAACGGTCTCTCCCGATGTCGGGAACGTCGCGGAGGGCCCCGGAGCGGCAGAACTTCGGGAGTTCGGCCCGACGCTCAGCGCGACGCCGACGTGTCCTCGCGCGACGCCCGCTCCTTGGCCCGCTCCAGCGCGCGCTTGCGCGCGGCCCGGGCATCCTCCTCGAGCTTCTCGGCCTTCGCCTCGTCGCGCGTGAGGTTCACGCCCGTCTCGGGGTCGAACAGGTGCAACGAGTCCGGCGAGAACCACAGGCGCGCCGCGTCTCCCGCACGGATCGAACTCATGGCATCCAGGGCCACGACGAGTTCGGTGCGCAGGCTCTCGCCGTCGAGGTCGCGGTCGAGCTCCGACAGTTTGTCTTTCACCGTGGCATCCGTCTCATACGGCACGTAGGCGTAGAGCACTTCGCCGAGCCACTCGGTCATCTCGATGTCGAGCTCGGCGGTGACCCCTCCCGCGAGGTCGCGCTCGGTGGCATCCGCATCCTCGAAAGCATCGGGGCGGACGCCGACGATCACGAGGTCGCGGCCCTCGACCGCTTTGCGCAGCCGGTCGTCGAGCGGGACGTCGGCGATGGGCAGGCGCAGCACGTCGCCGTCGACCGTGCCGCTGAGGAAGTTCATGGGCGGCGACCCGATGAAGCCCGCGACGAAGAGGTTGACCGGCTGGTCGTAGAGCCCGCGCGGACTCGCGACCTGCTGCAGCTCACCCCGGCGCAGCACCGCGACCCGGTCGCCGAGGGTCATGGCCTCGGTCTGGTCGTGGGTGACGTAGACGGTCGTGATGCCGAGCGAGCGCTGCAGGCGGGCGATCTCGGTGCGCATCTGGCCGCGCAGCTTCGCGTCGAGGTTCGACAGCGGTTCGTCGAAGAGGAACGCGCTGGCGTTGCGCACGATCGCGCGTCCCATCGCGACGCGCTGGCGCTGTCCACCGGAGAGGTTCGCGGGCTTGCGCTCGAGGTGCTCGTCGAGTTCGAGCAGCTTCGAGGCGCGGCGTACCCGCTCGTCGATCTCCTTGTCGTCCAGGTCGCTCGACTTCAGCCGCATCGGGAACGCGATGTTCTCGTACACGGTGAGGTGCGGGTACAGCGCGTAGTTCTGGAAGACCATCGCGAGGTTGCGGTCCTTCGGCGCCTTGTCGTTGACGACCTCGTCGGCGATCTTCAGCTCTCCGTCGGAGATGTCCTCGAGCCCGACGATCATGCGCAGCAGCGTCGACTTGCCGCAGCCCGACGGCCCGACGAGGATCACGAACTCGCCGTCGGCGATGTCGAGATCGACGCCCTTGACCGCGGTGAAACCGTCGTCGTAGGTCTTGACGATCCTGTTGAGAGTGATGGATGCCACGAGCTCTCTCCTTATCCCTTGACGGCGCCCTGGGTCAGACCGGACACGATCCGACGCTGGAAGATGACGACGACGATCACGATGGGGATCGTCACCACGATGGCGGCGGCCGAGATGGCGCCGGTGGGTTCCTCGAACTGCGAGGCCCCGGTGAAGAACGACAGGGCCGCGGGCACCGGGCGCGCGGCATCCGTCGATGTCAGCGAGATGCCGTAGACGAAGTCGTTCCACGCGATGAAGAAGGCGATGATCGCGGTGGTGAACACTCCGGGAGCCGCGAGCGGGACGACGGTCTTGCGGAACGCCTCGAACGGGGTCGCGCCGTCGACCTGTGCGGCCTGCTCGAGCTCCCACGGGATCTGGCGGAAGAAGGCCGCGAGCGTCCAGATCGAGATCGGCAGCGTGAGCGACAGGTACGGGATGATCAGGCCGAGCCACGTGTCGTACAGGCCGACCACGCGCCACAGGTTGAACAGCGGCGTCACGATCGACACGATCGGGAACACCGACACCGCCAGCGCCGTGGTGAGGATGATGCGCTTGCCGGGGAAGTCGAGCCGAGCGATCGCGTAGGCGCAGAGGGTGGCGAGCACCACCGCGATGAACGTCGCGATGAGCGAGATGCCGATCGAGTTGCGCAGCGCGGGAAGGAACAGGTCCTGCGCGCTGCCGCCCGGGGCGAGGATCGTGGCGTAGTTGTCGAGCGTCCACTCCTGCGGGAGGAGCGTCCCCGAGAACAGGCCCGCCTGCGTCTTGAACGACGTCATCGCGATCGAGAAGACCGGGAAGAGCGACCAGACGAGCACGGCCGCGATGATCACGAGCCACATGATCCGCTGGGGCCAGGTCATTGCGCGCATCAGGAGTTCCTCCCCGCCGACAGGTCCACTTTGAAGCCCTTGATGAAGATGCCGGCGATGATCAGGACGCTGAGGAACAGCAGCACCGAGATCGCGGAGCCGAGCCCGATCTCGAGGCGCCCGATCGAGGTGTTGTAGGCCAGCAGCGACAGCGCCTCGGTGTCGTTGGCCCCGGCGGTCATGATGAAGATGTTGTCGAAGATGCGGAACGCCTCGAGTGTGCGGAAGAGCACGGCCACCATGATCGCGGCCTTCATGTTCGGCAGGATCACGCGGCGCAGCACCTCCCAGCCGGTGGCCCCGTCGACCTTCGCCGCCTCTTCGAGGTCGCCGGGCACCTGGGCCAGCCCCGACAGGAGCAGGAGAGAGATGAACGGCGTCGTCTTCCAGACCTCGCTGAGGATGATGACCGTGAGCGAGGTGCCCTGGTAGGCGAACCAGTTGAGGTTCTCGTCGAAACCGGGGATCCACGACAGCCAGCTGTTGACGTAGCCGCCGGAGTTGATGTCGAAGGCGTAGAAGAACGCGAACGCCGAGACGACGGTGATGATGCCGTAGGGAACGAGGATCGCCGTGCGGGCGAACCCGCGGAGCTTCTTGATCGCCCGGTGCATGACGAGCGCGAACCCGAAGCCGATGATGAGCTCGAGCAGCACCGTGATGACCGTGATGAACAGCGTCACGCCCATCGACTGCCAGAAAGCCGGGTCGCCGAGGATGACCTGGTAATTGCGGAACCAGATGAACTCTCGGTCATCGGGCGCGGTGAGGCGCAGGCTGAACAGCGAATCCCAGAGCGCCTGCACGATCGGGTACAGCGTGACCAGGAGCATGATGCCGAAGGCGGGGCCGGCGAGCATCCAGCCCAGGCGGGCCTCGGCCCGCGCGCGGTCGGAGCGGCGCTTCTTGGGCTTCGCGCCCGGCGCCTTGTCGGCCCGCAGCTTTCCGGTGGCGGCGATTTCGGCGGTCACAGCAGTCGCTCCCCTCTGAGCACCGCGAGGATGAAGTCGGTCGAGGTCTCCGGCGTCGTATCGGGGTTCACGGCGTTCGGCGGATGCCACGTGCGCTGCAGCCCGATCGAGATCTCGTTGTAGTACGGCGTCTGGGGCCGCGGCGCGCCGAGCTGCAGCGACTCGGCGATGGTGTCGGCCATCGGGAACTTCTCCTTCACCTCGGCGTCGTCGTACGCGGCGAGGTTCGAGGGCGGGTTGCCGTTGGTGACGAAGTACTGCGCCTGGTTCTCAGGGCTCACGATGCACTGGACGGCCTGCCAGGCGAGGTCCACGTGCTCGCTGTACGCCCCGACGCCGAGGTTGATGCCTCCGACGGGAGGAGCGGCCGGGGTGCCGGCATCCACTCGGGGATACACCGCCCAGCCGAGGTCTTCCACGACGTCGGGGGCCGCGCCCTGCATGGCCGGGTAGACGAACGGCCAGTTGACCATGAAGGAGCCGTTGTCGCCCTGGAAGAGGTTCATGCTGGCGTTCTCATCCGCGGTCGGAAGCCCCGCGCCGCCCAGCCCCGAGGAGCCGATGCGTCCGATGATCTCGGCGGCCTTCTTGCCCGCGTCGGATTCGAGTCCGAGCTGCATCTCGTCGGGCTTGGCCTCGGGGTCCTCGAGGATCTTCCCGCCGCCCGACGCGACGAGGGCGTTGATCCAGACGGTGAGCGACTCGGCGAGTGCGCCCTGCACGCCCAGCTGCTTGTTCTGATCCTCCGCGGCCTGGATGATCTGGTCCCACGTGACCGGCTGCGTCATGTCGAGACCGGCGGCTTCGGCGACCGACTTGCGGTACCAGAGCAACTGCGTGTTGGCCCAGAACGGCACCGTGACGAGTTCGCCGTTCCAGCTGGCGGACTGCACCGCCCCCTCGACGATCCCCTCGGTGTCCTGCAGGTCATCGGGGACGGGGGCGAGGAAGCCGGGCTCGGCGAGCTCGGGGATGAACGGAGGGTCGAGGCTCATGATGTCGAGCGACCGGTCGCTTGCGGCGAGGCGGCGAGCGAGCTGTTCGCGCTGCGATGCCGCATCTCGCGGCAGCAGCGACGTCTCGATGCGGTACGCCCCGTCGGCGGCTTCTGTACAGGATGCCGCGATCTCGGCCTGACCGCCGTCGTCGGGGTTGATGTACCAGGTCAGGGTCGGCACCCCGTCGTCCGCGGAACAGGCGCCCAGCGTCCCCGCGAGCGCGAGGGCCGAGGCTCCGGCCACGATCCGTTTCAGGTTTCGCATCCGGCCCCCTCGCCTCGGTGCGCGGGCGTCGATGCCCGGCGTCGTGGCTTCCATCCTGTCGATGCGGGCCGAATCCGCGCACGAGGGTTGCCCCCGCCGATCGGGGGATGGTACTCGCGCGAACGACGAACCGCCCCGTCCGGGGACGGGGCGGTTCGGCGGGGCTCACTCGCCGCGCGAGATCGCGATCATCTCGTCGCGGGGCACGACCTTGATGCGCGCGCGCTCGTGCGGGGCGCCCAGGGCCATCTCGTGCTCGTCGAGGCGGTGCCACCCGTCGAGGTCGGTCCAGCGCACCCCGCGTTCCTCGAGCAGGGCGGGGATCGCCTCCTCCTCGGGGTGCGCGGGACGCCACCACTCGCTCTGGTCGTTGATGACGTGGCGCACGGTCTCCATGGCATCCGACTTGGTGTGTCCGATGAGGCCGACGGGACCGCGCTTGATCCACCCGGTGGCGTAGACGCCGGGGATCCGCTCGTTCGAATCGGCCGAGAGCACCTGGCCCTCGTGGTTGGGGATGACGCCGTGGCGCTCGTCGAAGGGGATGTCCTTCAGCGGCGAACCGAAGTAGCCGACGGCGCGGTAGATCGCCTGGATCGGCACCTCGCGGATCTCGCCGGTCCCGACGACACCGCCCTCGGCGTCGGGCTTGGTGCGCTCGTATCGGAATGCGGCGACGCGGCCCGCGTCGTCCTTCACGACCTCGAGGGGCTTGGCCCAGAAGTGCAGGTGCAGGCGACGGGATGCCTCTCCCCCGGCGTTGTTCACGCCCGGGCGGGTGCGCCACTCCTGCAGGACGCGGTCGATGACCTTGACCTGCTTGTTCGTCTGGATGGCCGCGAGCGACGCCTCGTCGTAGTCGAAGTC
>JARBUN010000083.1 GCA_029239635.1 Microbacterium sp. | reverse complement strand
GCCGACGGCGACCGTCTCGTCCTCCTGCACGACGATCTCCTGCAGGGTTCCGGCGACCGGCGAGGGGATCTCGGTGTCGACCTTGTCGGTCGAGATCTCCAGCAGCGGCTCGTCGACGGCGACGTCGTCGCCGACGGCCTTGAGCCAGCGGGTGACGGTGCCCTCGGTCACGCTCTCGCCCAGCTCGGGGAGCTTGACGTCGGTCGCGTCGCCGGAGGACGCGGGGGCGGGAGCCGCTGCGGGTTCGGCAGCGGGAGCGGACTCCTCGGCAGGAGCCTCCTGCTGCGCGGGGGCTTCTTCCTGCGCCGCGGGAGCGGCCTCAGGGGCGTCGTTCGAGGACGCGGCACCCGAACCGTCGCCGATCTTCGCCAGCACCGCGCCGACCTCGACGGTCTCGTCTTCTTGCACGAGGATCTCTTCGATCACGCCCGAGACGGGCGAGGGGATCTCTGTGTCGACCTTGTCGGTCGAGATCTCCAGCAGACCCTCGTCCTCCTGGACGGTGTCACCGACCTGCTTGAGCCAGCGGGTGACCGTTCCCTCGGTCACGCTCTCACCGAGAGCGGGGAGGACGACGGAAGTGCTCATGGATATGTCTCCTTCGTACCGGATGCGGTATCTAGCTTAGTGACCGGCGAGCGGTCAAAGTGCGTGCAGGGGCTTTCCGGCGAGTGCCAGGAAGGCTTCGCCGAGCGCCTCGCTCTGGGTGGGGTGCGCGTGGATGAACGGCGCGATGTCTTCCGGGTGGGCTTCCCAGCCCACCGCGAGTTGGGCCTCGGTGATCAGCTCACCGACGCGGTCGCCCACGAGGTGGGTACCGACGACCGGCCCGTCGATCCGTCGGACGATCTTGACGATGCCCGACGTACCGATGATCTCACTCTTGCCGTTCCCCGCGAGGTTGTACTCGTACGAGCGGACGGCCTCGGATCCGTAACGATCCTGCGCCTGCGCCTCGGTCAGCCCGACCGACGCCACTTCGGGGTGCGAGTAGGCCACACGGGGCACATCGACGTCGGGGACGAGCACGGGCGACAGCCCGGCGATCTCCTCGGCCACGAAGATGCCCTGCTGGAAGCCCCGATGCGCCAGCTGCAGGCCCGGCACGATGTCGCCGACGGCCCAGATGTGGGGCGCGTCGGTGCGCAAACGATCGTCGGTCTGCACGAAGCCGCGCTCCAGGACGACACCGGCCTCCTCGAATCCGAGGCCCGCGGTGGCGGGGCCGCGTCCGACAGCGACGAGGACGTAGTCCGCGGTGAGTTCGGCGTCATCGTCGAGGACGACGGTGACGCTTTGGTCGTTCTCGCGCAGCGAGGCGAATCGCCGACCGAGCCGGAACTCGATCCCACGCTTGCGAAACGCCCGCTCGAGGGCCTTGCTGGATGCGACGTCCTCTGCGGGAAGCAGATGCGGAAGGGCTTCGACGATCGTGACGTCGACGCCGAACGATCGCCAGACGCTCGCGAACTCCACGCCGATGACTCCGCCGCCCAGAACGACGACGCGCCCCGGGATGACGTCGAGATCCAGAGCCTGCTCGCTCGTCAGGACACGTCCACCGACCTCGAGACCGGGCAGGCTACGGCTGTACGACCCCGTCGCGAGGATTACATCGGTGCCCCGATAGCGATCCTCGCCGACACGCACAACGGGCCCGGATTCGAGGGTTCCTTCGCCGCGCACGACGCGGATGCCCCGCGCCGAGATGAGTCCCTCGAGACCCTTGAACTTCTTCGCGACGATCCCTTCTCGGTACGCACGCACGCCGGCCGGATCGATACCCGACAGGGTGGCGTTCACACCGAAGCGGGCCGCATCGCGAGCGGCATCCGCGGCCTCAGCGGCATGCAGAAGCGAGGCGCAGGGCGGCGGCATAGCCACCGCTCCCGCCCCCGAGGACGACGACGTCGGCGGAGTGATCGGTCATCGCGAGCTCGCCAGCAACTCGACGAGCGAGCGCACCGTCGCGGCGGTCACGCCCTTGTCGGTGTACCCGAACGGGGCCCCCTTGTTCATACCCACGCCGGCGATGTCGAGGTGCACCCACGGGATGCGAGCGGCGTCGGCGTCATCCGAGACGCGACCGACGAAGTGGCGCAAGAAGAGCCCCGCGAAGAGGGAGCCTCCCGCCGGATCGCCGATCTTCGCGTTCTGGAGGTCGGCGATGGGGGAGTCGAGGTCATCCACCATGTGCGAGGGAAGAGGAAGCTGCCACGCCAGCTCCGAAGCACGCGACGCAGCGGCGAGGTACTCGGCAACGGCCTCGTCCTCGCCCATGACACCGGTGTGCCGGTTGCCCAGGGCGATCGTGATCGCGCCGGTCAGCGTGGCGACGTCCACGAGGAGGTCGGGCCGTTCGCGACTCGCGGCGGCGAGTCCATCCGCGAGGACGAGTCGGCCCTCTGCATCCGTGTTCAGAACCTCGACGGTGGTTCCGTCCAGCGTGCGCAGAACGTCACCGGGGCGCGTGGCGCGTCCGGACGGCATGTTGTCGGCGATGCACAGCCACGCGCTGACGCGCACCGGGAGAGCCATCTCGGCCGCCGCTTTGAGGACCGCGAGGACCGTCGCCGCGCCGCACATGTCGTACTTCATCCCGACCATCGAGGCCGGCGGCTTCAGAGACAGACCACCGGTATCGAAGGTGATGCCCTTGCCGACGAGGGCGACGTGACGCTGCGCACCGGCGGGAGAGTAGTCGAGGCGGACGAGTCTCGGCGGGCGGTCCGAGCCCTGCCCCACCCCCAGGATGCCGCCGTACCCGCCGTCGCGAAGGGCTTCCTCATCGAGGACCTCGACCTCGACGGGGAGACCGGCCACCGCCTTGACCGCCTCGTCCGCGAAATCTGCGGGTCCCAGCCACTCTGCGGGCGTGGTCACGAGGTCTTTGACGAGCGCGACAGCTCCGGACACGGCGGCTACGGCGACGACGTCGTCTTCGGAGGGGGCCTGAGCGGAGAAGACCGTCACTCGATGAGCACGCGTCTTGGGCGAGTCCTTCTTATAGTCGGCGAAGCGGTAACCGCCGAGAGCCGCCCCCTCCGCGAGCGGGCGCCAGTCGGCAGGCGTCAGCGCTTCCACCGCGACGTGCTCGAAGCCCGTCAGCTGGCGAAGGCCGGCGCCGGCCGCGTCGCGGAGAGCGGCGGCATCCGGTGCCGTCCCCGCGCCCACGACCGCGAGAGGAATGGTCGCGCCGGGAAGGTAGACGCGCTGAAACGATCCCGCGGCGCCGGTGAAGCCGACCGCCTTGAGGGTCGCACCCAACCCCTCCCACCCCTCGGGGTCTGCTCCTTCACCTACGGGCTTGGCGACCACCAGGAGGATCGCATCGGCGTCGGATTCGCGGAGGGGGGCGTCGGTGTGCGCCACAGAAGGAAAGGGCATGCCTTCCATCCTAGGTTCGCCCGTGTTCGCTAGCAGCGGGACGCACCGGACCCCGCCGTGGGACCCGGCTCGTAAGCTGGAGGGCATGCCGTATTCCGCACCGCTGTATGACCGCGCGCCCTCCGCGCCGCCGGTGCCCTCGGGGCTTCCCCTGGTGATCGCGCTCACCGGGTTCACCGACGCAGGCGGGGCTGTCACCCGGCTGGTCGAGTACTTCCGCAACGACCTCGAGCCGCACGCGCTCGTGGCGTTCGACAACGACACGCTTCTGGACTACCGCGCCCGCCGTCCGCTCATCACGTTCGTCGAGGACCACCTCACGGATTACCGGCCGCCGCGCCTCGAGCTGTCCCTCGCGCACGACTCCCTGGGCAGCCCGTTCCTCCTGCTCGCCGGGTACGAACCGGACTTCCTCTGGGAGGCCTTCGCGGAGAGCGTCCTCGAGCTCGCCGCCGGTCTCCAGGTGTCGTCGGTGACCTGGGTGCACGCCATCCCGCTCCCCGTCCCGCACACCCGTCCCATCGGCAGCACCGTGAGCGGCACGCGCTCCGACCTCGCCGAGGCGCACTCTGTGTGGCGTCCGCACACCCAGGTTCCGTCGACGGTCGGGCATCTGCTCGAGTACCGCTTCGCCGAGGCCGGCGCCAAGGTGGCCGGCTTCGCCCTGCTCGTGCCGCACTACCTCGCCGACACCGAGTACCCCGCCGCCACCCTCGCGGCACTCGACAGCCTCACGGTGGCGACCGGTCTCGTGTTCTCTGGCGAGGTGCTGCGCGAGGAGAACCGCGAGTTCGTGGCGAAGGTGACCGAACAGGTCACGGGAAGCGACGAGCTCACGCGCATGCTCCAGGGACTGGAGGAGCGCTACGACGCGTACATGGCCGGCTCGACGCAGGCCACGCCGATCATCCACACCGGCGATCTGCCCAGCGCCGATGAACTGGCGGCCGAGCTCGAACGATTCCTGGCATCCGGTCCGGGCGATGACGACCGACGAGGTCCTCTGGGCTGAGCGGGGTCGCCAGCTACTCCGCGGACGAGGAGCGGTACTCCGCGGTCGGCGTCGCCCCGGATGCCGACTCGAGTGGCTCATCGAGGAATGCGCTGCCTCGTCTCCGCGTTACTACGCATAGATCCCCGGCGTACGTCAAGTCCCGCGTCGAGGATGTGAGACAATGAAGAACCTGACCCGTTGTCGTCCGGTCCAGGAGCCCCGCTCCTCGGCTCCGGACTTGACAAGGGTCTTACTAGTGTCCGAGAACGACCGGCGGCCGTGCGACGTACGTTCCCGGTGAAAGGCGAAACGTGGCAGGCACGAACACCAAGACCCGCTCCCGGAGTGCGAAGGACACCGACCTCGACACTTCCGAGGAGACCGTGACGACGTCGACGAAGACGTCGGCCAAGAAGGCCCCCGCCAAGGCCAAGGCTGCGCCGGCGAAGGCCAAGACGAAGGCCAAGAAGGACGACGACCTCGAAGACGAAGAAGAGGTCGACGAAGAGGTCGACGTCGAAATCGACGCCGACGACGACGACAGCGACGACGAGGCAAAGCCCGTGGCGAAGAAGTCGGACGACGACACCGACGACGACGAAGAGACCGCGAAGGCACCCGCTGAGGCGCTTCCCACCGGTGCCATCGTCATCTCGTCGAGCGATGAGGACGACGTCCCCGTCTACTCGGCGCAGATCACCGGCGCGACGGCCGACCCGGTCAAGGACTACCTGAAGCAGATCGGTAAGGTCCCGCTCCTGAACGCGGCCGAAGAGGTCGAGCTCGCGATGCGCATCGAAGCCGGTCTGTTCGCCGAAGAGAAGCTGTCGAACATGTCGGCGGCCGAGAAGACGAGCCAGCTCGGGCTCGACTTGCAGTGGGTCGCGCGCGACGGCCAGCGCGCCAAGAGCCACCTGCTCGGGGCCAACCTGCGTCTCGTGGTCTCGCTCGCGAAGCGCTACACCGGTCGCGGCATGCAGTTCCTCGACCTCATCCAGGAGGGCAACCTGGGCCTGATCCGTGCCGTCGAGAAGTTCGACTACACCAAGGGCTTCAAGTTCTCGACCTACGCCACCTGGTGGATCCGCCAGGCGATCACCCGCGCCATGGCAGACCAGGCCCGCACCATCCGTATCCCGGTGCACATGGTCGAGGTCATCAACAAGCTCGCGCGCGTCCAGCGCCAGATGCTGCAGGACCTCGGTCGCGAGCCCAGAGAAGGTCATCGAGGTGCAGAAGTACGGCCGTGAGCCGATCTCGCTGCACACGCCCCTCGGTGAAGACGGAGACAGCGAGTTCGGTGACCTCATCGAGGACACCGAAGCGGTCGTCCCCGCCGACGCGGTGGGCTTCACCATGCTGCAGCGTCAGCTGGAGTCGCTCCTCGACTCGCTCAGCGAGCGGGAGGCGGGTGTGATCCGCATGCGCTTCGGCCTCGGAGACGGTCAGCCCAAGACGCTCGACCAGATCGGCGACACCTTCGGTGTCACGCGCGAGCGCATCCGTCAGATCGAGTCCAAGACGATGGCGAAGCTGCGGCACCCGTCGCGTTCGCAGTCGCTCCGGGACTACCTCGAATGAGCGGCGAGGCCAACGCCGGCAAGGCGCTCACCCGCACCGTCGACGGCACGTCGTACGCCCGCATCCCGATCCGCACACGGGTCGTCATGCCGGGTGACGACCTCGACGCGTTCATCCTCGAGTACGCGAAGGATGCCGTGCAGCCGGGCGACCTGCTGTTCGTCACCGAGAAGATCGTCGCCATCACGCAGGGCCGCTCGTACAAGCTCGACTCGATCACGCCCCGCAAGCTCGCGCTGTTCCTGTCGAAGTACGTCACGCGCACGCCCTACGGCATCGGACTCGGCATGCCCGAGACGATGGAGATGGCGCTGCGCGAGTGCGGCACACCCCGCATCCTGTTCGCCGCGGCCGTTTCGGCCGTCACCAAGGCGTTCGGCCGCAAGGGCGACTTCTACCGCATCGCCGGAGACAAGGCGCGCGCGATCGACGGTCCCACCAAGGGCACGATCCCGCCGTACAACCAGGCCGTCGTGCTCGGTCCGGAGCGCCCCCGCGAGGTCGCCGCGCGACTGAAGTCGCTGCTCGGCATCGACCTGGACGTGGCCGTCGTCGACATCAACGACCTCGGCGGCAACATCCTCGGGTCCACGATGGACAAGGCCGGCGAGAAGCGTCTCGTCGCGATCCTCAAGGACAACCCGCTCGGCCAGGGACACGAGTCCACGCCGCTCGGCATCGTCCGCCGCAGCTGACGAACAGACGAGAAGAAGGCCCGTCCCCCTTTCGGGGACGGGCCTTCTCGGCATCCGGGATCAGAACCCGATGGCGGCCTGGTAGCGCGGCTTGTGCCCGGTGCGGATTCCGGTGACGCTGGGCTTGTTCTCGTACACGCCCGCGCCCCAGTTGCCCTCGACGAGCACGGGGCCGTCGGGACCGACGACGATGTCCCAGCCGACGTACTGCACCTGGGGGACGACGCGTGCGACCTGGTCGACGAACGCCTTGACCTCGTCGATCATCGGCAGCTGGAAGTCGGCGATGCGGACGCCGGAGTCAGGGTGCAGCTCGTGCACGTGACCGTGCGAGTCGTAGCCGGCGCCGAGGGCGTGACCGGTCTCGTCGAGCATCGTGTAGAAGCCGCCGAAGGTCATCTGGTCACTGACCGCACCGCGGCCGAACTTCTGCGCCATCGCGAGGATGTGGGTCTTCTCCCCGTCGAAGAACGCGGTGACACGGGTGGTGTTGACGGTTCCGGGGCAGACGGCCGCGAGATCGTCGTGCTGACGGATGACCTCTTCGACGAGGATCTCGCCGCGCTCGAGCAGGCCGCGATGGAACTCCGACCAATCCTTCACCTCGGCCGCGTGGTAGCGGTGCACCCCGGTGCCGGCCTGGCCGACCGGCTCCTTCGTGACGATGGTGCCGAGGCGCTCGGTGAAGGCACGCAGTTCGTCGGCGTTGTCGGCATCCACCACCATCCAGTCGCGGCGGAGGAACTCGCTGAAGGTCTTGTCGAACTCGACCTTGTCCTGGAACAGGCCGCGGTAATCGGGGTGGTCGTACTTCTGCGAGATCTGGTTCGACACCGGGTGCGTCATGTACGTCGCGCGCTCGGCGGGGGTGAGGATCGCGAAGTCGTAGTCGATGTAGTCCTGGAAGCCGACGTTCTTCACGCCGGCCTGGTAGAGCATGTCGGCGACGACGAGGGGCAGAGCCTTGCCGTGCTGTGTCGACGCCTCTTTGGCTCGTTCGATCACCGAGCCCACGTCGATGCGACGAGCGCGTCCGGCGAGGTAACGCAGACGGGTGACGGGGGAGAAGCCCTGGTTAGGCATGCACGCTCCGGGGTCGGGGATGACGGACCCCGTTAGTCTAGAGGCGTGACCTCCACGCTCCCTGCCCGCGCGCCCGCCGCCGGGGGAGTCACTCCGGTCGCGCTCGTGTCCGCAGCCGCGCTGCGCCACAACGCCCCCCTCGCCGTGGGCGGGGACGACGACGTTCTCGCCGCCGACGGCTGGGGTCACGGCGCCGCATGGGTGGCATCCGTGCTGTCCGATCTGGGGTGGGAGGCCACGGGGCTGGACGCCGCGACGCTGTTCGGCCTGCCGGGTTCGCGCGCGCTCCCCGTGATGTCGCTTCGCGGCCGTGCCCTGGGCACCAAGGCGCTTCTGCGCGGTGAAGGCGTGTCGTACGGCTACACCCATCGCGCTCCGCACGACACGACCGTGGCCCTCGTCACGGGAGGCTACGCCCAGGGCGTGGTGCGCTCGCTCGGCAATGCCGTGACGGTGTCCATCGACGGTCGCCGGCACCGCATCGTCGGACGCGTTGCGATGGACGTCTGCGTCATCGACGTCGACGACACGACCGTTCCGCGCGGAGCGGAGGTCGTCTTCTTCGGCGATCCCGCCGAGGGCCACCCTTCGCTCGAGGAATGGACGGATGCCACGGGCTGGAGCGCCGCCGAGATCGTCGCCACCGTGGGCGTCCGTGCCGACCGTCGGGTCGACTCATGAGCGCCGAGTACCGCGTCGATCTCGACGCCTTCGCCCGCAATCTGCGCCGCGTACGCGACGTCGTGACGCCCGCGGAGCCGATGTTCGTCGTCAAGGACGACGCCTACGCGCATGGCCTCGAGGCGCTCGTGGGTCGCGCCCGGGACGAAGGGGTGCGCTGGTTCGGCGCATTCGACGTCGTGACCGGCGCAGCGGTCCGTGCCATCGCCGGGCCCGATGCGCGCATCTTCGTCTGGTTGATCGGCGGCGCCGACGACCTCGAAGGGGGGATCGCGGCCGACCTCGACCTCGGTATCGGCGACCACGCGCTCCTCGATGACCTCGCGGCGCTCGATATCGACCGCACCGCACGCGTGCACCTCAAGATCGACACGGGCCTTCACCGCAACGGCATCCGCCCCGAGGACTGGAGCGCCGCACTCGCACGCACGTCCGCGCTCGTCGCCGACGGCCGCGTCCGGCTGGAGGGCATCTGGTCGCATATCTCCGAGGCGTCGGATGCCGATGACGACGACGCCCGTGCCCTGTTCCTCGCGGCGCGCGACGCGGCGCGTGCCGCCGGTCTCGAGCCGCGGTTCTCGCACCTGGCCGCCAGCGCCGCGGGGTTCGCGCGTGGGGAGTTCCGCGAGGACCTCGTGCGTGTCGGCGCGTTCTCGTACGGCATCCGCCCCGCCGGGGGGCCGGGCGAGGCGGAACTCGGCATCGAGCCCATCGCCAGCGTGGTCGCGACCGTCGTTTCGATCGACCCCGCGGGCGTGCACGTGGACGTCGGCAGCGCGCACGGGCTTCCGAGCGCCCTGGCCGGGCTCTTCGACGTGGCCACGGCGGCGGGTCCGCGCCGGGTGGAGACGATCGGATTCACCTCGCTGACCGTCGCTCCGTGGGAGACCGCGGAAGTCGGCGAGCAGCTCTCGATCTTCGGACGGGGCGCGCTGTGCAGCGCGACCGATCTCGCCGAGCTCATCGACACGATCGGCGAGGAGATCGCGCTCCGCGTGTCACCCGTTCTCCCGCGCGTCTACACGTAGGGCGAGACTCGACGACACAGAAAAGGCCCCGACCCGCTTCCTGCGAAGCGATGCGGGGCCTGTTCTGAGGTCTTCAGTCGGCGGCGTGGAGTCGCGCGGTCTCGTCGTGCCACGAGGTGGCGATGCTGCGCAGCTTCTCTTCGTACTTGCGGCCGTGGTGCGCGCAGAACAGCAGTTCGCTGCCGTTGACCTCGGCGGCGATGTACGCCTGCGCGCCGCAGGAGTCGCAGCGATCCGCCGCCGTCAGGCGGTGGTCGAGGACAGACGCTTCGGGTGCGGTCGTGGTGGTCATCTCGGGTGCCCTCCTCAAGTGGTCGTTGGGCGAGTCTCCATATACAACCACGGGGATGTTTCCTCTATGCCGCGGCTTGATCACATTTCGCTGTGCGCGTACGGTGACCCGACCCGGCTGTGTGTCTGCCAGGCGATGTCGGTGGCCCCGATTACGCTGGGAGATCGTGACGTCCGAGTACTCCGCCCATCATCTGCAGGTCCTCGAGGGCCTCGAAGCCGTGCGCAAGCGCCCGGGCATGTACATCGGGTCCACCGACTCGCGTGGTCTCATGCACTGCCTCTGGGAGATCATCGACAACTCCGTCGACGAAGCCCTCGGCGGCCACGGGTCCCGCATCGACATCGTGCTGCACGCCGACGGCAGTGTCGAGGTGCGCGACCGCGCCCGCGGCATCCCGGTCGACGTCGAGCCCCGCACCGGCCTCACCGGTGTCGAGGTCGTCTTCACCAAGCTGCACGCCGGCGGCAAGTTCGGCGGCGGGTCGTACGCGGCATCCGGCGGTCTGCACGGCGTCGGCGCCTCCGTCGTCAACGCGCTGTCGGAGCGCCTCGACGTCGAGGTCGACCGCGGCGGCAAGACCTACGCGATGTCGTTCCACCGCGGCGAGCCCGGGCAGTTCGCGGGCGACACCCCCGACTCGACCTTCACGCC
This sequence comes from Microbacterium sp., assembly GCA_029239635.1. Classification (GTDB taxonomy): domain Bacteria; phylum Actinomycetota; class Actinomycetes; order Actinomycetales; family Microbacteriaceae; genus Microbacterium. The sequence continues at coordinate 4,883 of JARBUN010000083.1, read as the reverse complement.
CTTCGAGCGCAGCAGCGAACTGCGCGTCATCGGCAAGGCGCCGCGCGGAGTCACCGGCACGCGCATCCGCTACTGGGCCGACCGGCAGATCTTCACGAAAGACGCCGCATTCGGTCTCGATGAGCTCGTGCAGCGCGTGCGCCAGACGGCGTTCCTCGTACCGGGCCTCGAGATCGTCGTGCAGGACGAACGGGGCGAGGAGCGCGTCGAGACGAGCTACCGCTTCGACGGCGGCATCTCGGAGTTCGCGGAGTTCCTCGCGCCCGACGCCGCGGTCACCGACACCTGGCGGCTCACGGGAACCGGCACGTTCACCGAGACCGTGCCGGTGCTGCAGCCCGGCGGATCGATGATCCCCACCGAGGTCGAGCGCGCGTGCGAGGTCGACATCGCGGTGCGCTGGGGCACCGGCTACGACACCACGACCCGCTCGTTCGTGAACATCATCGCCACCCCCAAGGGCGGAACGCACCAGCAGGGCTTCGAGCAGGGGCTCATGAAGGTGCTGCGCGCGCAGGTCGAGCAGAACGCCCGCAAGCTCAAGGTCGGCAACGACAAGATCGAGAAAGACGATCTGATGGCCGGCCTCACGGCCGTCATGACAGTGCGCCTGCCGGAGCCGCAGTTCGAGGGACAGACCAAGGAGATCCTCGGCACGCCCGCGGTGCGACAGATCGTGGCATCCGTCGTGCAGAAAGAGCTCGCGGCCCGCTTCGCCTCTCCCAAGCGCGACGACAAGGCGCAGACCGCGCAGCTGCTCGAGAAGATCGTCTCCGAGATGAAGGCGCGCATCTCGGCGCGCACCCACAAAGAGACGCAGCGGCGGAAGAACGCGCTCGAGTCGTCATCGTTGCCAGCGAAGCTCGTCGACTGCCGCTCGAACGACGTCAACGACTCCGAACTGTTCATCGTCGAGGGCGACTCGGCCCTGGGGACCGCGAAGCTCGCGCGCAACAGCGAGTACCAGGCACTGCTGCCCATCCGCGGAAAGATCCTGAACACCCAGAAGGCCTCGATCAGCGACATGCTGGGCAACGCCGAGTGCGCCTCGATCATCCAGGTGATCGGTGCCGGTTCGGGCCGCTCGTTCGATCTCGGCGCAGCCCGGTACGGCAAGATCATCCTGATGAGCGACGCCGACGTCGACGGCGCCCACATCCGCACCCTGCTGCTGACGCTGTTCTTCCGCTACATGCGCCCACTCGTCGAAGAGGGTCGCGTCTTCGCCGCCGTGCCGCCGCTGCACCGCGTCGTGGTGATGAACCCGGGCACGAAGCCGAACGAGACGATCTACACCTACAGCGAGCAGGAGCTGCACACCCTCCTCACCAAGCTCAGGCGTTCGAACAAGCGCTGGCAGGAGCCCGTGCAGCGCTACAAGGGCCTTGGAGAGATGGATGCCGACCAGCTCGCGACCACCACTATGGATCGCGCCGGGCGCACGCTGCGCCGCGTGCGGGTGACGGACATGGAGGCCGCGGCATCCGTCTTCGATCTGCTGATGGGCAGCGACGTGGCTCCGCGCCGCGAGTTCATCATCGACTCGAGCGATCGGCTCGCGCGCGAGCGCATCGACGTCTGACGGCAGAGCCCCGCCGGGCGTGGCGGCCCCGGACCGGGATCCGGCCGGAGCGGCCGCGGACGCCTCCCGTCCTGCGGAGTCCACCCACGGCGCACCGGGGCCGCGGCATCCGATTCGGAGTGTCACCGACCGAGTCCGCACGACGGTGCGGCCACGGAGCCTGCCGGCAGCGGCCCGAGCCGCGATGTCAGCGAACCGACGTGCCGATCGCGCCGATGACCGCGTCGAGAGGCTGCCCGGAGGCGTCGCGCTTCGCGCCCCCCTCCGGGAGAGCCCGGACCGAGCCGTCGGTCCCCACGGCGCGCGGATCGGTTCCGACCCACGCGAGCACGAGAGCGTCCTCCCCGCGGAGCAGACGTTGCGCGCGCACGCCCCCGGTGGCGCGCCCCTTGGCGGGGTACTCGGTGAACGCCGAGACCTTGGCGCTGCCGGCGTCGGTTCCGGGGAGCGCGGCGGTGGAACCCGCCACGGTGACGACGACGGCATCGAACGCCGATGCGCCGACGACTGCGAACGCGATGACGCGCGCGCCATCGGCGAGGCGGATGCCGGCCATGCCGCTGGCCGAGCGGCCCTGGGGCCGCACGGACGACGCGTCGAAACGCAGCAGCTGCGCGTCGCTGGCGATGAACACCAGCTCCGCGTTGTCGCCGGCGGGAGCGGCCCCCACCACGCGGTCGCCGTCGCGGAGGGCGATGATCTCGATCTCGGGCTTGGTGCCGAGTTCGCTCGCGGCGACGCGCTTCACGATCCCCTGCTCGGTGCCGAGAGCGATCGTCGGACCGTCGCTCAGCGGGACGAGCGCGACGACGCTCTCGCCCTTGGCCAGGGTGAGGTACTGCTCGACCTTCGTCCCCGCCGCGACCTGGACCGAGTTGGCCGGCACGGAGGGCAGATCCACGGGGGAGAAGCGCACGAGACGGCCGGCCGAGGTCACGGCACCGATGTCTCCGCGGGTCGTCGTATCGACGGACGAACGGATCGCGTCGTGCTTCGATCGGCGGGTCGGCGGCACGACGCCCCCCGCGGGCGCATCGGCGATGAGCTCGGCGCGGACCATACGGCCGGTGGCCGAGAGGTACACGCGGCACGGCGCATCCGCGATCTGCAGGTCCGCGGCCGCCGCCGCCTTCGCCGAGCGCGGCTGGACGGGACCACCGTTCAGCAGCAGGGTCCGCCGGGGAGTGCCGTAGGCGTCAGCCGCGGCGTCGAGCTCCTTCGCCACTTGCTGACGCAGCATGGTCTCGCTGCCGAGCAGCTCGACGAGCTGTGCGATCTCGGATTTCAACTGGTCGCGCTCGGCTTCGAGCTCGATGCGCGAGAACTTCGTCAGGCGACGCAGGCGCAACTCGAGGATGTACTCGGCCTGCGGGTGCGAGAGGTCGAAGACCTCCTGCAGCTTCGTGCGCGCCTGTTCGCCATCGTCGGACGAGCGGATGACCTGGATGACCTCGTCGATGTCGAGGATCGCGATGAGCAGGCCCTCGACGAGGTGAAGCCGCTCGCGCTTCCGGGCGAGCCGGTACTCGCTGCGGCGCGTCACGACCCGGACGCGGTGGTCGATGTAGACCCGCAGCATGTCGCGCAGGCCGAGCGTCTGGGGCTGCCCGTCGACCAGCGCCACGTTGTTGATGCCGAACGAATCCTCGAGCGGCGTGAGGCGGTAGAGCTGCTCGAGCACGGCCTTGGGGTCGAATCCGGTCTTGATGCCGATGACCAGGCGCAGACCGTTGTTGCGGTCGGTCAGGTCGGTGACGTCGGCGATACCGGTGAGCTTCTTCGCCTGCACGGCGTCTTTGATCTTCTCGATCACCCGCTCGGGCCCGACGAGATAGGGGAGCTCGGTGATGACGATGCCGGTGCGGCGCGGTCCGAGCGACTCGATCGATGCCTTCGCCCGGGTCCGGAAGCTGCCGCGACCGTTCGTGTAGGCGTCCTTGATGCCGTCCAGGCCGACGATGATGCCACCTGAGGGGAGATCGGGGCCGGGCACGAACTCCATCAGCTCTTCGACCGTGGCATCCGGATTCTGCAGGAGGTGGGTCGCCGCGCCGACGACCTCGATGAGGTTGTGCGGCGCCATGTTCGTGGCCATACCGACCGCGATGCCCGTCGCTCCGTTGACGAGGAGGTTCGGGAAGGCCGCCGGGAGCACCTCCGGCTGCTGGAACTGGCCGTCGTAATTCGGGATGAAGTCGACGACGTCCTCGTCGAGGTTCTCGGTCAGCGCCAGGGCGGGTGCCGCGAGGCGAGCCTCCGTGTACCGCGGGGCGGCCGGGCCGTCGTCGAGCGAGCCGAAGTTGCCGTGACCGTCGACGAGGGGGACGCGGAGGGAGAAGTGCTGCGCGAGACGCACCAGCGCGTCGTAGATGGGGGCGTCGCCGTGAGGGTGGAGCTTTCCCATGACCTCGCCGACGACGCGAGCACTCTTCACATGGCCGCGGTCGGGCCGCAGGCCCATCTCCGCCATCTGGTACAGGATGCGCCGTTGCACCGGCTTCAGTCCGTCGCGCGCGTCGGGCAACGCGCGCGAGTAGATGACCGAGTAGGCGTACTCGAGGAACGACCCCTGCATCTCGGTGGAGACATCGACATCTTCGATGCGCTCGGACACGGGGGAGGAGGAACGGGAATCGGGCATGGATACGGCCTCGGGTCGGGCGGGCGTCACGTCAGGACGGGAGCAGGAGCCGTATGGAAGACTTGCTCCGATGTCTCTCAGCCTACCGGCGGACCCGCCGCGTTCCCGGAGCCTCACCGGTGTGGTGGAGCAGTCGATCGCCGCGTTGGAGGGCCGCTCCGACTGGTTCGCCCCCGCACGCAGCGCCATCGTCTTCGTCGTGGACGGCCTGGGGGCCCACAACCTCACCGCCCGCCGGGGACACGCGCGGTTCCTGGCCTCGGTCGGGGGCCGGCGCGATGTCGCGCGGACGGTCTTCCCCTCCACCACCGCCGCAGCGCTCACGAGCCTGCTCACCGGCACCGACCCCGGCACCCACGGCATCGTCGGCTATCGCGCCCGCATCCCCGGGACGAACGTCGCGCCGAACCAACTGCACGGGTGGGAGACCGACGGCCTCGATCCGAAGACGTGGCAGCGCAGCGCCCCGCTGATCGAGCGCGAGGTCGAGAGCGGGCGCCCTTGCTTCGTCGTCTCCCGGCCCGAGTACACGCGGACCGGCTTCACCGATGCGACCCTGCGCGGCGCCCGGTTCGTCCCCTCGAACGACCTCACCGAGCGCGCGGCCACCGCCGCCGCGCTGGCGAGCGAGCACGCGGGCGCGCTGATCTACCTGTACGC
>JARBUN010000082.1 GCA_029239635.1 Microbacterium sp. | reverse complement strand
CAGCGCCTGCAGCGCGGCCGGCTCCTCCCCCGACGCGCGCATGCGCAGACCGAAGCGCGTGCGCCACAGGACGAACGCGGTCAGCGGGATGAGGGCGAGCCCGATGACCGCGGCCAGCGACACGTCGCGGGTGAGCCCGCCGACGATGCCCGCGAGGGGCGAGAGGACCGGGATGCCGGTGGCCTCGAGGTCGCGCAGCGGGTCGGGCGTGCCGAAGCCGCCGGAGAGGAACGGCAGGCTCACGCGCGGCACGTTGCCCTCGATCCGGGGCGAGCGGGCGACGCTGCCGCCGTCGAGTCCGCTGAACACGATGTCGGAGAGGAAGCGGGCGAGGGCTGCCGCGAGCACGTTGATGGCGACACCGACGACGAGTTGGTTCAGCCCGAGCTCGAGGCAGAGAACGGCCATCAGCAGTCCGAAGACGAGCCCGCCGACGACACCGCCCACGAGAGCGACCCACGGCCCGCCGAACCAGCCGAAGAGGCCTGCTCCCCACGTTCCGCCGATCATCATGCCCTCGAGACCGACATTGATGACGCCCGCGCGCTCGGAGTACAGCGCGCCGACGGCGACGACCGCGATGGGGACGGTCAGGCGCAGAGCCGAGCCCCACGTCGACGAGGACGACAGGCCGGGCGCATCGCACACCCACTGCGCGATGAGGAGGAGTCCGAAGCCCAGGAGCACCCAGGACAGGACGCTGCGGGCTCGCCGGCGTCCCGAGGAGGACGCCGCAGACGAAGGGGAGACGGTGGTCACTGCGGTCATCTCGTCGACGCCTCCTTCGCGCGACCGGCACGCGTGCGCCGGATCGCCGCCATGAGCGCCACGCGACGCTCGCCGTTCTCCACGATCCAGTAGCCCAGCGCCGAGCTCAGCAGCACCACCGCCAGGAAGAGCGTGCCGACCTCGGTGGGCAGCTTGACGATGCCGAGCACCTGGGCGCTGCGCTCCACGAACGCCAGCACGAGAGCGCCCAGCGCCGTGCCGATCGGATGGGAGCGGCCGAGCAGGGCGGCGGCCAAGCCGGTGAACATCAGATCCGTGGGGAGCGTGCCGTCGAGGCGATGCGCCGTTCCGAGCACGTGCGGGAGGCCCACGAGTCCCGCGATGGCGCCGGAGGCCAGGAGCGAGGTGACGATGCGGCGCCGGACCGAGATGCCCGCGGACTCCGCGGCATCCGGGGAGATATTCGCCACGGTCACCGTGTAGCCCCACACCGTTCTCTCGTGCAGGAGGAAGAATCCGATCCCCAGCAGCACGGCGATCGGCAGGAACCCGGAGATCTGCACGCGCCCTCCGAGATCGATGAGCGCGGGCATCGAGCCGTTCTCGCCGATGGGCGCGGAGCCCGTGTTCTGTCCCCCGCCGGAGCGGAAGACGTCGGCCAGCAGCACGGCGACCACCGTGGTGGCGATCGCGTTCATGAGGATCGAGGTGATGACCTCGTTGACCCCGCGGTACACCTTCAGCAGGGCCGGCACGAGGGCCCATGCAGCGCCGGCCGCGGCGCTCGCGAGCAGCGTCAGCGGAAGGGTGATCCACAGCGGGAACGGCAGCGAGGCGGCGACCACGGCGCCCACGAGGGCCGCGACGCGGTACTGCCCGTCGACGCCGATGTTGAACAGCCCCATGCGCAGCGAGAAGGCCGCCGCGATCCCCGCGAAGTACAGCGGGATGGCGTTGTTGACGGTGGATGCCAAGGACTCCGGCGTCGTGCCGTAGGTCCACATCACCTCGAAGGCGGATGCCGCGGAGTATCCCGAGACGGTGAGGAACAGGGCCGTGACGACCAGCGCGAGCACGATCGCGATGACCGGGCCGGCGATGGTGCGGAGGACGCGCGCGATCATGCCGCCTCCTCCCCGCCCCGCGCACCGGTCATGTATTCGCCCACCGTGCCCGCGTCGATCCCGCGGGCGTCGAGTTCGGCGACGATGCGTCCGCGGTGCAGGACCAGGATGCGATCGGACAGGGCGAGGATCTCGTCGAGGTCGGCGGAGACGAGAAGAGTCGCGAGACCCCGATCGCGAGCGGCGGTGAGCTCGCTCCAGATCGCGGCCTGCGCACCGATGTCGACACCGCGCGTCGGGTGGGCGGCCAGAAGCAGACGCGGGGAGCGCAGAAGCTCGCGACCCACGATGAACTTCTGCTGATTGCCGCCCGACAGCGTCGCCGCGCGGGTGGAGGGATCGCCGCCTCGGACGTCGAACGCCGCGATGATCTCGGCGGCCGCCTTCGCCGCTGCGGCGCGGGAGAACCAGGGCCCGCGCCGGACGGGCGCGAGCTGTTGGTAGCCGAGCACCGCGTTCTCCCGGAGGGCGAGAGGCAGGACGATGCCGTCGCGGTGGCGGTCCTCCGAGATGTATCCCATGCCGCGAGCCCGTCGCTGGACGGTGGTCGCCGCGCTGACGTCGTCGCCGTCGAGGAGCACCGTGCCCGTGGCATCCGCTCGTCCGATGAGGGCGGCGATCGCGCGGGGTCACGACGGGCATCTCGGATGCCACCATCAGCCGCGCCAACTGGGCCGCGGTCGTCTCGGCGGGCACCGCGGTGCCGACCACCCGACCCGCGCGGATCACCGTGATGTCGTCGGCGAAGGAGAGCACCTCGTCGAGCTTGTGCGAGATGAAGATGACCGCCGCGCCGGCGCGCGTGAAGTCGCGCATCGCCGCGAAGAGGGCGTCTGCCTCGGCGGGGACCAGCACCGCCGTCGGCTCGTCGAGGATGATGATGCGCGCGTCGCGATACAACACCTTGAGGATCTCGACACGCTGACGCATCCCGACGCCGAGATCCGCGGTCTCCGCATCGACCGGAACCGGGAAGCCCGTCCGCTCGGCGAGCTCGCCCACCTCGCGGCGGGCACGGGCTGCGTCGATGAGCACCGGCGGGCCGGGCTCGTCGGCGAGGACGATGTTCTCCCACACCCGGAGGGCGGGAGCGAGCAGGAAGTGCTGGTGGACGATGCCGATCCCGGCGGCCTGCGCGTCGCGCGGCGAGCGGAACGTCACAGGACTGTCGTCGATCTCGATCGTCCCCTCATCGGGGCTCTCCTCCCCGGAGAGGATCTTCATGAGCGTCGATTTGCCCGCGCCGTTCTCGCCGACCACGGCATGCACGCTCCCCGCGCGGACCGTGAGATCGATCCGGTCGTTCGCGGTGAACGTCCCGAACCGCTTCACGATGCCGCTCAGGCGCACCAGCACCTCCTGCCCGTCCGTCATCACAGGGCCGTCGGAACCGTGATCTTGCCGTCGATGATGTCCTTCTTGATCGCGGCGAGCTTGTCGGCGTAGGCGTCGAGGAAGCCACCCGAGGTGGAGTAGCCGACACCGTCATTGGACAGGTCGTAGCGCACCTCGCCCGGCTTCAACGAACCGTCCAGGAACTCGGAGATCGAGGTCTTCACGGCGACGTCGACATTCTTGATCGCCGAGGTCAGGATGAACGGCTTGATGGTGTCGGAGACCGTCTGGTAGACGTCGGCGTCGACGCCGATGGCCCAGTTCTTCTTGGCATCCGTCGAGCTGGCCGCGGCCTCCTCGTACACTCCCTGGCCGGAACCCCCGGCGGCGGCGTAGACGACGTCGGCACCGCCCGCGTACATGGATGCCGCGGCCTCCTTGCCCTTGGTCGGGTCGGAGAAGCCGGTGAAATCGCCGAGGGGCGCGAGGTAGGTCTTGTCGACGACGATGGACGGGTCGACCGACTTCGCGCCGGCCTCGAAGCCGGTGAAGAAGTTCTGGATGCTGGGCTGGTCGACGCCACCGACGAACCCGACGTGCTTCGAGGTCGAGGCCAGGGCAGCCGCGACCCCGACGAGGTACGACGACTGCTCGGCGGCGAAGGAGATCGTCGTGACGTCGTCGATCACGGTACCGGCGTCGGCGTCGACCTGGACGAACGCGGTGTCGGGGTGGGCGGTCTCGGACATCGGCTGCTGCCACTGGAACCCGATACCGATGGCCAGCGCGGCCTTCTGCGACAGGGCGAGGTCGACGCGGTCCTGATAGTCGTCGGTGTTCGGGCTGGAGAGTTCGAGGGGCGTGAAGGAGTCTTCCTTCTCCGCCTCGGTGAACCCCTTGTAGGCGCTGTCCATGAACGAGAAGTCGCCGGTCGTGCCGTACAGCAGGGCGATCGTCGGACCGTCGGAAGCGGCCGAAGCCGACCCGGTGTCCGCGGTCTTACCGCCGCAGCCGGTCAACGCCAGCGCCGCGACCGTGAGGACGCCGCCCATCGTGAGCAGGGATCGGGTGAGGGGGCGTGACATGGGGACTCCTTCGGTTCGGGTGGGGCGCAGGAAATGTAATCGATTGCACGCTGGTCGGACGAACGAGGGGGATGCGACCGAGAGCCACCCTACTCAAACCGGAGAGGGTCCCGGATTTCCGTTGTATTGCGGTTCGATTTCGTGACCGCCTATCGCGTAATCGATTGCGTACGATGGGCGTGTGATCGACCCCGCAGCCCCCGACGAGCTCGCCACGCTCGCCGACGTGGCCTCCGAAGCCGGGGTCTCCACGGCCACCGTGTCGCGCGCGCTGTCGGGATCCCGACCGGTCTCCCCCGACACGCTGAAACGCGTGCGCGCCGCCGCCGCTCGCCTCGGCTACCGCCATAACGCCGTCGCCAGCGCGCTGCGGTCCAATCGCACCCAGAGCGTGGGGATCGTCCTGCCCCGCTACGCGACGGTGTTCCTCTCGGCCCTCATCGAATCGGTGACGGAGAGCCTCGACGCGCAGGGCATCGGGGCCCTGCTCCGTTACGTCGCGCCCGACGGCGCCGACCACGACGAGCGCGTCGCCGACCTGCTCGATCGCCGAGTCGACGGGCTCATCGTCTGTCCCCCCACGATCGAAGCCTCCGGTCACGCGCAGCGACTGTCGCACGGCCTTCCCCTCGTCCAGGTGGGGCGGTTCCTGGATCCCGACACCCCCAGCGCCGTGAGTCTCGATGAGACGACCTCCGCCAGCCTTCTCGCGCGACACCTGGCCCGCACCGGCACTCGCCGCGTCGTCATGATCGGGCTCGACCCCGAGGCATCCGCCGATGCGACGCGCATCCGCTCGGTCGAGGACGCCTGCCGGGCGCACGGCATCCCCCGAGGCGCCGTGGTGTACCGCGGCAGCGATCTCCTCGCCGGCGTGACCGCGGCGGAGGAGCTGTGGGATGCCGTCGCCCCGGGCGAGACCCTCGTGTGCGCCAACGACGACGTGGCCACCGGAGTGCTCACCGTGCTCCGCGCGCGGGGCGTCCGCGTCCCCGATGAGGTGCAGATCGCCAGCCTGCTGCAGCTCTACCCCGATGCCCACGGCACGCCGCTGACCTCGCTGCGACACCCGTGGCGGCAGATGGGCGTCGAGTCCGTCGAGATGCTCGAGCACGCGCAGCGCTCGCGCGTCGCCGCCCGCCGGCGCACCGTGCTGAGTGCCGACCTGATCGTGGGCGCCAGCACCCGGACCCCTTCGGAAGAGACATGACCGCTCCCGTGGACCTCGTCGTCCGTCACGCCCGCATCGCCGCCGAGACGCACCGTCCTGCCCCCGGGTATCCCGACCTGCCGCGCGCCGACACGGCCGCGCGGGGCGGGCTCCGCGAGCTGTCGGCGCACAGTATCGGCGTGCGCGCCGGCCGTATCGCCTGGATCCTCCCCGACGACGAGGTCGACCTCGCGTCGCTCGCCGACGCCGAGGTATGGTCATGTTCCGCGGCGCGGCCTCCGACGTCCCCACCGCCGAGTGGTTCAACGACCACGTGTGGCCCATGGAGGTCAACCTCACCGACCGCGACATCCGCCTCGGCGCCCGCATCGCGATCGGCGAGCTCCTCCTCGGCGGCGTCACCACCTTCGCAGACCACTACTTCGGCATGCCCACGATCGCCGAAGAGGTCGAGGCCTCCGGCATCCGGGCCCTGCTGGCCGACACGTTCTTCTCGTCCGAGGCGCGAACGGTCGCATCACGACGGCGCTCGGTCCGCACGCCCCGTACACGGTCGACGACGACGACCTGCGGGCGACGGCCCGGGATGCCGAGCGCCTCGGGGTCCGCATCCACATCCATGCCGCCGAGAACCTCACCCAGACCGCGTCCAGCCGGTCGCGTCACGGCCGGACGCCCATCGGCATCCTGCACGAGACCGGGGTGCTCGAAGCCGGCGCGCTCATCGCGCACGGCGCGGGCATCGTCGCCGAGGACGTCGACCTGCTCACCCCCTACGCCGACCGCGTGGGTGTCGCCTCGTGCACCAAGACGTATCTCCTGCACGCGCAGGAGGGCACCACTCCCCTGCGCCTGCTGCACGATGCGGGGATCAGCGTCGGTATCGGCACCGACGGCGCCGCCGGCAGCATGACGCTCGACGTGTGGGAGAACATGCGTCTGCTCGGGATGATCGAGAAATACTCGTCCGGGGATGCCACGTGGGCGACGTCCGCGCACCTGCTCGACCTCGCGACACGTCAGAACGCCGAGGTCCTCGGCCTCGCCGACGAGGTCGGGGCGCTGCGTCCCGGGCTCCGCGCCGACATCGTGCTCGTCGACTTCTGCACGCCGCACCTGCAGCCCGTGCACGACCTCGCGCACTCGCTCGCGCTCAGCGCCCACCAGGGCGACGTGACGACCGTGATCGTGGACGGCCGGGTCGTCGTCCACCGCTCGCACGGGCGGCGCGTGCAGGACTACGCGCCCTGACGCTCCGGCCTCACCCCGCGAGGAAGCGCTCGACCTGCGGCACCGCGGCGTCGATCACCGCCCCGAAGAGCCGTTCGCCCTTGTCCGCCGTCGCCGGGCGCGGATCGCCGAAGACGGCGCTCCCGCCGATCTCGTGCAGGCGCACGGGCCGTAGACCGAAGTCGACCGGGAACTCGGGATACTCGGGCTCCGCACGATCCATCCGGACGAGCTCGGGAGCGGATGCCAACACCATCGACGTCTCGATCTCTTCGGCGTGGTTCATCCCCGGCGCGGCGGCGACGCTCTCGCGTACTGCGTCGGCCGCGTCGCCGAGACCGGGGTGGTCCAGCACGAGGACCCGCAGCCCCTCTGCCGCGAGGTCGCGCGCGGCCGCGGCGAGCGGCAGGCGGTTGCCGAAATCCCCGTTGACGATCACGATCCGGTCGAGCCCCGACGCCGCCGCTCCCCGCGCGATGTCGATCGCGAGGGCGCGCACGGTTGCGGGCGACAGCGAGATGGTGCCGGGGTAGCCCGACGTCGCCCACGTCTCGCCGTAGGCGACGGGCGGCAACAGGGCACCGCCGCAGCGCTCAGCGAGTGTCCGCGCGATGCGCTCGGCGACGATCGTGTCGGTGCTCAGGGGCAGGTGCGGGCCGTGGGCCTCGAGGGCGCCCACGGCCAGCACGGCCAGGCGCCCACCCGCGGCGACGTACTCGCGCACGTCGGCAGATGAGGCCCCGGCCAGCTCGAGCATCAGGCGTTGGCATCCTGACGCTTCAGGCGGGATGCGGCGCGGCCGCGCTCGGTCGCGTCGAGCACGACCTTGCGGATGCGCACCTTCTCGGGCGTGACCTCGACGCATTCGTCGTCGCGGGCGAACTCGAGCGACTCCTCCAGCGTGAGGATGCGCGGGGGCGTCATCGACTCGAAGGAGTCGGAGGTCGACGAACGCATGTTCGTGAGCTTCTTCTCCTTGGTGATGTTGACGTCCATGTCGTCGGCGCGCGAGTTCTCACCGATGACCATGCCCTCGTAGACCTCTTCGGTCGGCTGCACGAAGAAGCTCATGCGCTCCTGCAGGGCGATCATGGCGAACGGGGTGACGACGCCCATGCGGTCGGCGACGATCGAGCCGTTCTGACGGGTCGTGATCGAGCCCGCCCAGTCGTCGTAGCCGTGCGAGATCGCGTTCGCGATGCCGGTGCCGCGTGTGATCGTGAGGAACTCGCTGCGGAAGCCGATGAGGCCGCGCGAGGGCACGACGAACTCCATGCGCACCCAGCCGGTGCCGTGGTTGGTCATGTTGTCCATGCGGCCCTTGCGAGCGGCCATGAGCTGGGTGATGGCGCCGAGGTGCTCTTCGGGGGCGTCGATCGTCAGGTGCTCGAACGGCTCCTTGAGCTTGCCGTCCTCACCGCGCTTGGTGACGACCTGGGGCTTGCCGACGGTGAGCTCGAAGCCCTCACGGCGCATGTTCTCGACGAGGATCGCGAGAGCGAGCTCTCCACGGCCCTGGACCTCCCAGGCATCCGGACGCCCGATGTCGACGACCTTGAGCGAGACGTTGCCGATGAGCTCGCGGTCCAGGCGGTCCTTGACCATGCGGGCCGTGAGCTTGTGGCCCTTGACCTTGCCCATGAGCGGCGAGGTGTTGGTGCCGATGGTCATCGAGATGGCCGGGTCGTCGACCGTGATGGCGGGCAGCGGGCGCACATCCTCGGGGTCGGCGATGGTCTCGCCGATCGTGATGTCGGGGAAACCGGCGATGGCGACGATGTCACCCGGGCCGGCGTCTTCGGCGGGGTAGCGCTCGAGGGCACGGGTCTTGAGCAGCTCGGTGATGCGGGCGTTGCTGGTCGTGCCGTCGGCGCGCACCCAGGCGACCGTCTGGCCCTTCTTGAGCGTGCCGTTGAAGACGCGCAACAGGGCGAGGCGACCGAGGAACGGCGAGGAGTCGAGGTTGGTGACCCAGGCCTGCAGCGGAGCCTCGTCGTCGTACGCCGGAGCGGGAACGTGCTCGAGGATCGCACCGAAGAGCGGCTCGAGGTCGTCGTTGTCGGGCAGAGCGCCGTTGTCGGGACGGTTGAGCGACGCGGCTCCCGCGCGACCGGAAGCGTAGACGACGGGGACGTCGAGAAGAGCGTCGACGTCGAGGTCGGGCACGTCGTCGACGAGGTCGGACGCGAGGCCCAGCAGCAGATCGTGCGCCTCTTCTTCGACCTCGGCGATGCGCGCGTCGGGGCGGTCGGTCTTGTTCACCAGAAGGATCACGGGGAGCTTCGCCTCGAGCGCCTTGCGCAGCACGAAGCGGGTCTGGGGCAGCGGGCCCTCGGACGCGTCGACGAGCAGCACGACACCGTCGACCATCGACAGGCCGCGCTCGACCTCGCCACCGAAGTCCGCGTGACCCGGCGTGTCGATGACGTTGATCGTCACCGGAACCTCGGTGTGAACGCCGTTGTAGGTGATCGCCGTGTTCTTGGCGAGGATCGTGATGCCCTTTTCGCGCTCGAGGTCATTCGAGTCCATCGCGCGCTCTTCGACGTGCGCGTGCTCCCCGAAAGAGCCGGTCTGGCGGAGCATGGCGTCGACGAGCGTCGTCTTGCCGTGGTCGACGTGCGCGACGATCGCGACGTTACGGAGGTCAGGACGAAGGGCATGCGCCATGGAGGGTCTCCAGGAAAATTGGGGTGTCGCCCGGAATCGGGCCCTCCCACTCTACCGGCCCCGCGCAACTTTCCCTGGCAGACAGCAGAAAGGGCGGGACCCTGTGAGGAATCCCGCCCTCCCGGCTTCCGAGAGATGCGTCGGCGCTCAGCGGTAGAACGCCGCGATCGTCTCGAGTTTGCTGGTCGAGCCGGTGATCCGACTGACGACTCGGACCACGTCATCCGAACCGGCCTCGTAGTACTTGCCCACCGTGTACGAGATGCAGGGAGCGGGGGTGTCGGCTCCCTTGATCATCTGGCGCGCCGGCCCGCTCTCCCACGTGTTGCCCTCCGCATTACGCGTGTACGGGGAGACGAGGATCGCGGAGTTGGCGGGACCGGAATAGCACAGCTGGACGCTGTCGAGCACCGCGCCGTTCGCCGTGTGCCCGCTGAAGTTCCCCGTGACCGTCAACACGAACGGGTCGCCGTTCACATCGCTCCACGTGTTGGAGATCGTCACCGCGGATTGCGAACCGATGTTCGCCGTCGCGAGTTCCCCGGCCGCGCTGGCCGGTGCGGCCACGATCGTCGACCCCAGCAGACCAGCCGCCGCCGCAGCGATGACCGAGGTCAGGATTCGTTTCTTCGACTTCATGTCGCGCCTCCTTTAGTAGGACGTCCATGTTTCTCCCGACACCCTCCTCGCCCAAGAGTGATGAGAACGCCCTCATCTCCGGTTCATGCACCGAAGACGTGCCGATGACGCCGCGCACGCGCCGCCCTGCTCCGCGACGCCGGCCGTGAAGCGCGGCCGGCCGAGGCCTCGTTCGGTCCCCGATTCCTCATTCGTGGCGCAGCTCGCGACGCGCGGCCTGCACCTCGACGTCCGGCACCGGGATGGCCGCGATGAGACGCTGCGTGTACGCCTCCTTGGGGGCGCGCAGGATCTCGTCGCGCGTGCCCTGCTCCGCGATCTTGCCGCGGTTGAGCACGACGATGCGATCGGCCATGGCATCCACCACGGCGAGGTCGTGGCTGATGAAGAGGCAGGCGAAGCGGTGCTCCTTCTGCAGCTCGCTGAGCAGCTCGAGCACCCGCGCCTGCACCGAGACGTCGAGCGCGCTCGTGGGCTCGTCGGCGACGAGCAGTCGCGGCTGGAGCGACAGTGCGCGGGCGATGCCGACGCGCTGCTTCTGACCGCCGGACAACTCGTGCGGGTAGCGGTTGCGATAGCTGCGCGGAAGGCGCACCTCGTCGAGGAGCTTCTCCACGCGGGCGTCGAGTTCGGCGCCCTTCGCCTCCCCGGCGAGGAAGAGGGGCTCACCGATCGACTCGCCGATGGGCAGACGCGGGTTCAGCGACGACGAGGGGTCCTGGAACACGATGCCGACGCGACGACGCAGCGACTTGATGAGCTTGCGCGATCCGCTCGAGATGTCGACGCCGTCGACGACCAGACGACCGTCGGCGATCGGCTGAAGACCGATGGCCGCACGACCGATCGTGGACTTGCCCGAGCCCGACTCCCCCACGAGGCCGACGATCTCGCCCTCGGCGATCCCGAGGGTCACATCGTCGACGGCGCGGAACGCCGCGACGCGACCCTTCTTGCCGTACTCGATCGACACGTGTTCGAGCTCGAGCACGGGGTGCGCGATGACCGGTGCGGCCGCGGCGAGCGTGAGCTCCTCGGTGTGCGCGGGACCTTCGGCCACCGCGGCGGCGAGAGCCTCGACGATGTCGACGGTGGCCTCCCCCTCGAGCGTCTCCCCCAGACGCGGGACCGAGGCCAGGAGCTCCTTGGTGTAGTCGTCCTGCGGGTTTCCCAGCACAACGGTCGCGGGGCCCTGCTCGACGACCTGGCCGGACTTCATCACGACGATCCAGTCGGCGAGGTCGGCGACCACACCCATGTCGTGGGTGATGAGCAGGACGGCCGAATCGAGGCGGTCGCGCAGGTCGCGGATGAGGTCGAGGATCTCGGCCTGGACGGTCACGTCGAGCGCCGTGGTGGGCTCGTCGGCGATGAGCAGGGCCGGCTCGAGGCTGATCGACTGCGCGATCATGGCGCGCTGGCGCTGACCGCCGGACAGCTGGTGCGGGTACGACGCGAACGCCTTCGCCGGGTCGGGCAGCCCGACCATGCCCAGCAGCTCGAGCGCACGCGCCTTCGCCGCGGACGGCGCGATCGGGGTGTGCGCGCGCAGCGCCTCGATGATCTGCGACCCCACGGTCAGCACCGGGTTGAGGGCCGTCATCGGCTCCTGGAAGATCGCCGCGACCTCGGGGCCGCGCAGCTCGCGCATCTGCCGCGTCGACAGACCCGTGATCTCACGACCGTTCACCTTGATGCTGCCGGTCACCCGGCTGTTCCTGGGCAACAGGTCGAGCACGGCCATCGAGCTCACGCTCTTGCCCGATCCCGACTCGCCGACCACCGCGACGACCTGTCCGCGCGCGATCGAGTAGTTCAGGTTCTTCGCGGCCGGAACCCAGACGTCGTCGACCGCGAAGTCGACGCTGAGGTCGGTCATCTGGAGGGCGGGAACGCCCGCCGTCTCGGTCGTGCTCATGAGACTGTCCTCTCCGTCCCGCTCAGCGGGAGTGAGTGATCGGAAAATGAAAGAATCGGAGGATGCCACGCCAGACGTTCCGTTCGACGTTCACCCGCATCCTGTGCGTCATCGCGTGGGCGATCATCGCCGCGGTCGCGATCGGCCTTCTCGTGGTCCCCGGCGCGTCCGACGCGCCCGCTCTCGTGATCGTCGGCGCCCTCGGCGCTGCCGCCGCGGTCACCGCCGTGCTGTGGTCTCCGTCGATCTCCGTCGACGACGAGGCCGTGCAGGTCGACAACATCGCGCTGCGCTACCGCGTGCCGTGGGCCGCCCTGATCCACGTCGACACCCGCTACGCGCTGCAGCTGCACACCCCCGGTCGCCGCATCGCCGTGACGGCCGCACCCACCCCGGGCGCCGCCGGCTCGCTCCGCGCGATGCGCGCCCACCGCCGCAGCGAGGGCGTGACCGCGCCGAACACCCGACCGGGCGAGCTTCCCGGAACGGACTCCGGCAACGCGGCCGAGATGGTCCGCGCGCGCTGGCACGCTCTGCGCGATGCCGGCCGCGTCGAGGCCGGCATCGCCGAGTCGGTTCCGGTGGCAGTAACACCGCGCGTCGACAATCTGCTGCTGCTGATCGCGGGCGTCGCCGGAATGGTGCTGGCCGTAGCGCTGGCCTGACACCCGCCGCGAGACGACCGTCATGACGACGGCGTCTCCGGGTGCACCCGCGCCTGCGTGCTGGCGGGAGCCGTCGTCGACGACGCCGGCTGCTCCTTCGTACGGCGCAGCGAGAAACGCTTCTGCCGCGGGTCGAACGCGTCGCGCAGACCATCGCCGACGAAGTTCACCAGGACGGCGAGCAGCACGATGAAGACGGCGGGCCACCAGAACAGCCACGGGCGGGTCTGGAACGCCGACTGGTTGTCGGAGATGATCAGACCGAGCGAGACGTCCGGCGGGCGGACACCGAGCTGGAGGTAGCTCAGCGCGGTCTCCAGCAGGATGGCGGATGCCGCCAGCAGCGTCGCCGCGACGATGACCACGCCGATCGCGTTCGGCAGGATGTGCTTGAAGATGATGCGCGCGTCGCTGGCGCCCGCCACCCGAGCCGCCTCGACGAACTCGCGCTCGCGCAGCGTGAGGAACTCGGCGCGCACGAGTCGAGCGATCGTGGTCCACGAGATCATCGCGAGGAAGAACGCGAGCGGCACGACTCCCAGGCCGCCGGTTGCGCGGCCGACCACCGCACCGATGACGATGATCGGGATGACGATGAAGACGTCGGTGATGCGCATGAGAACCGAGTCGACCCAGCCGCGGTAGTACCCCGCCAGGGCGCCGATGACGGTGCCGACAGCAGTACCCACCGCACTGATCACGACCATCACGAGGATCGAGTTCTGGATGCCGCGCATCGTCATGGCGAAGTAGTCGATACCGATACGGTCCTGACCGAAGGGGTGGTCACCGACCGAGAACGGCCACAGCGAGAGCGTGGGCGCTCCCCCGTCGTTCTGCGGGTTCAGCGAGGTGTAGTCGTACTTCCACCACCCGGGGATCGGTCCCAGACCGATCGCGGAGATCGAGAAGACGGCGACGAGGATGAACAGGATGCCGGAGACGACGGCGACCTTGTTCGCGAGGAAGCGCCGGAGGATGAGCCGTCCCTGGCTCACCCCGACGGTGTTCCGCTCGTCGGCGGGAGGCGGCGCGTCGACGTTGGCCGGCTCGGGAAGCATCTGGGTCATCGAAGGACCTCCGGGATTCGGATGGCGGCGATCATGCGACCACTCGCACGCGCGGGTCGAGCGTGGCGTAGGCGAGATCAGCCAAGAAGTTGAAGACGATCGCGGTGATGGCGATGACGAGGAAGTAGCCCATCACGGGGTTCACGTCGACGCGCTGGATGGAGGTCACGAACAACGCCCCCATGCCGGAGATCGCGAAGACCCTCTCGGTGATGACAGCTCCACCCAGGAGCGCGCCGATGTCGGTCGCGACGAGGGTCACGATCGGGATCAGCATGTTGCGCAGCCCATGACGCAGGATCACGGTGCGCTCGGGCAGGCCCTTGGCGCGCGCGGTGCGGATGTAGTCCTGGTTCATCACCTCGAGCATCCCGGCGCGCGCATACCGCGTGTACCCCGCGAACGAGATGAGCAGCAGCGAGATCGTCGGCAACAGGAGGTGGGTGAACGAGTCGATCCCGCTGATCCACATGTCGCCCGTGAAGCCCGGCGTGCTTGCGCCGACGGTCGCGATCGGACGACCGTTGATGCGGGGGTTGTTCACATACTGAGGCCACGACTGCATGTAGCGGTCGAGGACGACGAGGGCACCGGACAGGAAGGCCACCAGGGCACCGATGCGCGCGGCCATTCCGCGGTCGGGTGCGCCCAGCAGATAGCCCGAGACGACACCGACCACGACGGCGACGACGCCGAGGATGATGATCGTGTTGAACGTCGAGATGTCGAACAGCCCCTGCAGGGCGAAGTAGCACACGTACGCGATGGCGCCGTTGAGGGCGGCGACGATGAGCGCACGGCGATTCTGCAGGCCCGCGATCAGAGCGGTCGTGATGACCACGATGCCGGCGATCAGCAGGAGCAGACCGACGGGTCCGAGACCCGGGTTGCGGAACCAGTCCGTGACGTTGAAGTACACGAGCAGGGCGATCGTCGCGAGACCGGAGACAGCGGCGACGATCATGCGCCGTCGCGCGTCGCCTCCGATCATGGCCTGCCAGACGACGGCGCTGACGACGGCCAGGAGAGCGATCAGCCAGATCGGGATGGATGTCGCCGACTCGAGGAAGCTGTTGAAGCCCAGCGCCATGAACTCCTTCAGGAGCACCGCGACGAGGAAGGACGGCAGCGAGAAGAGGAAGAAGCTGAGCAGTGTGATGCCGAAATCGAATCCGCTGTACTGGCGGAGGGCCGAGACCACGCCGACCACGATGCCGAGGACGATGGCCAGCACGAACGACGCCGTCACGAGCTGGAGAGTCGAACCGATGGCGGTCGGGAGGATGTCGAGGACGGCCGCGTTCGACACGGTGAGGCCGAGGTTGCAGGCGCCGGTGAACGGGACGAGGCAGCCGGCGGCACCGCCGAGCCAGAGGAAGTAGCGCAGGGGCACCGGGACGTTCAGGTCGAGCGCCGCGACACGGATGATGAACGATGCTGCGAGCAGAACCAGGATCGAGACGGCGATGCGCCTGAGGATGAATCCGACCATCGCGGGAGGACTTCTTTCGATCGGGTGGAAAGGCACCTGTAGGTGCCCAGGAAAGGATAGTCGCGAGCAGTCCGGGTTCGGCGCACGCGCACACGCGAAACGAGGCGCCGGAGTCGGGCGACTCCGGCGCCTCGCGGGGGATCAGCGGGTTATCAACCCGCCAGCGTCCACTCCTGCGCGTTCCACACGATGCCCGTCTGGCCGCCGAAGTAGTCGACGCCCTGGATGGAACCGTTGTCGGCGAAGAGGCCGGGGAGCTGGAACAGCGGCAGACCGTAGTAGTCCTTGGCCGTCTCAGCGTCGATCTTCACCTTGGTGTCGTCGAGCTTGGTGGTGTCGGTGGTCACCTGGCTCTCGTCGACGAGGGTGTCGACGGTGGCGTTGCTGTAGTTGTTGTAGTTTCCGCCGCCGCCGGTCTTGAAGATCTGCGGGAGAGCCGCGTTACCGGCACCGGGCGAGATCCAACCGAAGATCGAGACGTCGTAGCTTCCGCTGCCCAGGAGCTTGCTCCAGTCGGGCGAACCGGCGTCCACGATGTTGAAGCCGGCCTGCTGCGCCGACTGCTGGATGGCGCGGAAGCTGTCGACACGGTTGGGGTTGTTGGTGTTGTAGAGGATGCGGACCGTCGGGGTCGCACCGTTCAGCAGCGTCTTGGCACCCTCGATGTCGGGCTCGGTGAACTTGTCGTATCCGCTCGCGGCGACGGCGGTGGAGTACTTGTCGCCATCGGTCGGCAGGAAGATCTGCGAGTTCAGGACCTCGGCATCCGGGTTGATCGGCTTGATGATCGAGTCGAGGATCTGCTGGCGCGGGATCGTCTTCAGGAACGCCTCGCGGACGTTCGCGTCGGCGAAGACTCCACCGAAGCTCAGGTCGACGTGGTCGTACGACAGCTGGCTGCCGGAGTGGACCGTCGCGTTGGCGTTCTTCAGAGCGGTCAGCGTGTCAGCGGAGGGCTGCGGCTGGATGGCCTGGACCTCGCCGTTCTGAAGGGCCGTCACCTGCGCGTTCGCGTCACCGATGAAACGGATGATCAGCTGGTCGTACGAGGGCGACATCTTGCCCTTGTAGTTGGGGTTCTTGCCCAGCGTGATGCTCTGCTCGGGCGTGAAGTCGGTCACGATGAACGGACCGCTCGCGACCAGGAGGCTCGCGTCGGTCGGCATGGCCGTGACGTCGTAGCCCTTGTTCCAGAAGTCGGCCGCGGCCTGCAGCGTCGCGTTGGGAGCGACGGGCGCGTCCGGGTTGCCCTTGGGGGTGTCCTTGAGGAGCTTGACGAAGTCCTCCTCGGAGACGCCGGCCTTCTCGGCGAGCACGTGCGCCGGCTTGCCGATGGGGTTCACGAGCTCGTAGTCCACGAAGGGCTTCGAGTAGGTCAGCGTCATCGACATGTTGTCGTCGCTGATCTCGGGGAACGACGTGGTGTCGAGGCCCGCGGTGCTGCCGGCGAGCGTGAAGTACTGCGTGCCGCCGTTGGTCACGGCGCCGCTCTCGTCGAGCTTCGCGTCGTCGTAGTAGCCCGAGTTGATGGCCCAGTTGACGAGCATGTCATCGGCGTTGATGGGCTGGCCGTCCGACCAGGTCAGACCTTCGTTGATCGTGTACTTCACCGTCAGCGGGTCGTCCGACACCTTCTCGTACGTGCCGAAATCGGTGTTGTCGATGACGCTGAAGTCCTTGTCGAGGCGCTGGAAGCCGCCGAGACCCAGCCCGCCGCTGACACCGGTGAGGTAGCCCACCATGCCGTTGGTGTCGAGGTTGGCCTCGGGGGTGTCGCCGTTGAACGACGTGAACGCGTTCGTCGTGGCGATCGTGATGGTGCCGCCGGAGGCGGAGGATCCGCCTTCGGGTGCTGCCGTCGTGGTGCAGCCGGCGAGGGCGAGCGCCGCAACGGCGACACCTGCTCCCACCGTCAAGGCGCGCGTGCGCCGAGTCTTTTCAGACACTTTGCCTCCAGTGCAAGGTTGGCGATTCCCCGCGCAACAGACGCCAGCGGGGGGAGCCGTGGATACGGAAACGATAAGTAAACGCACTGCGTTGGTCAAAACTCCTGGGGAAACCGTTACATACCTTTAATTCGGGAACGGTTGCATGTGGCAATCTGACAACATGATCCGCGACTCGGCCTTCCACGAACCCGGGATCGAACAAGACGTCTACCGACGCAGACGCCTGCCGTGGGAGATCGCGCTCGTGCTGCTGGTCACGGTCGGACAGTCCGCGATCTACTCGGTCGTATCGTTCATCCGCGCCGCGACCCGCGCCCCGATCTCCCAGCAGCAGACGCAGCTCAACCCCTCGCGGAGCGCGGAGCCGCTGTGGGACGCGATCTATCAGTTTCTCGACATCTTCTTCTCGCTCGCCCTCGTCGCGCTGGTCATCTACCTGCTGTGGGAACCGGGACTCAGCGCCCTGCGCCGCATCGGTCTCGACCTCCGGCGGTTCGGGGGTGACACGGCTCGCGGTGTCCTGCTGGTCGCCCTGATCGGCGTTCCCGGCATCGGCGTCTATGCCGCGGGCCGGGCACTCGGTCAGAGCATCGCCGTCATCCCCGCTCCCCTGGACTCCTTGTGGTGGGTCATCGCCCTCCTGATCCTCGCGGCACTGCGGGCAGGGCTCACCGAGGAGGTCATCTTCCTCGGCTATCTCTTCGATCGCCTGCGGCGCCTCGGTTGGTCCTGGACGTGGGTCATCGTCTCGACGGCACTGCTTCGCGGGAGCTACCACCTGTACCAGGGGTGGCCCTCCGCACTCGGGAACGTCGTCATGGGCCTGGTGTTCGGCTGGTGCTACCGGCGCTGGGGCCGCGTCATGCCCCTGGTCGTCGCGCACACGATCATCGACATCGTCGCGTTCGTCGGCTACCCGCTCGCCGCCGCCTGGTGGCCCGGCATCTTCGCGCCGACACCTCCTCCCACCCCGACCGCCACGCCCTGACCTCGACGCGTCGCGGGGGCTCGGCATCCGGATCCCGCCGGTGGGGCCCGGGAACGGGAGGTCGAGGAGCGGGGCTCAGGGAGTGGTGACCGACCAGGTCCAGAAGGACGGCGGCACACCATCGGGCTCGGACGTGTAGGCGACGCCCTGCACGCCCTTGCCCACGGCGACGGCACCCGTGCGTTCGAACAGCGGCACACCGGCGTAGGCGGTGAACAGCGAGCGGTCGATGTCTTTCGCGCTCGCCAGCACGTCGACGGGGTCCGTGTCGTTCGTGAGCTTGCGGAACGCGCGCTGCGCGTCGGGACCGTCCACGCCCTCGGCCAGGCGGTCGCGCGAGGAGCGATAAAGACTCTCGTCCTCCCCGACCCACGACAGGGTGGCGTCCGCCTGTTCCCCCGCGGCGGCGGCTCGGACGGCGATGCCGGCCTTCGCGCCCATCGTCACCAGCCGCGTGAACACCGCGCTGGAGAGCTCATCCGTCGCGTCGTACGCGACACGGAGGACCGCGGCGCGATCGTCGAGCGCGGAACGCGCGGCATCCGGATCCGCCGACGCCCCGGGCGCGTTGTTGCCCGACGTGAGGTCGTTGTAGAGCTGCCCCGTGGCCGGCGAGGAGAGGAACGACTGCAACGGTCGAGCATCGGGGCGCACCTTGTGCAGGAGATCTTCGACGAGGGAGTTTCGGTCGAGCGACAGCGTCACGGCCTGCCGGAGGTCGGCCGGGGTGCCGTCGGCGAAGCGCAGCTGAAGCGTCTGCGTGGTGGGTCCGGTGGTGACCTGCACGCCCGCGTCGGTGAGGGACGCGAGTTGCGTCGGATCGAGGTCGCCGACGTTCGCCACGTCGACCTCGCCGGCCGTCACCGCGGCGAGCTGCGCGGCACGATCGGGGAAGAACCGCACCGTCAGTCCGGTCAACCCCGGATAGTGGGCACCCTGATAGTCGTCACGTCGCTCGATGGTCAGGGCGTCTGCGGTCACCTCGGAGACCTTCCACGGTCCCGCCGCCACGGCCGACGCCGCATCGGGCACGCCCCCCGCGGGTGCGTCGAAACCGGTGTTCCACGCGGCAGCGGCAGCGGCGAGCACGGGGTTCGGTGCCACGGGAGCTGCGGGGTCGCCTTCCGCCGTGGTGAGGATCGCCGCCATGAGCTGTTGCACCGTGACGCCCGCCTTCGCGGCGACGACGTGCACGGGGCGATCGAGCATCCACTGACGGTTCCAGTCGGCGAAGGGCTGGTCGTACACGAGCGTGAGCGTGTCTTTGGCGCGGTTGAGACTCGGACGGGCGGTCCGGGCGTTCGGATCAGCCGGTACAGCGGTCTGGAAGTACCGCGTGCCCGAGACGATCTGCCCCTGATCGTCGTAGGTGGCATCGTCGAAGAAGTGCGAGGAGACCGCCCAGCCGAAGAGCAGGTCGTCCAGGGTCACGGGCGTGCCGTCGGACCACGTGCGGTCGGGGAAGAGCTCGTAGCTGACCGTGAGGGGGTCGCCTTCGACGCGCGTGATGCGCCCGAGACCGTTGTTGGGGACGACCTGGAGTTCGCCGTCGAGAGAGCCGAGCCGCTCGTCCAGGAGCGACGAGACCGCCCGGTTGGCGGGCGTGGCGCCTTGCGCGGTCGCCGCGTTGAAGCTCGTGAGGGAGCCGACCACGCCCACGGTCAGGCTGGTGCGGACGGGCTTCTCCGGCTCGGGGGCCGGCTCCGGTGCGGAGCAGGCGGACAGCCCGATGGTCGCGACGACCATCAGCGCCGCAGCGCGCAGCAGACTCCGGGAACGTGTGGTCAATCGAGGAACGTGAGACTGGCCAGGGTGCACAGGGGAACCTTACCCAACGCGTGCTGTGCGATTGCCTGTGCGCGCCGACCGCGGCGGCGACTCCGGATGCCGGGAGCCACCGCCACGGTCGGTTTCGTCAGGCGAACGCCTCCGGGGGCGGGCACGAGCAGACCAGGTTGCGGTCGCCGTACGCCTGGTCGATGCGGCGCACCGGGGGCCAGTACTTGCCGCGGATCAGCGAGCGCACAGGGTACACGGCGGTCTCGCGCGAGTACGGGTGCTCCCACTCCCCCACCACGACCGCCTCGGCTGTGTGCGGGGCGTTGACGAGCGGGTTGTCGTCGGCGGGCCACTCCCCCGCAGCGACCGCGAGGGCCTCGTGCTTGATGGCGACCATGGCATCCACGAAGCGGTCGAGCTCGGCGAGGTCTTCGCTCTCGGTCGGCTCCACCATCAGGGTGCCGGCGACCGGGAACGACATCGTCGGGGCGTGGAAGCCGTAGTCGATCAGGCGCTTGGCGACGTCGTCGACGGTGATGCCGGTCTGGTCCTTGAGTGGGCGCAGGTCGAGGATGCACTCGTGCGCGACGAGTCCGCCCTCACCCGCGTACAGCACCGGGTAGTGCTCGCGCAGGCGCGTGGCGATGTAGTTGGCCGAGAGCACCGCGGCGGCCGTCGCCTGACGAAGCCCCTCGGCGCCCATCATGCGCACGTACGCCCACGAGATCGGCAGGATGCCGGCGGAGCCGTGCGGGGCGGCCGAGACCGGTCCCCCGTCGAACACGCCCCCGGCGTGGTCGGCGCGCTGCGAGAACGGGTGCGAGGGCAGGTACGGCGCGAGGTGCGCCTTGGCCGCCACCGGACCGACGCCGGGGCCGCCACCGCCGTGCGGGATCGCGAACGTCTTGTGCAGGTTGAGGTGCGACACGTCGCCGCCCAGGTCGCCGAAGCGGGCGAAGCCCAGCAGGGCGTTCAGGTTGGCGCCGTCGACGTACACCTGTCCGCCGGCGTCGTGCACGGCCTGCGTGATCTCGAGCACGTCGTGCTCGTACACCCCGTGGGTCGAGGGGTACGTGATCATGAGCGCCGAGAGCTCCGCGGCGTGGTGCGCGATCTTCGCGCGCAGGTCGCCGAGGTCGACGTTGCCGGCCTCGTCGCACGCGACGACGACGACCTTCATGCCCGCCAGGATCGCCGAGGCGGCGTTCGTGCCGTGTGCCGACGAGGGGATGAGACACACCGTGCGCGCGGTGTCGCCGTTGGCGAGGTGGTAGCCGCGGATCGCGAGCAGGCCCGCGAGCTCGCCCTGAGATCCGGCGTTCGGCTGCAGCGACACCGCGTCGTAGCCGGTCACCTCGGCGAGCCAACGCTCGAGCTGCTCGATCATCTCGAGGTAGCCGTGCACGTCGGCTTCGGGGGCGAAGGGGTGCACGCGCGAGAACTCCGGCCACGACACCGCGGCCATCTCGGTCGCCGCGTTGAGCTTCATCGTGCACGAGCCCAGCGGGATCATGCCGCGATCGAGCGCGTAGTCGCGGTCGGCGAGGGTCTTGAGGTACCGCATCATCGCCGTCTCGCTGCGGTGCGCGTGGAAGACGGGGTGCGTAAGGAAGGCGTCGTCACGGTGCAGAGCCGCATCGATCCCGCGCAGCGCCTCGCCCTCGGGCAGCGTTTCCGTGGCGAGGCCGAAGGCGTCGAGGATGACCGAGACATCGGCATCCGTCGTCGTCTCATCGACCGAGACGCCCACCGTCGCATCGTCCACCCACAGCAGCTGGTAGCCGCGCTCGCGGGCGCGGTCGACCACGTCTTGCGCGCGCCCCGGCACGTGCACGCGCACGGTGTCGAAGAAGGCGTCGCTCGCGAGGGTCAGGTCGGAGGAGCGGAGGGCGGATGCCAGGGCGTCGGCCTTGCGCGCCACCTGCGTCGCGATGGCACGGAGGCCGTCGGGCCCGTGGTACACCGCGTACATCGCCGCCATCACGGCCAGCAGCACCTGGGCGGTGCAGATGTTCGACGTCGCCTTCTCGCGGCGGATGTGCTGCTCGCGCGTCTGCAGCGACAGGCGGTAGGCGGGGGCGCCCACGGCATCCTGCGACACACCGACGAGGCGGCCGGGCAGCTGACGCTCGAGGCCCGCGCGCACGGCCATGTAGCCGGCGTGGGGTCCGCCGAAGCCGAGCGGCACACCGAAGCGCTGGGTCGTGCCCACCGCGACGTCGGCACCGAGGGAACCGGGCGAGCGCAGCAGGGTCAGGGCGAGCAGGTCGGCGGCGGCCACCACGAGACCGCCCGCGGCGTGCACCGTCTCGGCGACGGCCGAGAAGTCCCAGATGCGACCGGTCGCGCCGGGGTACTGCACGAACGCGCCGAACGCCTCGGGCACATCCCCCGCGTACGAGGTCTCGACGATCCGGATGCCGACGGCCGCGGCGCGGTGGTGCAGCAGCGCCTTGGTCTGCGGAAGGGCGTCGACGTCGACGAGGAAGACGTCGGTCTTGGCCTTGGACGCGCGGCGGGCGACGAGCATGCCCTCGACGACGGCCGTGGACTCGTCCAGCATCGACGCGTTGGCCGTGGCGAGACCGGTCAGGTCGGTCACCATCGTCTGGAAGTTGATGAGCGCCTCGAGGCGCCCCTGCGAGATCTCGGGCTGGTACGGCGTGTACGCGGTGTACCACGACGGGTTCTCGAGGACGTTGCGCGCGATCACCGACGGGGTGAAGGTGTCGTAGTAGCCGAGACCGATCATGGGGCGGGCGGAGCGGTTGGCGGATGCCAGCTCCCGCAGCTCTGCGAGGGCCTCGGCCTCGGTGGCCGCGGTCGGGATCGCGCTGGTGGCGCGGGCCTGCACGTGGATGGAGGCCGGGACCGCGGTCTCGACGAGCGCCTCGACGCTGTCGTAGCCGACCACCTCGAGCATGTGCGCCTGGGCGTCGGCCCCGATGCCGATGTGGCGGTCCGTGAAGGCTGCCGGGGTCCCGGCATCCGTGCGGGAAGGAAGGACGGCGGTCATGCGGTGAGGTCCTCGTAGGCGGCGCGGTCGAGGAGGTCGCCGGGCAGGTCGCCCTCGACGCGGATCTTGATGAGCCACCCGCCCGCGAAGGGCTCGGCGTTGACCAGCGACGGGTCGTCGACGACGGAGTCGTTGACCTCGACGACCGTGCCGGTGATGGGTGCGTAGAGCTCGCCGACGGACTTGGTCGACTCGATCTCGCCGCAGACGTCGCCCGCCGTGACGGCGGAGTCGGCGCCGGGGAGCTCGACGAAGACGACGTCGCCGAGCTTGTCAGCGGCGAAGTCCGTGATTCCGACGGTGGCGATCGTCGCCCCGTCTTCATCGCTGAGGGCGATCCACTCGTGCTCGGAGGTGTAGCTGAGGGCGGTGAGGTCGGTCATGCGTTTCTCCGGTAGAAGGGAAGGGCGGTGACGGTCGCGGGGATGCGGGTTCCGCGCACGTCGATGGACAGTTCGGTTCCGATGGCGGATGCCGCGGGGGCGACGAACGCCATGGCCACGGGGTGGCCGAGGGTGGGGCTGAGGGCGCCGCTGGTGATCTCGCCGACGGTGTCGTCTCCGTGCAGCACGGCGTAGCCGGCGCGGCCCGCGCGACGGCCTTCCGAGACGAGTCCGACGAGCACGGGGGCGTCGGCGGGGCCGGACGAGAGGCCCTCTTTTCCGATGAACCCCTCCTTGTCGACGGCGACGACGCGGCCGAGACCCGCTTGCGCGGGAACGATGTCGCGCGAGAGCTCGTGGCCGTACAGCGGCATACCGGCCTCGAGGCGCAGGGTGTCGCGCGCGGCGAGACCGCACGGCACGAGGCCGCGGTCGGCACCCGCGGCGAGCGCGGCATCCCACAGGGCGGCGGCGTGCGCGGTGGGGATGAGCAGCTCGTACCCGTCTTCGCCGGTGTAGCCCGTGCGGGCGACGAAGAGCGGCGCGCCGTCGAAGGTGACCTCGGTCCAGGCGTAGTAGCCCAGCTCGTCGAGGGCGGTGCCGGTGATCTCGACACCCGGGGTGGAGCTCAGGATGCCGCGGGCCGCGGGGCCCTGCAGGGCGATGAGGGCGTAATCGTCGGTGACGTCTTCGACCGTGAGGCCGGTGGAGCCGGCGACGAAGGCGAAGGAGCGGGGACCGCTCCCTTCGGAAGGCTCCGGGACCTCGGTTGCGGCAGCGGCGGAGCTTGGCAAGGCATCCGCCGCCGAAGCCCAGGTCACCTGCGCCGTCTGGAAGGCCGCCGCCACGGCATCCCTGTTGCCCGCATTCGCGATGACGAGGAAGTGCTCGTCGCCGGTGCGATACACGATGACGTCGTCGATGATCCCGCCGCTCGCGGCGAGAACGAGGGAGTACTTGGCCTTGCCCACCTTCATGGTCGACAGTCGACCGGCGAGCACGTAGTCGAGGAACCGCGCGGCGAGCGGGCCCGCGACCACGAACTCGGCCATGTGCGAGATGTCGAAGAGCCCGGCGGCCTGACGCACGGCGTGATGCTCGGCGAGGTCGGAGGTGTAACGCACGGGCATGTTCCAGCCGCCGAAGTCGGTGAACGAGGCGCCGAGGGCCTCGTGCCGATCGTGCAGCGGCGACGTGCGCGGTGGAGCGGGGGTTTCGGTCATGAGTTCTGCCGTTCGCGATGACGGTCAGACGCCGGTCGGCGCCTGAAGAACTCCCCCTCTGTCATGGGCCTGAGAGTTTCGCCCGCACGCCCCGTTCGGGGGACGCGGGCTTTCACCGTCGGCGGATCCGGCGCGGTGCACCCGAATCACTTTCCAGAGTGGCCCGATCGACGCGGTACGCGTACCTGAGAGATTGGCCGGAGCTCTCCCGCATCGATCATGGGGCCGGTGTGGACTTGTGGGGTCAGCCTAGCGGGTGGGGGCGCGGGGAACAGCTTCTGCTCGGGGAATCAGTAGGAGCCGCCGGGCCAGACGTCATCGGGGAGGCGGATGCAGGGCGAGAAGGAATCGACGTCGAGCTGCGCCCGGTCTCGGACGTATCTCACGATCCAGAGCGATCCATGCTCGCCGGCGATGTTGACGATCGAATCCCCCTGGTCTTGCCGCAAACTGACGCGGTATTCGCCGCTGTTCCGATAGTGGTCCGCGATGACTCCGATGACGTCCTCGGGCAATGGATCACCTACCACGGTGGCGGTAAGCCCGCCCGCCCACTGCCTGGCGCCATCTCGAGTACAGCCGAGGAAGGCGCCTTTCTCCTGCTGCTCGATGTCTGCGAGCATCGATGAGGGAAGCGCCGCGGTGATGTCTCGTTCGAGCTTCTGAGCGAGCGCCTTCGCGTCGTCAACGCCCAGATCTTCGTCCACAGTGACACCGGTCGCCACGCATGCCGTCAGGAGGAGACCGAGGAGGAAAAACGTGCCAAGTGCTGCGACAACTCGTCTTGTCATCCCATCAGCCTTTCTTTGAGATCGTTCAAGGCGTTCTTGTTCTCCTCGCTCACTCCCGCGATGAGGTTGTGGTTGGCCAATGGCGACAGAGACACACGCAGCGAGGGGCCGTCTGGGTAGAGGAACGGAGCGAGGTCGCCACCGAGCGGGACCTCTGCGTCCGTCTTCCGCATGTAGATGTGACTTTGAAAAGCCGAGACGGTATCAGGTGCTCGGCCCGCGTTGACGAACATTCCGTCTTGAGCCATCGAGAGCGCATCCGTGTAGCTCCAGTGCGAATAGCTCGTCGAAGAGCACGGCGCCCACCCGTCGGGAACCCAGGCACCGGACAACGAGTGAACGTGGGCATAGCGCGCTCCGCGCATCTCAGATGCCGCGATCGGGACGAGTCCCCAGCTGTGCCCCGCGGCGAATTGCAATCCGTGCGCCAGGGACGGATCGCTCGACACTTCTCGCTGAAATCGCGCGAGCGCCTCCCCCGCCGGTGCAGCGCGGTCGGGGTCGTTGGCTTCGAGGAGGCCGATCCCAAATCCTGTCTGCCCCGGATACTGGTCGTCGCCGGGGAAGTCGGCGCCCTTCCACACGAACGCGACCATCCCGCTCTCCTGCTCGGTCATCCACTGCGAGATGCTCTGGACCTCGCCCCGGTAGAAGCTGTCTACCCGCGTGAACGTTCCGGCGACGCTACGGAGGTAGTCGCGCTCTGCTCGCAGGGCGTCCAGTTTGGCCCGCCGCTCCGCCTGTAAGTCAGCACTCGCCCCCTCCTGAAGAACCCGTTCCCAGCCGGGGATCTCAGCCTCCACCTCACGAAGCCGCGCTCGCGCGCTCACCCGGTTCGCGGCGACCCGGTCGAGCGGGGGCACGCCACCCAAAGCCCCGACGACGGCCGGCGCGCCGTCGATGAGCGCCGCGACGGTGCCCGGCGGGAGAGTGCTCCACCAGGCCCGCACCGCTTCCGGCGACGGCGGACGCGAGCGCAATCGCTCCGCCCAGTCCGGGTGAGCGGCGAGGAGGCGTGCGACGTGGGCGGAGTCCGCACGCGCCAGCGCGACAAGAGGCGCCAGCACCACCCCGCTCGCCAACGCCTCGGTGCGCGTGACCCAGGTCAGCCGGGGGCCGAGAGGCGGCGGCGCGGCATCCGAAATCGCCACCTCCCACGACGGCGGAGGGGCGATGCCCTCCAGGTCCGAGCGCGCTTGGTCGAGGCGTTCTTCGACATCGGACGTGAGCCGATCGACCTGCGCCTCCAGCTCGATCGAGCGTTCGCGGTCGTCGATGCCCCGGGACGCACTCAGGAAGTCCTCGACGTCATCGACCAGCCCCCGCCGCCGCATCGCGAGCCACATCAGGTCTTCGGCGAGGTCGTCCATGAGGTCGGCGGCGCGACCCAACGCCCCTCCGACGTCCGCGCTGACAAGAAGCAGAGGCCTCATCTTCGCGCGCAGTTCCGCCGTTTCCGGCGCCGCGTACACGACTTCGATGCCGTCCCATGCCGACACCACTTCCGCCGCAGCCCCGACGAGGCTGCCCGCACGGACACGCAGCTCGTGCGCGACGCGCGACAGCTCACCGAAGTCCACGGGCAGTTCAGGGATGCCTCCGATGTGCACGTTCATGAGATCCGCCAGCGCCCGGTCCCCCGCCGTGCGGCGCTCTGATCGGCGTTGACGGCCATGACGACATCGGCGCGACAGTATTCCTCGACCGCCTGTTCGGCTGCCGCCAGAACGGCTCCCGCGTACTCGGCGAGCCCGCAGGCCTTCGCCTCCCACGGGTCCATCGCCCTGTCGAATCCGTGAGACAGCTCCGGCGCCGAGGCCACGGCATCCCGAATCGCCCGGAGCGCCTGCACGGCGGCACTGACCGCGTTCGTCAGGTCGTCGAGCGAACGCGAGGTGAGCCCGGCGAGGTCGAGGAACCCCGCAATGTCGATCGCGTATCGGTCGGTCATCCGCGAGACGCTAGCCGCGCGCGACGGAGCGCCCGAGAATCCCTCCACAGCCGCCGACCTGGTGAGGAGAAGTGCGGCGAAGAAGCTCAGCGGGGCGTGCAGGCTCCGGATGCCACCGGCGTCGACAGCGATCCGAGCTGCGCCATCACGGGCCCCAGCTCGGCCGGCGTCATGGCGTACCCGACGTTGTCGTCGGTATCGGAACGGGCGAAGACGACCCCCGCGACGTCGCCGGACGGCGTGAGCAACGGGCCGCCCGAGTTGCCCGGCCGCACGATCGCGCCGAGCGCGTAGATCTCGCGCGGGCTCGACTGAGCGTCGTAGATGTCGGGGACGGGGACGCTGCCCACCGACAGGACCTGCGCGCCCCCGGACGTGAAGGGACCGCCGTAGGGGTAGCCCTGCACGACGGCGGCCGCTCCGACCTCGAGGGTGGAGACGACGGGGAGGGGCTTGGCATCCA
>JARBUN010000081.1 GCA_029239635.1 Microbacterium sp. | reverse complement strand
CGAGATGTTCTCGTCCTGGGCCGACCACGTGGATCCCTGCCCCTCGACGTAGGCGCGCTGCTGGGAGATGAACTCCTTCTGCGCGGGCGTGACCGCGACGAGGGGCGTTCCGTCCAGGGGGAGCTGCTGCGCCTCGAAGAACTCCTGCCGCTCGGCCAGGGGGTCGTCGTCGCTCTCGGCATCCGCGCCGTCCGTGGGGTCCGCCGGCTGTGTCTGGGTGGGGGCGCTCTCGTTCTCGTCCGAGTCGCCGAGGCTCGGGAGCGGGAAGCAGGCGGTCGTGCCCAGGAGCACGGCGGCCACCGCCAGGGAGAGAAGCAGAGGGCGACGGCGAGGGGTCATGGTCCCCACGCTAGCCTGCTCGATCGTGGGGCGAAGGGCTTGCGGATACCGGACTCAGTCGCCCCAGGCCTCCGCGACCGTGCGACGGACGTCGCCCAGAAGCTGGGGAAGGGCTTTGGTCTTGGCGATGATCGGGAAGAAGTTCGCGTCGGAGGCCCACCGCGGCACGATGTGCTGGTGCAGGTGGGCGTCGACGCCCGCACCGGCGATCGCCCCCTGGTTCATCCCGAGGTTGAAGCCGTCGCAGTTCGAGACCGCGCGGAGGACGCGCATCCCGCGCTGCGTGAGTGCACCGATCTCGGCGACCTCTTCATCGGTGGCCTGGTCGTACGTGGCGATGTGGCGATACGGGCACACCAGCAGGTGACCGGAGTTGTACGGGAAGAGGTTGAGCAGCACGTACGCGGTCGTCCCGCGCGCGACGATCAGTCCGTCCTCGTCGCTCTTGTCGGGGGCGGCGCAGAACGGGCAGTTCTTCTCCATCGGTTCGCGTCCGGCGGAGATGTAGGCCATGCGGTGAGGCGTCCACAGGCGCTGGAACTCGTCCGGCACCCCGGGCAGGGTCGCCGCGTCGATCAGCTCGGCCTCGCCGTTCCCGGTGGCATCCGGGTCCGGCGTCACGCGAGGTCCTCCGCGGTGTTGACGAGGGCGCGAGCCGAGATCGCGCCGGTGATGCGCGCCACGGCCTCGTCGACCGGGATGCCGTTGAGCTGGGTGCCGTCGCGGAAGCGGAACGAGACCGTGTCGTTCGAGCGGTCCTGCTCGCCGGCGATCAGCATGAGCGGCACCTTCTGCGTGGTGTGCGTGCGGATCTTCTTCTGCATGCGGTCGTCGCTGTGGTCGGCCTCGGCGCGCACGCCCTTGGTCTTCAGGTCGGCGACGATGCCCTGGAGGTAGTCGCCGTATTCGGCGGCCACCGGGACGGCCACGACCTGCACGGGCGCCAGCCAGACGGGGAAAGCCCCGGCGTAGTGCTCGAGCAGGATCGCGAAGAAGCGCTCGACCGAACCGAACAGGGCGCGGTGGATCATCACCGGGCGGTGCTTCTCGCCGTCGGGGCCGGTGTACTCGAGCTCGAAGCGCTCGGGCTGGTTGAAGTCGAGCTGGATCGTCGACATCTGCCAGGTGCGACCGATGGCGTCCCGCGCCTGCACCGAGATCTTGGGACCGTAGAACGCCGCTCCGCCCGGGTCGGGCACGAGCTCGAGGCCCGAGGCCTCGGCGACCTCGCGGAGCGTCTCGGTCGCCTCGACCCAGAGGGAGTCGTCGCCGATGAACTTCGGGTTGCCCTCCTCCTTCGTCGACAGCTCGAGGTAGAAGTCGTTCAGGCCGTAGTCGCGCAGCGTCTGCAGCACGAAGTCGAGACTGTGGGTGAGCTCGCCCTTGACCTGGTCGGCCGTGACGTAGATGTGGGTGTCGTCCTGGGTCATGCCGCGCACGCGCGTGAGGCCCGAGAGGGTGCCGCTCTTCTCGTAGCGGTAGACCGATCCGAACTCGCTCAGGCGCAGCGGCAGCTCACGGTAGCTGCGTCCGCGCGAGCGGAAGATCAGGTTGTGTCGAGGACCATCGGGGGGTACATGCCGTCGGCGTACCACTGCAGGTGACCGCTCGTCATGAAGAGGTCGCCCTTGGTGATGTGCGGGGTGTTGACGACGTCGTAGCCGTTGGCGAGCAGGCGCTCGCGCATGTAGCGCTCGATCTCGTAGCGGATGATGCCGCCCTTGGGGTGGAAGACGGCCAGCCCCGGGCCGATCTCGTCGGGGAACGAGAACAGGTCGAGCTCTTTGCCGAGCTTGCGGTGATCGCGCTTCGCAGCCTCCTCGAGACGGTGCTGGTACGCACGAAGCTCGTCCTTCGTGGGCCACGCGGTGCCGTAGATGCGCTGGAGCTGCGGGTTCTTCTCGCTGCCACGCCAGTAGGCGCCGGCGATGCGGGTGAGGTCCCATCCGTTGCCGATCAGGCGGGTGCCGGGCACGTGGGGCCCGCGGCACAGGTCTTTCCACGCGGTCTCGCCGTCGCGGGTGACGTTGTCGTAGATCGTGAGCTCGCCGGCGCCGACCTCGACGGACGCGCCCTCGGCGGCCTCGGCCGAGCCGCCCTTGAGCCCGATGAGCTCGAGCTTGAACGGCTCATCGGCCAGCTCGGCGCGCGCCTCCTCGTCGGTGACGACACGACGCACGAACCGCTGGTTCTCGCGGACGATGCGCTCCATCTCCTTCTTGATGACCTTGAGGTCTTCGGGAGTGAAGGGCTCGTCGACCTGGAAGTCGTAATAGAAGCCGTCGGTGACGGGCGGACCGATGCCGAGGTTGGCCTGCGGCTTGACGCGCTGCACGGCCTGGGCGAGCACGTGCGCCGTCGAATGCCGCAGGATCGACAGGCCGTCGGCGCTGTCGATCGTGACGGGCTCCACCTCATCGTCTGCCGTGACGGTCGTGGCGAGGTCTTTCAGCTCGCCGTCGACGCGCAGAGCGACAACCGAACGGTCGGGGAAGAGGGCGAAGCCATCGGCGGGGAAATCAGTCACAGCACATCTCCTGAAAGGGTCGGTTCCAGGCTACCGGGCGGGCGTGACCTCGACGGCACCGGACGTGCCGCATAGTGGAGCGGTGACTTTGGCCATCATCGGCGGCGTGCTCTGGATCCTCGGGATCATCGCGCTGCTCACCGGCGTCTTCCCCGCCGACGCCGCCCTCGCCGTCGCCGATCGCGTGTGGCCCATCCTGCTGTTCGTCGTCGCCGTCACCATCGTGGCGGAGCTGGCGTCCAAGGCAGGGCTGTTCGATGTCGTCGCGGCCCGTCTCGCCCGGATCGCGCGCGGACACACGGTGTGGCTGTGGGTGCTCGTGGTGGCGCTCGCGGCGATCGCGACGGCGTTCCTCTCCCTCGACACGACCGCCGTGCTCCTGACACCGGTCGTGGTCTCGATGGCCGTGGCGAGGAAGCTCGATCCGCTGCCCTTCGCGTTCGTCACGGTGGTGCTGGCGAACACCGCCTCGCTCGTGCTGCCGGTGTCGAATCTCACCAACCTGCTGGCATCCGAAGCTCTGGGCGGGGGCCACGATCCCGTCGCCTTCCTGGCGCTCCTCGGACCCTCGGCGCTCATCGCGATCGCCGTCTCTGTCGTCGTGTTGACCCTGGTGTTCCTGCGAAGGCTCCCCCGGACCTATCCGGATGCCGCCTCCCCCGCCGTCTCCGACCCGCTCCTCCTGCGTGTCGCCGGTGTGGTGACGGTGGCGTTGCTGCCGCTGCTGGTCGTGGGCCTCGAGCCGTGGATGCCGGCCCTCGGGGCCGCCGTCGTGCTCGTCGCGGCGTTCGCGTGGCGTGCACCGCGAGCTCTCGGCATCCGTCTCGTTCCGTGGTCGCTGCTCGTGTTCGCGGGTGGTCTGTTCCTCGCCGTCGGCGCCTTGGAGGCTCTGGGCATCGGACGTGTCACCTCGGTGCTGGCGGGCACCGGTGACGATCTCGTCTCCCTCTGGCAGGTGGCCGGCGTCGGGGCTCTGGCCGCGAACGGTGTCAACAACCTCCCGGCCTACCTCGCCCTCGAGTCGGTCGCGGGGTCTCCCGCCCGACTGGCGGCGCTGCTGATCGGGGTCAATGCCGGGCCGATCGTCACACCGTGGGCGTCCCTCGCGACGCTTCTCTGGCACGACCGCCTGGTGGCGGCGGGCGTCGAGGTCAAGTGGGGGCGCTTCATCGTGCTCGGAGCCGTGATCGCCCCCCTCATCCTGCTGCTGGGCGTGCTGCCGCTCGCTTTCTGAGCCTCAGTCCTCGTACGTGCGCGACCACGCTTTGCGCGGCTCGACGAACCACACGGCGAGCCCCTCGCGCATGCCGTAGGGGCGCCCCTCGTACACGTGCGAGATGCGATCGACGTAGGGGAGGGCGCCGTCGCCGTCGATCCGCTCCACCGCTTCCCCTCGCACGAAGGCCATCGCGTACGGGTTGTCGACTCCCGTGACCGAGATCGCGACTCGGGGGTCGCGGCGGAGGTTCCGGTCCTTGAGCGTGTCGACCTCGGTGAAGAACATCAGGCGCTCGCCGTCGACGTCCACCCACAGCGGGGTCGAATGCGGGGAGCCGTCCCGCATGAGCGTCGCGAGGTGGGCGACCGCTGTCGTCTCGAAGAAGGGCTTGGTGTGGGTCCAGTCGCTCATGAGGGCGACAACCGCCCGCGACAGGCCTGCTATTCCCCGCTCAGGGGTGGGAGTCGGCGGCCATCGGCTCGTTCGGCACCTCGCGGAAGACCATCTCATCGCGCTGCATGCTCTCGCGCGGGGTGAACTCCTCGGGTTCCGGAACCACGTACAACCCCCGCCCCGAGTTCGCGTTGTACGTCAGCGCGTGCAGCCACGGCGCGCTCATCTGGGGGGTCCGGCTTCCGTGATACTTGAACACCAGCGAGACGTTCGGGTGGATGTAGACCGTGGTCCGGCCGCCGCCCGTGCTGATGTCGTCCTTCCACGTGAAGGGGAAGCTCTCGCCCCTGCGCACTTTCGCCATGATGACCGCCTGCAGGTGCGCCAGAAGTCGATCCTCGAACTCCATCTTGGTGTTTCCGTCGTAGATGAATCGTCCCATGCGACACCTCCTCGCCGGCACCTCGTCACACCGCGCATCTTCCGGCGAGAAGAAGTCGGACGCGGATGCCCGGGGGTGCCAGCCGCTCCCTTGAAACCTTCCGCGAGTCGGCGCCATCGGTAAACCCCCTTGCGCGCTCTTGCGGTTCGGGTACACCCTGTCGCGCTCGGCGGCTATTCCTCCGGTGAGCGCCGGTGGTGGAGGTCAGTCCTCGCGCGAGATGCGGAGGATGACACGGTCACCGGGCCGCCGCTGGATCTTTCGCACGAGGGCCTCGAAACCGAGGATGGCGCGGTATTGCAGGCCGTACTTCCGCCGCAGGGCAGCATCCGCGCGGGAATCGTCGGTGGCGGCGCCGGCGACTCGTCCTGTCGCGACGACGGTGATGGCATCCGGATCCACAGCCCCCATGCGGCTGCACGGGCGCAGGGTCACGCGCGAGTCGTTGCGCAGCCGCTTGACCTTGCCGGTGTTCCGCTCGCTCGTCACGACGAGCTCGTCACCGTCGCGGGCGATCCACACGGGCACGGCGACCTCGGCGCCGTTGCGGCGAAAGGTTGCCAGGGAGACGAACGGCGACGCGGCGATCTCACGCCAGTGCGTGTCGGGGACGGTCATACGTCCACGGTAAGCGTCGGAGCGACGAGCGGGCGGGGGGCTTGCGGCACCTCGCGGTTGTTCACACGATCGGAACACGATCCGAACACGGGAGGCTCTCGGGCTTGTCAGCCTGGTTGCGGGAGGTTTCGCATGTCACAGCAGCACCTCGTCACCCACGCGTACGACTCGCACACCGGGTGGGTTCGCATCCCGCGCACGGAGATGACCGGGCAGAACGCCGAGGATCTCCGCAGTCGCGGATTCACGATGGTCCGACTCCGGCGAGGGATGTTCGGCTTCCGTGATGTCTCGATTCGCCGCTACCTCGCGGACGCATCGCTGACGGGGCCTTCGCCGGTCGACATCGAGCCCGCCGCGACAGCGTCGGCCGCATCGACGTCGCGAGCCATCCCGCCGACGGTGGCCGCGGAAGCGACGCTCATCCCGGCCTCGCCGCCCTCCCGCGGCTGAGCTCAGGTGTGGGAGCCGCTCTGTCGATCCCACTCGAGCGACTTCCACTGCAGGAACGAGCAGAGGTTGCCGGCGATGACGAGTTCTGCCGCAAGCGATGCGATGTCGTGGATGGAGAGCGTCAGATCCTCGGGACGCCCGGTGAGCGTCGCTTCCCACAGCGGCTCGTCGTAGCCCCGCGGCTGCATGTAGATCGAGGCCTTCGCGTTGCGGAGACTCATGATCACGAGACCGGTGTCCTGGCTGTCCGCGTCTTCCTGCTGGGCGACGCGAATCGAGCCGCCCACGACGTGCCCCTGGTTCTTGAACTCCTGCACCCACTCCTCGAGCTGCTCCCGCGATCGACGCGGAGGCGAATCCTGAAGCTCATCCATAGAAGAAAGGATGCCACGGCCCACCGACATCGACTCCCCCGAGCCGGCGAGACGCCGCGGAAACGAGAAAACCCCCGGCGGAACCGGGGGTTTATTCGGTGCGCGATACTGGGATCGAACCAGTGACCTCTTCCGTGTCAGGGAAGCGCGCTACCGCTGCGCCAATCGCGCCTATACAGGCTGTTCAGTTGTGAAGCGAGGTGGCGACGGGATTCGAACCCGTGTAAACGGCTTTGCAGGCCGGTGCCTAGCCGCTCGGCCACGCCACCGTGTGTGGTTCGACCCACGTGTCGTGATCCCTCGTCGGTTTCCCTGACGAAGATCCCTTCACTCGAGCGGATGACGAGATTCGAACTCGCGACCCTCACCTTGGCAAGGTGATGCGCTACCACTGCGCTACATCCGCATTTCGTTCCCGGGGCTTGCCCCGAGCACTCGTAAGACATTACCTGATCTGGGCGAGGGTGCAAAACCGGACGCGCCCCGGGTGTGTCTCGTCGGCGTGGTTCGGACCTGGCCGCAGCATCCGGTACGATCGTTGAGTCCCGTTCGGGATGAGGGCGATTGGCGCAGTTGGTAGCGCGCTTCCTTCACACGGAAGAGGTCATCAGTTCGAGTCTGGTATCGCCCACCACAGAAGCCCCCGGTTCGCCGGGGGCTTCTTCGTGTCCGTGGGTTGGCTCGTTCAGCGCCGACTGTCCGCATGCTGCGGCGGCCACGCGACCGAGAAACGCTCGAAGACGATCTCGTCGTCGCCCTCGGACCATTCACGTCCTAGGGCGGCGCAAATGCGCGTCCAGTAGCGACGGTGCTCGATCCGCCAGCTCTCGAGAGACCGATCGTCCTCCCCCTCGTCGTAGGCGAATCGCGCGTCCGCGCTCTCGAAGACGCCGAGACGCATCTCGGTCGTCCGGAGGATCGCGCGGGGCGCGCCCCGGCCGTCGCAGGCGATCCAGTGGGATCCGATCCGCGGGAGCAGCTGCCCCTCCGCGATGTACTCCGCGACGAGAGACGAGGTGGCGCGCTTCGCCCCCTCGAGAACACACGCCAGCAACTCGTCCGCGAGCCTCTCCGAGTCGCCGAAGTGCTCGACGGTGTACTCGGGGCAGGCGGCGACGGCCTCGGCATGTGCGGCGGCATAGTCGCGCCACATCCGATCGGCTGCAGCGGTGTCGACGACGATGGGTGAGATGGTGCTCATTCCCCCATCCTGACGGGCCGCGTCAGGCGCGTTTCCACCCGTAGCGCGCCGTCAGCGCCGCGGCGACCGTGTCGAAACGGCGCCGATCGAGGGCTGCCGCCTCCCGGCGCATCCCCGCGTCGTGCACGAGGTACAGCTGCTCGATGTCGACCCACGACGGGCGTCTCTGGGGGTCCCACTCCCCCGTGCCGAGCGACAGGTACTGCCGATCGCCGTCGTGCGGCTTGCTCGTGAGGCGCACGGCGTACGAGCGGGTGGCATCCGCCCGTCCGATCACGAGAACGGGACGATCCTTGCCCCGTCCGTCCCGCTCCTCGTAGGGCACCCACGTCCAGACGATCTCGCCGCCGTCCGGCGCGTTGTCGCGCTGAGGGGCGTACGAGAGCGTGAGACGGCGCGGCGGGTTGATCTCGACCGTCTGCGTTCCGGCAGGCGCCGCGGAGGGCCGTGCGGGCGCAGGAACGCTCCGGGCCGGTGTCGTCGAGCGGAACATCCCGAGGAGAGCCGACACGAGACGAGAGGTGGTTCCCATGCCCCCCACCCTAGGCATCCTCCGGTCAGGCGCCGACGGCACCCGTCTCACAGCGACCAGGGAGGAAAAGAGAGACGGGGCGCCACCGACGAATCGATGGCGCCCCGTCCCGGGGTGAAGAAGGTCAGGCGCGGGCGTCGCTGAGGACGTAGCCCTCTTCGCCGTGAACCACGGTGTCGATGCCGGCGATCTCGTCTTCGTTCTTGACGCGGAAGCCGATGGTCTTCTCGATCGCGAAGCCGATGATGAAGGCGAGCACGAACGAGTAGATGAGAACGGCGAA
Source organism: Microbacterium sp. (assembly GCA_029239635.1). GTDB lineage: Bacteria > Actinomycetota > Actinomycetes > Actinomycetales > Microbacteriaceae > Microbacterium. The sequence goes on along the minus strand of JARBUN010000081.1, from coordinate 3,324 downwards.
GGCGGCGATCGCCTGGACGATCAGCTGGTTGAACGAGCCGCTGTTGATGAGGCCGGTGCCGGTGGCGAAGAAGCCGATGTACAGCGTTCCGAGCAGACCACCGACGAGGTGGATGCCGACCACGTCGAGCGAGTCGTCGAAGCCGAGCTTGAACTTCAGCTCGATGGCCAGGGCGCAGACGGCACCCGCGAGGAGACCGAGCACGATGGCCCAGAAGGGCGTCAGCGCGGCGCAGGCGGGGGTGATGGCGACGAGGCCCGCGACGGCACCGGAGGCGGCGCCGACCGAGGTGGGCTTGCCGTCCTTGATCTTCTCGACGATCAGCCACGAGAGCAGGGCTGCCGCGGGAGCGGCGATCGTGTTGACGAAGGCCAGGGCGGCGGTGCCGTCAGCGGCGAGCTCGGAGCCCGCGTTGAAGCCGAACCAGCCGAACCACAGGAGCCCGGCGCCGAGGAGCACGAACGGCGGGTTGTGGGGGACGTGAGCGCCCTTCTGGAAGCCGACGCGCTTGCCGAGCACGAGCGCCAGGGCGAGGGCGGCGGCACCGGCGTTGATGTGCACCGCGGTTCCACCGGCGAAGTCGATCGCTCCGACGCCGAAGACGTCCTGCAGGCCGTGGGTGATCCAGCCGCCGTACGAGAACGAGCCGTCCTCGGCGAGTCCGAAGTTGAAGACCCAGCTGGCGACGGGGAAGTAGACGACCGTCGCCCAGATGGCGGCGAAGATCATCCAGGAGCCGAACTTGGCGCGGTCGGCGATGGCACCCGAGACGAGCGCGACGGTGATGATGGCGAACGTGGCCTGGAAGGCGACGAAGGCGAGCGGCGGGTAGGCGGAGCCCTCAGGCGTCTCGAGCGCCGCGGTCAGACCGAAGTTGCTGGGATCGATCGCCCAGGGCATCTGGGTGACGCCGGCGTCGGTGGCGGGGAAGGCGATCGCGTAGCCGTAGAGCACCCACAGCACGCCGATCAGGCCCATGGCGCCGAAGCTCATCATCATCATGCTGATGACGCTCTTGGCCTTGACGAGGCCGCCGTAGAAGAACGCGAGTCCTGGCGTCATGAGCAGCACGAGGGCGGCTGCTATCAGGATGAATGCGGTGTTGCCTTGATCCATCTCGGAGGAAACCTCTCTGCAGGGACGCAGGTGTAGCGTCGGGTCCCCCCAGTGTTCCCAGCCCCGGTTTCCATCTCCGTTCGAGAGGTGTTACGGGGACGTTACAGCGCTCGGCGCCACGTAAACATCACATTTCGCGGGGCAGTGAACCGCGAATGAGGACGCTGGATCAAGAGTGTGTGAGCGCGACGAGCCGCGACGTCGCGCGCAAGTACTTCTTGCGATAGCCGCCCGCGAGCATCTCGTCGCTGAACACCGTGTTCAGCGGGACGCCGGTTGCACGGATCGGGATCTGGGCGTCGTACGCGCGGTCGATGAAGGCGACCAGACGCAGTGCGGCCGACTGATCGTGCAGGACCTGCACGTCGCGCAGCCCGATCGTGTCGACCCCGTCGATCAGTCGGATGAAACGCGAGGGGTGCACCCGCGCGAGGTGGGCGACGAGGTCGGAGAACGCGTCGTCGGATGCCACTCCCGCGAGGGCCGCGGCATCCATCTCCTGTCGGTACTCGTCGTCGCCGAGCACCTTCGCCTCGCCGTCGATGGCGCGCTGGCGGAAGTCCGTGCCGTCGATGCGGATGGTGCGGAAGCTGTCGGACATCGACTGGATCTCGCGCAGGAAGTCCTGCGCCGCGAAGCGCCCTTCGCCCAGGGCGTTGGGAGGAGTGTTCGACGTCGCCGCCAGACGGGTACCGGATGCCACCAGTTCCCCCAGCAGGCGCGTCATGACCATCGTGTCGCCCGGGTCGTCGAGCTCGAACTCGTCGATGCAGAGCAGGTCGCTGCCGCGGAAGAGCTCCACGGCCTTGGCGTAGCCGAGCACTCCCACGAGCGCGGTGTATTCGATGAACGACCCGAAGTACTTCCGGCGCGCGGGCATCGCGTGATAGATCGACGCGAGCAGGTGCGTCTTTCCGACGCCGAAGCCGCCGTCGAGGTAGACGCCGGGCTTGACCGGAGCGACCTTCTCGGCGCGGCGGAAGAACCCGCCCTTCTTCGCGGGCGCCGACTGCTTCCCCGCGAACGCCTGGAGCAGTTCTTTCGCCTCCTGCTGCGAGGGATACGCGTCATCCGCGCGGTACGACTCGAAGGTCGCTCCGTCGAACTGCGGCGGCGGAACGAGGGCGTTCACCATCTCGGCACCGGTGACCGCGGGCTCGCGCTCGGTGAGGTGGATGAGGCCGGTCGTTGAGGGAGTGGAGGTCATGGCCGTCCTGTGTCCAAGTCTTACGGGAGGGGTGCGTGCCCCATGCCGCGGATCTAGGGTCGATGGTGCGGTGTCCACCCTATGCCGCCGTATCCGCCGCCCTGACCGAGGAGATCTTCGTGACCGTCGAGTTCGACACCAGCTCCCCCAAGTTCGCCGACTACGCCGAACCGGGACGGCTCGTCACCGGCGAATGGCTCGAGCCGCGTCTCGGACAGCCGGGTCTGGTGGTCGTCGAGTCCGACGAGGACGTCCTGCTCTACGAGACGGGACACATCCCCGGTGCGGTCAAGGTCGACTGGCACACCGAGCTGAACGACCCGGTGGTCCGCGACTACGTCGACGGAGAAGGGTTCGCGAAGCTGCTGAGCAGCAAGGGCATCTCGCGCGACGACACCGTCGTCATCTACGGCGACAAGAACAACTGGTGGGCCGCCTACGCCCTCTGGGTCTTCTCCCTGTTCGGACACGAAGACGTCCGACTGCTCGACGGCGGGCGAGACAAGTGGATCGCCGAGGGCCGTCCCCTCACGACCGACAAGCCGGCCGTCGAGCCCACGGAGTACCCGGTGGTCGAACGCGACGACTCGCTTTTGCGCGCGTACAAGGACGACGTGCTCGCCCACCTCGGCAACCCGCTGATCGATGTGCGCTCCCCCGAGGAGTACTCCGGCGAGCGCACCTCCGCCCCCGCCTACCCCGAAGAGGGTGCCCTGCGAGCCGGGCACATCCCGAGCGCGCAGAGCGTCCCGTGGGCCAAGGCCGTGGCAGAGGACGGCGGCTTCAAGTCGCGCGAAGAGCTGGATGCCATCTACCGCGACGGCGCGGGGCTGAAGGACGGCGACAAGATCGTGGCGTACTGCCGCATCGGCGAGCGTTCGAGCCACACGTGGTTCGTCCTCAAGCACCTCCTCGGCTTCGACGACGTCCGCAACTACGACGGGTCGTGGACCGAGTGGGGCAGCGCGGTACGCGTGCCGATCGTCTCCGGCGCGGAGCCC
>JARBUN010000003.1 GCA_029239635.1 Microbacterium sp. | reverse complement strand
GCGACGCTTGTGGGTCAGACCCGCGAGCGGGTTGTTCTGGTCCATGAACTGCGACAGCTGCGAGGTTCCGAAGAACTCCTTGATCGCGGCGACGACGGGACGCACGTTGATCAGGGTCTGCGGCGTGATCGCCTCGATGTCCTGCGTGGTCATGCGCTCGCGGACGACGCGCTCCATGCGGGACAGACCGGTACGGACCTGGTTCTGGATGAGCTCGCCGACGGCGCGGATACGGCGGTTGCCGAAGTTGTCGATGTCGTCGGTGTCGAGACGGATCTCGGCGGGCTTGCCGCCGCGCACGCCGTCGAACGACTGGTCGCCGCGGTGCAGGCGGACGAGGTACTTGATCGTGGCGACGATGTCGTCGACGGTCAGCACCGAGTCGCTGAGCGGCTTGTCGAGGCCGAGCTTCTGGTTGATCTTGTAACGACCCACCTTGGCCAGGTCGTAGCGCTTGGCGTTGAAGTAGAAGTTGTCGAGGAGCGCACGCGCAGCCTCGGCGGCGACCTGCTCGCCCGGACGGAGCTTGCGGTAGATGTCGCGGAGGGCGTCTTCCTTCGTGAGGATCGTGTCCTTGGACAGCGTCTCTTCGATGGAGTCGAAGCCGGCCAGGCCGAGGGCCTTGAGGAAGACGGTGACCGACTGCTTGCGCTTGCGGTCGATGCGGACGCCGACCTGGTCGCGCTTGTCGATCTCGAACTCGAGCCAGGCACCGCGGGACGGGATGACGCGCGCCGACACGATGTCCTTGTCGGACGTCTTGTCGGGGGTCTTGTCGAAGTAGACGCCGGGCGAGCGAACGAGCTGCGACACGACGACACGCTCGGTGCCGTTGATGATGAACGTGCCCTTGTCGGTCTGGAGCGGGAAGTCGCCCATGAAGACCGTCTGCGTCTTGATCTCACCGGTCTGGTGGTTCATGAACTCGGCCTCGACGTACAGCGGGGCGGCGTAGGTCTTGCCGCGCTCCTTGCACTCTTCGATCGAGTACTTCTCGGGCTCGAGGTAGGGGTTGGTGAACGAGAGCTGCATCGTCTCGCTGAGGTCCTCGATCGGCGAGATCTCCTCGAAGATCTCCTCCAGACCGCTGATCTCAGGCACGTCGGTGCGGCCTTCGGCCTGCGCCTCGGCGACGCGGGCCTTCCATGCGTCGTTACCGACGAGCCAATCGAACGACTCGGTCTGCAGCGCGAGCAGATCGGGAACGGTCAGCTTGTCGGAGATCTTCGCGAACGAGAGGCGAGATGCGCCGCGTCCGCTCTTCGGGGTGGTGGTGGATGCGTTGCTCGCAGCAGCCAAGGGAATAACCTCCAGAAGCCCGGGCGAGGGGCTCGTGATTCCTTGTCGTCAGGTGGAGTGCGTTCCTGCCCCGATAACCTGCTCGTCACACACCGCGGTGAAGCGGGGACGGACAGGCTCAGCCGACCACCATATGAGGGCAGGGGGAATCGAGGAGCGCAAAGTCCAAGCATACGCGGGAGGACTCGCCGTGTCCAGTCCAATTCTTGACGCGTTTGCGGACCTGCGGTATAACCGCGTGCGCCCGTCGAGCATTCCCTGTCCGCGGAGCGTCAGACGCGCCGGAACCGCACGTGATCGCCCGGCCGCACCTGCCCCCACGCGTCGAGGGTGGCATCCGTCACCACCGCGATCACGGGGTATCCCCCGGTCACGGGGCCATCGGCCAGCAGCACGACCGGGCGCCCGTGCGGCGGGACCTGGATCGCGCCGGGGCGCATGCCCTCGCTCGGCAGTTCGTCGAGGCGGAGGCGAGGCAGCCGTGGGCCTTCGAGCCGGATGCCGACGCGATCGGCGTGCGTGGACACCTCCCACTCCGCGCCGATGAGCATCGACACCGCCTCGGGGGCGAACCAGTCCGTGCGGGGGCCGGGCGCGACATCCACCTCGACGAGCGCCGGCGGAACGGACCAGGGGAAGACGTCGAGGACCGGGATCGCGGATGCCGGGACCCCGGCGCTCAGCAGGTCACCCCTGCGCACCGGCACCGGACCGAGCCCGGCCAGAACGTCGCGGGAGCGCGAGCCCATCGCCGCGGGCGCGAGGACCCCGCCCCGCACGGAGAGGTACGAGCGCAGCCCGGCGCGCGGGGCCGCGATCGAGATCTCGGCGTCGGCGGGGACCCGGACGGGGGCGTAGAGGTCGCGCGCCCGCCCGTCGACGCGCAGCTCGGTCAGGGCGCCGGTCACGCACACCCACGTGTCGACCTCGGCCCGGGCTCGGAAGCCCCCGAGCGTGATCTCCAGCGCCGCGGCATCCTCGGCGTTTCCCACCAGGCGGTTGGCGATGCGCAGCGCGGCGCGGTCCAGAGCCCCGGACCGCGCGACGCCGAGGGCGGCGCGGTCGCGGCGGCCGAGGTCCTGCACGGTGGTGAAGCCGCCGGGGGCGAGGACGCGCAGGGCCGGGGTGGCGGCGGCGATGCCCCGGGAGGTGATTCCTGCGCGGGAGGACACATCCGGGACGTTCGATCCTCCGCTGCGCGGATCTCCTCCGATCCCGCGACCAGCCACAGGCCCGATCCCGTCGACCGGCCCAGGGGCTTTCGAGGGGCGCACGGGGCGAGAGACCCGGGGATCGAGCACGGGCTCACCGAGCGCGGGAGCGAGCACAGGCTCGGGGCCTGCGGGCGCGCGTACCGCCGCGTCGAGGGCGGGCGCGGCGATGGCACGGTCGGGCTGCGGCACGAAACGCACGCGGGCACGCGGGGGGAGCAGCACCGGGTCGGCGGCATCCGGATCGAAGAGGACGACGTCGGTCGTCCCGATCAGCTGCCACCCTCCCGGGGTCTCGCGGGGGTAGGCGCCGCTGAACCCGGCCGCCAGGCCCACCGCGCCCGCCGGTACGCGGGTGCGCGGCTCGGCGAGACGTGGGACGTCGAAGGGCCAGTCCTCGCTCACCAGGTAGCCGAACCCGGGGGCGAACCCCGTGAAGGCCACGGTCCACTCCGGGGTGCAGTGCCGGGCGATGAGGTCCGGGACCCGGATGCCGAGGAGCTCGGCCGTGGAAGAGAGGTCGACGCCGTCGTAGCGGAGCGGGAGCTCGACGAGGGGCCCCGGGGCGACGGCATCCGGAGTCCGCCGGGCGGCGGCGCGGATCCAGGAGCGGACCGTATCCGACGAGAGGCGCGAGGGGTCGAAGGCGACGAGCACGGTGCGCGCGGCGGGGACGAGGTCGTCGATTCCGGCGGGCGGATCCGCGGCGAGCGCCGCGTGCAGCGCGAGGACGGCGGCGAGGTCCGCGACCTCGGCGAGAATCGCGCGCTCCCCCATCGGGAGCAGGGTCACCACGGCGCGCGCACCTCGACGCCCGCGTCGTCGAGGGCGGTGCGGACGGCCCGCGCCATCGACACCGCCGAGGGAGTGTCGCCGTGCATGCACAGGGAGGCGGCGTCGACCTCGATGCGCGTGCCGTCGACGGTCTCGACGTCGCCGTCGCGCACGAGGCGCAGCGCGCGCTCGGCCACGCGGGCCGGGTCATCGATGAGGTCGCCGGGTTCGCCGCGCGGGACGAGACCTCCGTCGGCCGTGTATCCGCGATCCAGGAACGCCTCGTGCACGAAGGGAAGGCCCGCGGATGCCGCGACCTCGGCGATCACCCCCGGAAGCCCGAGCACCGGGAGGGCGCGTCCGAGGCGCGACGACAGGTCGCTGACCGCCTCGACGACCGCGCGCGCCTGCCCGGCGTCGTCACGGACCGCGTGGTACAGCGCCCCGTGGGGCTTCACGTAGCGCAGGTCGGCACCGGCGTCCAGGAGCGCGGCGAGCTGAGCGGCGATGCTCGCGCGAAGGTCTGCGGCCGCGGGTTGGCGGCGGATGCGGCCGAAGTTCTCGCGGTCGTCGTAGGAGGGGTGGGCGCCCACGGCGACGCCGAAGCGCAGGGCGCGCGCGACGGCCTCGCGCATCGAAGCGGCGTCACCCGCGTGCCCGCCGCACGCGACGTTCGCGCTCGAGATGACGGAGAACATCGCCTCGTCGTCGGCGGTCGGCATCCCGTCGACGGTCTCGCCGAGGTCGGCGTTGAGGTCCACGCGCATGCTGCCCACGGTAGCGCCGGTCGGTGCGCGCGTTACGGCCGCGTGACGATGTGCGCGAGGGGGTGGGCAGAGAAGGCCCGGCGGGACAGGATGGACCGATGACCTCCGATGTCGCCGGTCCCCCCGCTCCGGCATCCCCCCAGCCCCTCCTCTCGGTCCGTGATCTGGCCGTCGACTTCGCCACCATGGACGGCCCCGTGCGGGCCGTCGACGGGGTGAGTCTCGACATCCACGCGGGCGAGACCATCGCGATCGTCGGCGAGTCCGGCTCCGGCAAGTCGACGACCGCGATGGCGATCATCGGCCTGTTGGCATCCGGTGGCCGTGTCGCGCGCGGACAGATCCTCCTCGACGGCGAAGACCTCACGACCTTCGGCGAGGCCCGCATGCGCCAGGTGCGCGGGCGGCAGATCGGCCTCGTTCCGCAGGACCCGATGTCGAACCTCAACCCCGTCGCGAAGATCGGCACGCAGGTCGCCGAGACGCTCCTCGCGCACGGCCTCGCGGACCGCGCGAGCGTGAAGGGCAAGGTCGTCGAGGCGCTCGAGGCCGCCGGACTCCCGGATGCCGAGAAGCGGGCGACCCAGTATCCGCACGAGTTCTCCGGCGGCATGCGCCAGCGTGCGCTCATCGCGATCGGCCTCGCGTGCCGCCCGCGCCTGCTCATCGCGGACGAGCCCACGAGCGCGCTCGACGTGACCGTGCAGCAGACGATCCTCGACCAGATCGACAAGCAGACGGACGAGCTGGGCGCCGCCGTCCTGCTGATCACGCACGACCTGGGGCTCGCGGCCGAGCGGGCGTCGAAGGTCGTCGTGATGCACCGCGGACGCGTGGTCGAGCAGGGGCCGGCGAAGCAGATCCTCGAGAACCCGCAGCACGCGTACACGAAGTCGCTCGTGGCCGCGGCACCGTCGGTCGCGGCGGTGCGTCTGCGGCCGGAGGACTTCCGCGGCGAGCGGGCGATGACACCGGCACGCGACAACATCGTGGAGATCGAGAACCTGACGAAGGTGTACCCCGTGCGCGGTCGCGGCGAGGACTTCCGCGCCGTCGACGACGTGTCGCTGGCGATCCCCCGCGGCCAGACCGTCGCGATCGTCGGCGAATCCGGCTCCGGCAAGACGACCACCGCGCGCATGCTGCTGAAGGTCGTGGACCCCACGAGCGGATCCATCCGGTTCGACGGGCAGGACGTCTCGACCCTGAAGGGCGAGGCGCTACGGCAGTTCCGGCAGAAGGTGCAGCCGATCTTCCAGGACCCCTACTCGAGCCTGAACCCGATGTTCACCGTCGAGCGGATCGTCGAGGAGCCGCTCTCCTTCTACAAGCGCGGCTCGAAGGCCGACCGCACCAAGCGCGTGCGCGAGTTGATGGATGACGTGGCCCTGCCGGCATCCATGCTCCGCCGCTACCCCTCGGAGCTGTCCGGCGGGCAGCGGCAGCGCGTGGCGATCGCGCGCGCCCTCGCGCTCTCGCCCGAGCTCATCGTGTGCGACGAGCCGGTGTCGGCGCTCGACGTTCTCGTGCAGGCGCAGATCCTCGACCTGCTCGGCGACCTGCAGCGCGAGTACGGCCTCAGCTACCTCTTCATCTCGCACGACCTCGCGGTGGTGCGCCTGATCAGCGACTACGTCTGCGTGATGAAGGACGGGCGCCTGGTCGAGGCGGCATCCAGTGAAGAGGTCTTCACCAACCCCCGCGACCCGTACACGCGGCGGCTGCTGTCGTCGATCCCGGGGAACGAGTTGGGGCTGACCGGCTGAGGCTGCGAGCCGGGGGCGGCGGCGGCTCTGCTCGCGAGGCATGTCCCACTTGTAGCGGTGCATGTCCCACAAATGGCCGGCTCAGCGGTCTCCAACCCGCAATAAGTGGGACATGGATGCCGGGACGCCGGCGCCGCGCACGCGCCGAGCGCGTCCAGGCTGAGGCGTGCATAACCGGGTCGAGGCGGTGTGTCTCCCGGCCGAGGCGGTGCATGTCCCACTCTTAGCGGTGCATGTCCCACAAATGGCCGGCGCAGCGGGCGACAACCCGCAAGAAGTGGGACATGGGGTGTCGCGCCGACGCTTGCGACCGACGCCGGCCGCGGCCCCGGCCCGCGCGAGCGAACCGGGACGGGGACGGCGTCGTCGCGGCGACGGTGGAGATCCGCGCGCTACCGCGCCCGCGTGCGCGGGTCCATCGCCTCGCGGAGCGACTCGCCCAGCAGCGTGAACCCCAGGGCGGTGACGGCGATGCAGATGCCGGGGAGGAACGCCAGCCACGGGGCGATCGCGAGCTCGGCCTGCGCGTAGGTGAGCATCCGGCCCCACTCGGCGGTCTGCGGGAGTCCGCCGCCGAGGCCCAGGAACGACAGCGCGGCGGCGTCGATCACGGCGGTCGCCAGCGTCAGGGTGCCCTGCACGATGACGGGGCCGACGCTGTTGGGCAGCACGTGGGTCATCGTGATCGTGCGGCGGCTGAGGCCGAGGGTCTGCGCCGACAGCACGTAGTCGGCACCGCGCTGCTGCAGCATCGAGGCGCGCAGCAACCGCGCGAACACGGGCACCTGCGAGGCGCCGATCGCGATCATGATCGCGAGCTGGCTCTGGCCGAGGATCGCGGCGATCGAGACGGCGAGCAGCAGGTTGGGGACGGACAGCAGGATGTCGACGAAGCGCATGACGAGCGCGTCGACCCAGCCGCCGAACATGCCGGCGAGCAGCCCCAGGAACATGCCGCCGATGAGGCCGAGAGCGGTGGAGATGACGCCGATCTGCAGCGAGGCCTGGGCACCCCAGATGAGCTTCGACAGCACATCGCCGCCGAAGCGGTCGAGGCCGAGGGGGAACTCCGCCATCTCGCCCGGCCCCGGGATGTCGGTGGGCGTGATGAAGCGCTGGCCCGGCAGCGACTCGGCCGGATAGGGCGCGAGCAGCGGCGCGAGAGCGGCGACGAGCAGGAAGGCCAGCACGATGATCGCGCCGATCCAGGCGACGGGGCTCCGGCGCAGGCGCTGGAAGACGTCGTGCCAGAAGCCGCCGCGCGCCTGGGCGGCGAGCAGTTGCGTGTCGACCACGGCGTTGTCGTCGACGGGACCGCCGCTGGGAGCGGGAGGGAGGATCGAAGAGCTCACTGGACTCTCACTCTCGGATCGATGACGCTGTACGACAGGTCGACGAGCAGGTTGATGAGCGCGTACGCGATCGCGATGAAGATGATGAAGCCCTGCAGCACGGGGAAGTCGCGCGTGAAGATCGCCCGCGCGAGGAACTGCCCGATGCCGGGGAAGGCGAAGACCGTCTCGGTGAGCACCGCCCCCGAGATGAGCAGGCCCGCCTGCAACCCCACGGTCGTGACGACGGGAAGCATCGCGTTGCGCAGGATGAAACGGTTGCGCAGCGTCCCCGTGCCGATGCCCTTCGCCCGGCCCGTGCGGACGTAGTCGGCGTTCTGCACCTCGAGCACCGACGCACGCGTGATGCGCACGATGATCGCGAGCGGGATCGTGCCGAGCGCGATCGCCGGCAGGATCAGGTGGAGGATGGCATCCCACGACGCGTCGAACTCGCCCGTGATGAGGCCGTCGAAGACATACAGGTTCGTATAGTGCGTCGCGTCGATGCGCGGGTTCTGCCGGCCGTCCGACGGGAGCCAGCCGAGCTGCACGGCGAACACGTACTTGAGGATGAACGCGAGGAAGAACACCGGGATCGTGATCCCGATCAGGCTCAGCACGACCGCGGTGTGGTCCCAGATCTTGCCGTGGCGGCGCGCGGCCCAGTATCCGAGCGGGATGCCGATGCCCACGGCCACGATCAGCGCGGCGATCGAGAGCTCGAGGGTCGCCGGGAAGCGGCGGACGAACTCCTCCAGCACCGGTCGACCCGTCTGGATCGAGGAGCCGAAGTCGCCGGTGAGCAGTCGGCCGAGCCACGTGAAGTACTGCACGTACAGCGGCTCGTTGAAGCCGTAGAGCTCGTTGATGCGCTCGACGGCCGCGGGGGTCGCGCGCTCACCGAGGAGGGCGACGGCGGGACCGCCCGGGAGCGCGCGCACCCAGGCGAAGAGCAGGATGGAAAGGCCGAACAGGGTGGGGATGAGCAGGAGCAGGCGTCTGCCGATGGTGCGGAGCACGGATTCTCACAGGGTGTCGGGAGCGGGGGGACGCGGGATGCCGCCGGCCCGGCCGTCCGAGAGGGCGGCGGGCCCGCGGCATCCGTGTGCCGTGGGCCCCTCACCTCGACGGCGAAGGAGCCCACGGCATCCGGATCACTGGGTGAGTTCGATCTCGTTGTAGACCTCGTCCTGCACGGGGCTGGCCGGGTACGACTTCACGCGGGGCGCGAAGGCGAGCGTCGGCACGGGGTTGGCCAGCGGGATGCCGGGCAGGAACGTCGCGATCTGCTCGTTCACCGCCTGATAGGCCGGGTCCTGCTCGGCCTCGGTCGCGATGCCGCGGGCCGCGGTGAGGGCCGAGAAGAGGTCGGCGTTGTCGAAGCCCCACTCGTTCGACTTCGCACCGAAGAACGTGCCCACGAAGTTGTCGGGGTCGTTGTAATCGCCGGTCCAGCCGAGGAGGTGGATGCCGTGCTCGCTGCCGCCCTGGATGAGGTCGAGGTACTCGCCCCACTCGTTCGACACCGGGTTGAGCACGATGCCCACCGCCTGCAGCTGCGACTGCAGGTTGGTGAAGATCTGCTCGGGGTTCGGCATGTAGGGGCGCGAGATGTTGACCGGGTAGTTGAAGGTCAAGGTCAGCGGGTTGGCGTCGGTGAACCCGGCCTCGGCGAGGAGCGCCTTGGCGGCCTCCTGATCGAAGTCGTACGTCGTCACGCCGGAGTTGAACCCGATCACGCTGTCCGGCATGAACTGCGAGGCCACGGTCGTACCCTCGGGCAGGACCTGGGTGACGAGCTGCTGCTTGTCGATGGCGTGGGCGATCGCCTGGCGGACGCGGATGTCGCTGAGCGCGGGGTCGGCCTGGTTCATGCCGAGGTAGAGGATGTTGAACGGGTCGCGGTTGGTGAGCATGTAGCCCGCGCTCTCCAGGGCGCCGAGGTCGGCCGGGGCGACGAGGTCGTACCCGTCGATCGAGCTGGACTCGAGGGCCTGACGGCGCGCCGTGGTGTCGCCGATCACGCGGAAGATGACCTGCTGCACCTGGCCCTGCTCGCCCCAGTAGCCGTCGTAGGCGCTCACGGTCGCTTCGGCGCCGGGCTCCCACGAGTCGAATTTGAAGGGGCCGGTGCCGGTCGGGTGCGCCTGGGCGTACTCGCTGAGGGTCGGCGCCTCGGAGGTGCCGCCGACCTCGTCGGCCTTGTACTCCGCCAGGGCCGTCGGGCTCTGGATCGCGAAGGCGGGGAGCGAGAGAGCGGGGATGAAGCCGGCGAACGGCTCGGTGAGGGTGATCGTCACCTCGGTGGGGCTCGCGGCCTCGCAGCCGCCGTAGATCGAGGTGCCGGTGTCGGCGTAGCCGCGCATGATCTTGCCCCAGTAGTAGGACAGGCTCTCGGACTGGGCGATGCCGGTGAAGTTGTTCTGCCGGTCGAAGTTGAAGCACACCGCGTCCGCGTTGAACTCGGTGTCGTCGTGGAATTTCACGCCCTCTTTGAGCTGGAACGTGTACGACAGACCATCGTCGGACTGCGTCCAGCTCTCGGCGAGCATGGGGGCGGGATCCGCCGTCCCCGGCTCGACGCCGACGAGGCCCTCGAAGATCTGCCGCGAGATGCGGAACGACTCGCCGTCGCTCGCGAACGCGGGGTCGAGGCTCGAGGGGTCGCCGGAGGCACCGAACACGAACGTCGAGTCGACGTCGCCACCGGCGTCACCGCCGCCGCCGTTGTCGTCGCGCTGGCTCGTGCAGCCCGCGAGGGCGAGCGCACCGATGGCGATGGTCGCGCCGGCCGCGAGCACGCGGGTACGGAGATTTCCTTGCATTTTTCGTTGTGCCTTCCGGGGGGAGGAAAGGAGGAGCCCGACGGCGCTGTCACTTCGTCGTGCCGCGCTCCGCTTGCTGTTCCCCCGACCGTACAGGTCGCAAAGCCCGCTGCCCATTGCCCCTGTGTATCGATCGTGTTTCGGGTGGAAGGGCAGGATGCCGCGGCAGAACGAGCCCGAACACCCACTTCGCGCAGCCGGGCGACGAACCGCGCAGCGATTCGCTCAGCACCGCCGGCCCTCTCGTGCGCGGCGCGGCGGCATCCGACGGGCAAGGGCCCAGGGCCTAGCGTGGGAGACATGGCTCGAATGCGCATCGAACCCGACGACGCCCCCACGGCTCGGCTCTCCGACGGCTCTCTGGCCCGGGTGTCGCCGTCGGGTTTCGTCTCCGGTTGGGAGCTGGTGGTCGACGGGACGCCGCAGTCGCACGTCGACCTCGACGACCCGACGCACCTTCACTTCGAATACGTCGCACGCATGGGGGCGGTCATCGACCGGCTCCGGATGCCGGGACAGCCGCTGACCGCGGTGCACCTGGGTGCCGGCGCCCTGACCCTCCCCCGCTACGTCGAAGCCACTCGGCCGGGCTCGCGGCAACAGGTCATCGAGCTGGAGCCGAAGCTCTGGGATCTCGTGCGCGAGAACCTCCCTCTTCCCCGAGGTGCGGCGATGCGCGTCCGCATCGGCGACGCGCGCGCCGGGCTGTCGCGGCTGCCCGCGGCGCTCACGGGTGCCGTCGACCTTCTCGTCAGCGACGTGTACTCGGGCGCGCAGACGCCCGCGCACCTCACCACCGTGGAGTTCTACCGCGAGGCCGCGCGCCTCCTCGCCCCGGACGGCGTGCTGCTCGTGAACGTCTCCGACGGCCCCGGTCTCGCGTTCGCCCGGCGCCAGGTCGCCACCGTGCGCGACGTGCTCCCCGAGGTCATCCTCCTGGCCGAGGTGCAGGTGTTGAAGGGGCGTCGCTTCGGCAATCTCGTCATCGCCGCGTCGGCTGCTCCCCTTCCCGTCGAGTGGCTGCCGCGGCTCATGGCCGCCGGTCCGCACCCCGCGAAGGTCTCACAGGGAGCCGAGATCGAGGAGTTCGTCCGCGCTGCGCGCACGGCCACGGATGCCGATGCGACGCCGTCGCCCAAGCCCTCGGCATCCCTCTTCGAACGCTGACCGCGTGGCGACTCGGCACATCGGCGTTCTCGACGCAGACTGGAAACCATCGGCCATTCGGGAGGAGCGACGGTGAGCTATATCCGCGGGTATGACCCCGACACATTGCGCGAGATCACTGACTCTCGTGAGTGCGCGGAGCGTCTCGACGAGATCGGCTCCCAGCGCAGCCTCCCCGCCCTGCTGGAGCGCGTGTGGCTGCTCAAGGTGCTCGACCGTTTCGACGAGGCCCTCGCCATCTCGGAGCAGTCCGTGCGCGTCGCGCGCATGGCCGGAACGCGTCGTGATCTGCTGCGCGCCCGCATCCTGCACGCGACGATCATGCAGTGCCGCGGGGCGTACGCCGCCGCCGAGCAGGAGCTCACGATGTGCGCCGAAGAGGCCGAGGGGCAGAACTGGGCGAGCATCGCCGCCTTCGCCCTGCAGCACCGCGGCAAGGTGCACTACGACGAGGGCGATTTCGAGAGCGCGCGCCGGGATTTCAAGCGCGCCCTGTTCCTCCGGCAGAACGCCGGAGCGACCGACGCCCAACTCGAATCGACGTTGCTCGCGATCGACGCCGCCGACCGTCGGCGTCCGCGCGAGGTCGTCGCGAGCTGAATGTCGTAGCCCCGGCTTAGTCTTCCGGTCATGTCCGAACTACAGCGCGTGCGCACCTGGGCAGAGGCACTGATCGCCCTGCACCTCGACGCGTCCTGGAGCTTCGGCTTCGACAATGCCAAGCGCCGGGCCGGGCTCTGCGACTACAGCCGCAAGCGCATCAGCGTCTCGCGCTACCTCGCCGCGCGATACGACGACGACACGAATCACCAGACGCTCCTGCACGAGGTCGCGCACGCTCTCGCGGGCGGGGCCGCCGGCCACGGCCCGGCATGGAAGCGCACCGCCCGCGAGCTCGGCTACGTGGGCGGCACGACCCACGCCGGTGAGACCGCCAACGAGCTCGCCCCCTGGGTCGGTACCTGCCCCGCGGGGCACGTCGCCTACCGCCACCGCCGCGCGACGCGGCCCACCTCGTGTGCGAAGTGCGCGCCGCGCTTCGATCCGCGCTTCGCCCTGACGTGGGAGCGGCGCGACATCAGTCGTGCCACGCGCCTCGCGGCGGCGACGCCGCGCTGACGCGGGTCGCGGCGCGCGGGGGCGCCGCGGGGCGGATCGGCGCGCGCCGAGGTACCGCGAGTCGGGCCGCCGTGCGCGGGTCGCCTGCGCGGGGCCAGCCTGCGCCTGCCCGCGGCGCGCGGGGGCGCCGCGGGCGGGTCGCCTGCGCGGGGCCAGCCTGCGCGGGGCCAGCCTGCGCGGGGTCGGGCCTGCGCGCGGTCCGGCCTGCGCGCGGCCCGGCCTGCGCGGGGCCCGGCCTGCGCGGGGCCCGCGGCGCGCGAGGGCGCCGCGGGCGGCACGCATCGCGGATTCGGAGATGCAGCGCGGATCCGGACGATCTGGCGGGTTCCGTCCGGATCGGCGCGTGATCTCCGGATCTGCGCCGCGGCGCGGACCCCGACCCGCTCAGCCGACGCGGAAAGCGCCGTCGACGAGCACCGGGACGACGGATGCCGCGTCCCGCGCGGCCGCGACCCGGACGACCTCCGCGCGCCCGGCGTCACCGAGCGACCGACCCGTGCCGCTCGCCGAGAGCAGATGCCGGGTCGCTCCGTGGAGAGCGCGATAGCCTTCGCCCGCGACGGCCGCATCGGGTGAGGCGTGGTCGATGCCCCGGTCGCCGAGAGCGGCGACGACGGCACCGGCCCCGAGGAGGTCATCGACGGCGAAGCGGAGGGACTCGGCATCCGGGTATCCGACCGGGATGACCGCGATACTCGTCCGCGCCGCGCGAGCCGTCTGCAGCTCGAGGACGCGGTCCGCCACCGCCTTCGCGTTGCGGATGCCGCCGATGAGGACCTCCGCAGCATGGCCGGCCGCGGCGCGCACCAGCGGGGCGGTCGGGTGCCCCTCGACCTCGACGGGCACGCCCGACTCGGCGGCGGCGAGCGCCTCGGCCGACAGCCCGAGCGTCTGCACGAGGATCACCACGTCGGCCGGTGCGAGACGACCGAGGCCCGGAAGCCCCCAGTCGAGACGCACCTGATAGTTCGCTTGGGCGTGCGGGACGGGGGCGTTCGGCATCCCTCGAGCCTATGCCGGGTGCGCGTCCGCTCTCCGTCAACCCGGGGGTGGGAGCGCACGCGTGCGGCAGAATTCGCAGCATGCGCATTCTGTTGAAGTTCGTGATCGATTGCGATCCGGATGCCGCGTGGCGGGCGTTGCACTCGCCGCGCGCCGTCGCGGAGCTCTACGGCCCCCTCCTCGACGTCGACGCGCTCGGGGAGATGCCGACCTCCTTCGCCTCCGGCGACGACGTCCCGGTGCAGATGAGCCTGGCCGGGGCGCTTCCGCTCGGCCGACAGCTCATCTCGGTGGCGGACCGCGAGACCACCGACGGGCACGGGCGCGTGCGGGTGTTCCGCGACTGGGGGGTGCCCCTGACCGGCCCCCTCGCCACCCTCGACGTGTGGGACCACCAGATGGCGGTGTGAGGGGCGTATCCGCGCTCTCGCCCCGACGTGGGCGTACGACCCGGAGACCGCGGGCGACGCGACCGACTGACGCGGCGGTACGACCCGCGCGTACCGCAGCGAGGACCCTCAGACCAGGCCGTGCCGGTACGCGAAGACGACGAGCTGCACGCGGTCCCGCAGCGAGAGCTTCGTGAGGATCCGGCTGATGTGCGTCTTCACCGTCGCCTCGGAGAGGTACTCGCGCGCCGCGATCTCGCTGTTGCTGAGACCCGCGGCCGCGAGGAAGAAGATCTCCCGCTCTCGCTCGGTCAACTCGCCGAAACGAGCGGGTACCGGTTCGGCGGTGCCGTTCTCGGCGATGTGCGCGAAGAGCTCGCGCGTGGCCTCCGCCGCGATGACCGCGGATCCCGCGTGGACCGTGCGGATGGCGGAGAGGAGGAACTCGGGCTCCGAGTCCTTGAGGAGGAACCCGCTGGCGCCACGCTGGATCGCCCGCGCCGCGGCCTCGTCGAGGTCGAAGGTGGTGAGGACGACGACGCGGGGCGGCTCCGGCTCGCGGAGGATCTCGGCGGTCGCGGTGAGCCCGTCCATGACCGGCATGCGCACGTCCATGAGAACGAGGTCGGGGCGGGTGGCGCGGACCAGCTCGATCCCCTCGCGGCCATCGGATGCCTCGCCCACGACCTCGAGATCGGGCTGCGAGTCGATCACCATCCGGATGCCGGCGCGGAACAGCGCTTGATCGTCGACGAGAACGATACGTACGGGGGTGCTCACTCGGTCGGTTCCTCTCGGCGGTCGTTCTCTCGAGTATTCCGTGGACGGGGCGAGGTCACAGCGACGCCCGCACCGGCATGCTCGCGCGCACGACGAAGAATCGTCCCTGCGCTTCGGCCACCAGGCTGCCCCCGACGAGCTGCGCGCGCTCGCGCATGCCGATGAGGCCGTGCCCGCCGGACGGCTGCGTCGGCCCCTCCGACGCCCGCGCGTTGCGGACCATCAGCTCGACGTGATCGGGAAGCCAGCCGAGGTGCACGTCGACCCGGCGGTCGGCACCATGGCGGAGGGCGTTCGTCAGCGCCTCCTGCAGGATGCGGTACACCGCGAGCTGAATCGCCGCCGGCGGTTCTCCGGGTGGGACGGGATCGACGTCGACGGACAGCTCGACGCCCGCGGCGCGCACGTGGGCGTAGAGCGCGTCGAGGTCGGTGAGCCGCGGCTGCGGCCCCTCGGCCTGCGTGTGGCGCAACTGCGTGAGCAGCTGTCGCACGTCGGTCAGTGCGGCGCGGGCCGTGCTCGAGATGGTGGCGAGCGCCGCGGTCGCGGCTTCGGGATCAGCAGCGGCCGCGTAGCGGGCGCCGTCGGCCTGGGCGATCACGACGGCGAGCGAGTGGGCCACGACGTCGTGCATGTCACGGGCGATCCGCACGCGCTGCTGCTCCGCCACGGTCTCGGCCTCGGCCTGGCGCTGCGCGCGACTGTTCTCGGTCGCACGGATCGCCGTCCTGACGAGAGCGCCCGTCACCCACGCCAGCAGCAGGGCGAACGCGGCCGCGAGGAGGATGCCGACGATCGCCGCCACATCGTTCGGCTGGATCGGAGAAGTGAGCGTACGGACGACCAGGTAGAGCGAGACGACGACCGCACCGGCGACCGCGGAGACGAATCCCGCCCAGAAAACGCGCCGTGAGCCGTACGCGGCGGCGGTGTAGAGCACCGCGAACACCACGACATCGGTCGGCGAGGGTTGTCGGCCGAGCCCCATCTGCAGCAGGGCGCCCGCCCAGGCGAGGGCGAGGGCGAGCCCCGGGCTCAGGCGCCGCATGGCGGCAGCGGCCGTGAAGGCCACCACCATCAGGGACGCGCCGATGCCCGCGGGGACGGAGGGGGCGTCCGAGGCGAGTTCGAGCGCGAGGGCGAGCAGCCCGAAGAGACCGGCGACGACGAGGTCGGTCACCAGCTGGTATCGGCGCAGCGGACGGAGGGAGAGCATCGCGGCAACGCTACAGATCCGGGAGGGGGGCGGCATCCGTCCCGCGATGTATTCGTGGAGGCGTTGCCGAGATCGGCGTCCGGGGAGGAGGAGTCCGGCGTCAGGCGGGGAAGTCGGCCGGCTCGATCGGGCGCGCCTCGAAGAAGGTCTGCAGGACGATCGTGGTGCGCGTGTTCACGTGCGCGGCCGCGCGGATGTCCCGGATCAGCGCCTCGAGATCACGCGGGGTGGGAACCCGGACGAACAGCATGTAGGCCGCTTCCCCCGCGATGGAGTGGCAGGCCTCGATCGCGGTGAGGTGCGCCAGCAGCTCCGGGGCGTTGTCGGGCTGCGCGGGGTCGAGCGGGGTGATCTCGACGAAAGCCGCGAGAGGACGGCCGAGCGCCTCGGCATCCAGGACCGGGCGGTATCCGCGCACGATGCCGCGCGCTTCGAGCCGACGCAGTCTCGACTGCACGGCCGAGACCGACAGCCCCACGCGTTCGGACAGGTGCGACAGCGTCGCTCGCGCGTCGAGCGAGATCTCGCGGACGATCGCGGCGTCGACGGCGTCATCGAGGCGCGCCGGGCGAGCAGGGGCCTCGGTCATGGGGTCGACAGTACCAGCAGAGGCCGACTCGGCCGTCGCGTGGGACGTAGGTTTTCCGTTAGCATGACGGTCACGCAGGAATTTTTACCGCAAAGACCGGAGGATGCCATGACCATCGCGTCGCCTTCCCGTGCCGCGCACGAGCTGCTCGACGGCCGTCCCGTCACCGAGGTCGAGCACACCCCCGCCTGGGCACAGCTGAAGAACGCCACGATCGCCCTGCAGGAGGTGCAGGCGAGCGACGGCTCGATCACCGACCCGACGGCCGCGGCGCCGTTGCTCGACGACATCGTCGAAGCGATCGAGGCCCTCGCGCCGCTGTTCCCCCACGACGCCGCCTACCTCGAGGCCTCGGTCGCCGACTTTCGCCGGTGGCGGACCGAGGGGCTCGGGGTGCCCGACTTCCTCGACTCGCTCGTGACGTTCCAGCCCCAGGAGCACCGGGTCGACGGCATCCGTCACCTGGTCGTCTTTCCGATGTACACGCAGAACGGTTCGCGCGACCGGCACGTCGAGGCCGTGCTCGTCGAGGCGATCTGGCCCGAGTTCATCGCACAGCTCGAGACCGAGTACACCAACCGCCTGTTCGTCTCGTTGCGGCTCATCGACTTCACCCCCGGGTACGACACCAACTCGGCCGTCCTCTTCCCCGAGACCGTGGCGATGCGCGAGATCCCCCGCTTCACGTGGGGCGCGATCTTCCAGGACCGCGAGGCCGCGCGCTACCGGCGCGTCACCCGCGCCGCGGCCGAGATCACCAAACTCGAGCTCCCTGTCGACGCCGCACGTCTGCTCGACGACCAGGTGCTCGCCGAGGAGACGTTCGTGATGTGGGACCTGATCCACGACCGCACGCACATGCGGGGCGACCTCCCCTTCGACCCGTTCATGATCAAGCAGCGCATGCCGTTCTTCCTCTACTCGCTCGAAGAGCTGCGCTGCGACCTCACCGCATTCCGCGAGTGCGTCGCCCTGCAGGAGCGTCTCTCGCGTCGGCAGGCAGAGGGAGCGGAACTGGATGCCGCCGAGCAGGCGATCCTGGAACACGCCGGGCTCGTGCAGTACGCGGTCATCTTCGACCGCATCTTCCGCTTCGCGATCACGGGTTCGCGCGTGCGCAACTACGACGGACTCGGTGGCCAGCTGCTGTTCGCCTGGTTGCACCAGCGCCGGGTGCTGCACTGGACCGACACGTCGCTCGCGTTCGACTGGGACGAGGTCCCCGCCGCGGTGATCGCTCTCGCCGACGCCATCGACGAGCTGTACTGGCGATCGATCGACCGCCCCAAGACCGCCCACTGGCTCGCCGCGTACGACCTGGTGCGCTCCGTGGTGACACCGCACCCCGCATCGGCCTGGGCGCGCGGGCTGTCCGACGAGGTGCTCGCGGGTCTGCCGAAGGGGTACACCGACGCGGTGCGGGACGACGAGTTCCCACTGTCGATGTTCTTCGAGGCTCTGGAGAAGAAGATGCGCCCGGTGATCGCCTCGACGGAGGGCATCCGCGGGACGGACTGATCCGGCACCGATCGCGCGGCGCGGCTGCCCGCGCCTCGTACACGACGTTGAGTGTCCAGAACACGCCGCAACCCCGCGGGTGATGCGGCGTGTCGTGGACACTCGACGCGTGTTGCGAGCGGGGCGCACAATGCGGCCTCGACGCGGCGCGCGCCGCGCGACAGACTGGGCAAGGGGCGATGATGACCGACGTGATGTCCGTGGACGAAGGTGTGCGAGGACGGCTGGTGCTGCTGGCCGGTGGGACGAGCGCCGCGGGACGCGCCAGTGCACGCGCCCTGCTCGACGCCGGAGCCCGCGTCGTGGTCATCGGCAGTGACGACGACCGGCTCGCTGCGGTGGCGGCGGAGATCCCCGGCGTCGACGTCCAGCGCTGCGATCTGACCGACCCGGATGCCGTGGACGCCCTGCGCGACCGCGTGCACTCTGCGCTCGGCCGGGTCGACGGCATCCTGCATCTGGTGGGCGGGTGGCGCGGCGGGGGCGGTCTCGCGGGGCAGAGCGACGAGGACTTCGCGTTCCTCCTCCGCTCGCTCACCGCCCTGCGGCACGTGACCCGAGCCTTCGACGACGACCTCGCCGCGTCGGATGCCGGGCGCCTGGCGATCGTCTCGTCGACCTCGGTGGCGCGCCCCCTCGCCGGCGGCGCCAACTACGCGACGGTCAAGGCGGCTTCGGAGACGTGGGTCCGGGCCGTCGGACAGGGCTACGCCAAGCGGGCACGTGACGCGGGGCAGGAACCCACGTCGGCGGCCGTCATCTTCCGCGTGAAGAGCCTGGAGGGGCTCGAAGAGGCCCTCGCGGCGTCGTTCGTGGCGCTGTGGGACGACGAAGCCACGGCCTGGAACGATGTCGTGATCGGGATCGACGGACCGGTCTGATCACCGGGGCTCACCGCTCGCGCTCGTCGGCCGCCGCCTGTCGAGCAGTCGCGTCGCCGTCGATCGCCCCCGTGTCAGCGGTCTCGAGCGCGGATGCCGTGACGGCAACGGCGTCCGGCCCTCCCGCCCCTGCGACCTCGGCGTTGACCTCGGCGGTACGGTACTGGCGCGACAGGATGCGGTAGGACCGGGTGAGGAATGCGAGCGAGGCCGCGACGACCATGAACAGGCCCGCGAACACGAACACGAGGGCGATCCCCCGTGACTCGCCGTCACCGAGCAACCAGCCCCAGGTCGCACGGCCGTCGCCGCGCTCCATGTAGGGGATGATCGCGAACTCCGCGATCGGGGCGATGAGGAACGACGTGATCGGGGCGGCTGCCGATTCGAAGGCGGCGGCGAAGCCGAACACCCGCCCCTGCGTGGAGAAGGGGACGACCTTCTGGATCACCGTCTGCTCTGCGGCCTCGACCGGGGGGATGAGCGCCATGTAGACCCAGATGCCGGCGGCGTACAGCCACCACCAGTCGCGAAGCGTGAAGATCGCGCCGAGCAGCCCCATCGCGATCACGATCCAGAGCATCGTGCGAATGGGGTTGCGACCGAGACCGAACTTCGCCACCAGACCGCCGCCCACGATGAAGCCCGTCGCGGTCACCCCCAGAACGACACCCCAGATCTGGACGTCGAAGAGCTCGAGGCCGTAAGGGTCCATCAGCGCCATGTACACGCCGCCGATGAGGTTGTTGAAGGTCGAGAAGATGATGAGCGCGAAGAGCCCGGGGGCCGCGCGGACGGCGCGGACCGCTCCGCGCAGATCGACCAGGCGCCCCGGCTCGGCACCGGCCGGCGGTTTCTCTTCGGGGACGCGGACCGTGAGCAGGTGCAGGAGTGCCACGAACGTCAAACCGATGGCGATGGCCAGCGTCCACCCCATGCCGAGGAAGCCCACCGACAGACCGCTGAAGACGCTCGTGACCACGAACGCGAGTCCCTGCACCGTCCCCACGAGCCCGTTGGCGTTCGCGTGCCGGTCGACGGGCACGAGGAGCGTGACGGTGGTCGAGAGGGCGATGTTGCGCATGTTCTCGACGACGGCACCGGCGAGGATCACCCCGGCGAACGCCCAGAACCAGGGACCGCCGAGATCGAGCAGGGCGGACTCGGGGAACGCCAGCCAGAGTGCGCCGGCGATGAGGAACGCCGCGAGCGTGACGAGTCCGGAGAACAGCATGACGCGGTGTTTGCGGTGGCGGTCGACGATCGACCCGAAGATCATCGCGAACACGGCGAGCAGCAGCATGTACGCGCCGCCGACGATGCCGGTCGCCAGGACGGAACGCGTCTCGAGGTAGACCCAGAAGGTGAGCGCGAACCACAGGAAGCTGGTGGTCACGTTGGCCGCGGCGGTGTTCACGAGCACCGCGAGGAAGGTGCGGTTCCCACCCGTGGGCGGGCCGGTGGCGACGGCGGCGGAGGTCGGCTCGGGGGACATAGCCACACGGTAGACCCGACCTCCGACATCGGCCAGGGCCCGGGTCGCGGCGCGGTTCCGGCGGGGCCTCTCCCCGCGCTCTCGAGCGGGAGGGCGTCGCCGGACGTCAGTCCAGCAGGCTCCGGATGTCGTCCGCGGTGAGCTTCGGCCCCGCGGCGAAGGTGCCTCCCTCATCGGCGCCCCCGTCGAGGACCCGGGCGAACAGCTCGGCCTTGGCCTCGCGAAGGGCGACGACCTTCTGCTCCACCGTGTCGGAGGAGACCAGCCGGTACACGATCACCGGACGGGTCTGTCCGATCCGGTGAGCGCGGTCGATCGCCTGGTCTTCGACCGCGGGGTTCCACCACGGGTCCAGCAGCACCACGTAGTCGGCCTCGACGAGGTTGAGGCCGACGCCGCCGGCCTTCAACGACACGAAGAAGGCGGGGTCGTCACCATCGCGGAAGCGGTCGATCTCGGCCTGCCTGTTCGTCGTGGTGCCGTCGAGGTACCCCGAGGCGAGCCCGGCGTCCGTGCAGCGCTGACGAGCGGCGCGGAGGAATCGCGTGAACTGGCTCAACACGAGCACGCGGTGCCCCTCGGCGGCGGCCTCGACAAGCAGCTCTTCCAGCGCGTCGAGCTTGGCCGAGGGCGCCTCCCCCTCGTCGACCAGCGCGGGGTCGAGCGCCAGCTGCCGCAGCATCGTCAGGGAGCGGAAGATCGCGAAGCTGTTGCCCTCGGCGTCGTCGAGCAGGCCCAGAAGCCGCTGGCGCTCCCGGTGGAATCGGCGGTCGTACAGCTTGCGGTGCGTCGGGTGCAGGGACACCTCGACGATCGTCTCCTGCTTCGGAGGCAGCTCCGCCGCAACACGCTCCTTGGTGCGTCGCAGGAGGAACGGGCGGATGCGCCGACGAAGAAGGTCGAGACGGTCGGCATCCGCATGCTTCTCGATCGGCGTTCGGTAGAGGGTGGTGAAGGCCTCTCGCGTGCCCAGCAGCCCCGGCGCGACGAGCGACATGAGTGCCCAGAGCTCGAGGAGGTTGTTCTCCATCGGCGTGCCCGTGATGACGAGCGTGAACGGCACCGAGAGGGCCCGGGCGGCGCGATACCCCCGCGAGGAGGGGTTCTTGATCTGCTGAGCCTCGTCGAGCACCAGTCCCGACCAGGAGACGTCGGAGTACTGCTCCTGCTCGAGCCGGAACAGGGCGTAGCTCGTGACGACGACGTGAGCGCCCGCCGCGGTCTCGGCGATGCTCGTGCCACGTCGCGCCTGCGTCGCGGTGACGACGCGCACGTCGAGTCCGGACGCGAAGGTCGCGCACTCCCGCGCCCAGTTGCCCACCACGCTCGTCGGGGCGACGATCAGGAACGGCGGCATGTCGGGCTCCGCGGCGCGCGCCACCTCCATCATCGCGATCGTCTGCACGGTCTTCCCGAGTCCCATGTCGTCCGCGAGGATGCCGCCGAGCCCCTGCGTGCGCAGGAAGTGCAGCCAGTCGAGGCCCGTGCGCTGGTAATCGCGCAGGGTCGCATGAAGACCCGCGGGGGGATCGACGGGCTCCAGCGCGGCCTCGTCGGTGAGCCCGCGCACCCGCAGCCACCATTCGGCCTCCTGCGCGGCGATCATGCCCAGCTCCGAGAGGTCGTCCCACAGCCCGACGTTGTACCGATTCAGCTTCAGCGCGGCTCCGGGCCGATCGGCGAGGGTCCGCGCCTCGTCGATGACGGCGCGCAGTCGATCGAACTCCGGGGTGTCGAGGCGGACATACTCTCCGTCACCGAGGAAGAGGACCCGATCCCCGAGCGCCAAGGCTGTGTAGAGCTGCGTGAAGTCGACCTCGACATCGCCGACGCTCACACGCGCGTTCAGGTCGAACCAGTCGCTGCCGTCGTCGGCCGCGGTGCTCAACTCGACGACCGGAGCCTCGGGAGCTGCCCGATACGTCGGTCCTGAACCGGTCTCGACGACACGCACGTGGTCGATCGCCCGAAGCTGCGGCACGATCTCGACCGTGAGGATCGCCGCGACGGCGGGGGCCAGGAGCCGCGGCGGAGTCGTCCCC
Source organism: Microbacterium sp. (assembly GCA_029239635.1). GTDB lineage: Bacteria > Actinomycetota > Actinomycetes > Actinomycetales > Microbacteriaceae > Microbacterium. The sequence goes on along the minus strand of JARBUN010000003.1, from coordinate 96,360 downwards.
GACGAGAACGGCTGCGGAAGCTCGAGTCGGGCTTCGCCCGCGATCGCCGACACGGCGCTCCAGACGGAGCGCTCGTGCCCTTCGTGGCGGCGCCCGCGTGTCGGCGAGCGGTCCCACCGCGAGGCGATCGACGTCTCCTCCCCGCGGTGCTCGACGATCAGCTCCAGGACGGGGAGAGGGGGAGCCGGCACCTCGACGGTGCCGCGGGGAGACACGACGGGGGCGTCGAGCTGGAGGCGAGGCAGGTACTCGGTCAGGAAGGCCTCGGAGGTCTCGTCATCGACGGTGAGGGCGCTGGTGCGCACGAGCAGTCCACGCAGCGGGGCGGGCGCCGGGCTCGACAGACGCGCCAGGGTGATGCGCTCGTTCTCACCGTCGCGGTCGGCGACGAACGCGACCGCCACCGCGGGATCGCCCACGACCCAGGACGGCCGGGCGGCGACCTCGTCGTCGACCCCCTCGATGACTCCGCGGACCTGCAAGCTCGATCCCCGTCGCTCGAGCGACACCGCAGCGCGGACCGGCTCGGCCGGGATCTGCACCGGGTGGTGAGCCCCCGCGCCGGACACGATCGGGACCCCGGCGGCTCGGACGGCCTCGAGCTGCATCCAGAGCGAGTGCGGGGGGACGGCGGAGAGCGGCATCCATTCGTCGGAGAGGAATGCTCCGGGACCGGACCGGCCCAGACGCCCGAGGCTGTCGAGGGCGGCCCGCGCGTCCGGCGCCGCCGGGAGCGTCGCGACGGCGGGCCAGCCGGCGCGGCCCTTGATCCAGGTGCCGCGGGTGCCGCGCACGCCGGGACGCGCGGTGAGCGTCAGTGAGGTGCTGCGTCCATGACCGCCGCCGCGGCGGATGGAGAGGAAGAGACAGAGCTCGAACGGGGGTTCGTCGTCTGGCGCGGGCGCGGCGAGGAAGAGCTCGTCGAGGGCGCGCTGCCAGTCGGGGCGGGGCGGGCGGCCCGCCGAGATCATCCGGTCGAAGAGCACGATGGCCGCGGCGCAGGAGTGCTCGCACTCGGGTCCGCGCCCGCAGGAGCACCAGCCGGAAAGGCGGGACAGATCGGCGGAGACGCGCACCTCGAGATGCTCGTACCCCGCCGCGCCGAAAGACTGCGCCGAGACCACCAGGACGTCGCCGATCGTCTTCACGTCGCCGACCTCGACCGAGCCGTAGACGAGGAGCCGGTCGGCGCGCGCCATCGCCGCCGGAGAGAACATCTCGCCGGCGATGCTGAGCGCCTCGGGGTCCCATTGCATCCCCTCATTCTCGTCGGGGGTTCCGACAGACGAGCACCGCCCGTCCCCGAAGCGGGGAAGGATCCGGGATCTCCCCGGCTGGGGAGGAGGGGCGAAAGTTAGGCTGGGTGGGTGACTTCCCTCCACGACGCATCGGTGCGCGGCTTCGCCTCCGACAACTACTCCGGCATCCACCCCGACGTCCTGGCCGCGATCGCCGCGGCCAACGAGGGCCACCAGGTCGCGTACGGCGAAGACGTCTACACCGCTCGCCTGCAGGAGCTGTTCGTCTCGCTCCTCGGCGACGGCGTCGAGGCGTACCCCGTGTTCAACGGCACGGGCGCCAACGTCGTGGGGCTGCAGTCGATGCTTCCCCGCTGGGGCGCGGTGATCTCGGCATCCACCGCTCACATCAACGTCGACGAGGGCGGGGCCCCGGAACGCGTCGGAGGCATCAAGCTCCTGACCGTCCCCACCGACGACGGCAAACTCACGCCCGACCTCGTCGACCGCGAGGCCTGGGGCTGGGGCGACGAGCACCGTGCGCAGCCGCTCGTCGTGTCGATCACGCAGTCGACCGAGCTCGGCACGCTGTACTCCGTCGAGGAGATCCGCGCGCTGGCCGACCACGCCCACGGCCACGGCATGCGCCTGCACATGGACGGCGCCCGCATCTCGAACGCCGCGGCAGCCCTCGACGTGCCGCTGCGCACCTTCACCCGCGATGCGGGCGTCGACGTGCTGAGCTTCGGCGGCACGAAGAACGGCGCGATGATCGGCGAGGCCATCGTGGTGCTCGACCCCGCGGCATCCACGGGACTCACCTACCTGCGCAAGCTCGACATGCAGCTGTCGAGCAAGATGCGCTTCGTCTCGGCTCAGCTCGTCGCCCTGCTCGAGAACGACCTGTGGCTGCGCAACGCCCGCCACTCGAACGCGATGGCCCAGCGGCTGCGCGCCGGCGTCGAGGCGGGCCTCGCCGACGGGTCGATCCAGGGCGTCGAGTTCACCCAGCCCACCCACGCCAACGGCGTGTTCGCGACCCTCCCCGCGGGCGTCGCCGACCGTCTCCGTCAGAGCTTCCGCTTCTACGACTGGGACGAGCTGCGCCGCGAGGTGCGCTGGATGTGCTCGTTCGACACCACCGAGACGGACATCGACGCCTTCATCGCGGCCATCGCGCGCGAGACCACGGCCTGATCGCGCGATCCCGCGGACGGACGGCGCGAAACCGCGACCCCGCCGCGCGGCGGCGGCCCGACCGCGCGAAGCCGTGAACCGAGCGGCCTCGGCGTCCGAATCCCGGATGCCGAGGCCCTCCCGTCTCAGGCTCCCGCGAGCCAGTCGCGGTACGCGTCGAACGTGCTCTCGCGGCCGAGGAACGCGTGGACGAGGTCACGGGCGTCCCTCGATCCGCCGGGCTCGAGGATCTCTCGGCGATAGCGCAGAGCCGTCTCCGCGTCGAACAGGTCGTCGCCGAAGGCCGAGAGCAGATCCCGCGCGATCACGAGACTCCACTGGTACGTGTAATAGCAGGCGCCGTAGCCCGTCAGATGGCCGAACCCGGCGTACGAGTGCGACCCCTCCAGGGGAACCACCGGGCTCGCCGCGCGGTAGTACCCGTCGACGGCGCTCGGCAGGTCGGCGGGACGATCGACGTGCAGTCGATACGAGGTCGTCGCGTGGCCGAGCTGGCGCGTGACCTCGAGCCCGCGACCGAAGGCGTCGGCGGTACGCATGCGGGCGACGAGGTCGGCCGGGATCGGCTTCCCCGCGTCGTCGACGGCGAAGGATGCCAGGACTCCGGCATCCCACGCCCATTCCTCGAGGAGCTGGCTCGGCGCCTCGACGAAGTCCCACTCGGTGGCGACCCCGGTGAAGCGCGCCCACCGCTGGTGGCCTCCGACGATCTCGTGCACGAGGTGACCGAACTCGTGGAAGAACGTGACCACCTCGTCGTGCTCGAGCAGACCGCGGGAGAAGTTGCAGAGCAGCACGCCCTCGGGAAGAGAGCGGCCCGTGATGCCGGGAGCCAGGGGGAAGCACGCCGCGTGGTTGTACTTTCCGTCACGGGGGTGCAGATCGAGGTGGATCCGACCGAGCGTCTCGTCGCCGCGCACGACGTCGTACGCGCGCACGTCGTCGTGCCAGGACGGAGCATCGAGGGGCACGTACATCACGTCGAGCAGGCGGGCGGTGGTGGCGAGCACCCCGTCGAGCACGCGCGGAAAGCGGAAGTACGAGCGCACGACCTGCGCGTCGACGTCGTACTCCTCCCGTTTCAGCGTGCTCAGCAGGTACCAGAAGTCCGCGATGGTGACCGCGTCCGCCGAGGGGTCGTCGCGACGCAGGCGCTCGAGAAGACGGTCGTACTCCGCGGCCGCGGCGGGCGCCGCCGCCTCGGCCACACGCGTGAGGAACGCGGCCACCGCCGCGCTCGATCCGATCATGCGCGTCTCGGTCTCGTAGTCCGCCCAGTCGCCGTATCCGAGAAGGGCCGCGCGCTCAGCCCGCACGGCGAGGAGTTCCGCCAGCACGGCCTCGTTCTCGGGCCAGGCCAGGTCGTTGTAGGCCGCGACCAGCGCGTGGCGCGTCGAGCGGTCGCGGGCGTATTCCCGGACCGGCATGAGGTCGGTGTACTCGGTCGTGAGCGTCACCGTCCCGTCGGCGTCGACCGGGTGATCCGCCACGAAATCGGTCGGGAGGCCGTCGAGCGCGTCGGCCGGCACGCGGATCTCCCGCTTGCCGTCGCGGATGTGTCGGGAGAACGTCAGCGACAGCTCCGTGTCGCGGTCGGTCAGCGCGCGCACGCGTTCGCGGGCCGTGTCGTCGAGATCGACACCGCCGCGCCGGAAGTCGCGACGGATGTGCTCCAGCAGTCGGCGCTCGTCGTCGCCGAGGCCGGTCTCGTCGGCGTCGGCGAACGCGCTCCACAGCCCGCGGTCGAGCAGACGCCGCGCCTGCAGCGCCTCGAACCGCTGCACCTGCCCTTCGGCGAGGCGGCGGATCTCGGCATCCGGATGCGACTCGCTCAGCAGGTGCGCCTCGGACAGGGCCTCGGCGAAGGCGATGTCGGCGTCGTTCCAGAGCTCCAGCCGCTCTGCGGTGGACAGGTCACCCGCCTCGGCGAGACGCGCGTCGATCGCGTCGATGCGCGCGCGGCGCGTGGCGGGACGCTCGGTGACGAAGCCCGCCCATCCGGCGGCATCCGTGGGCAGAACGAGCGGAGCGCGTGCGGTGATCGGCATCCTCCGACCCTAGACAGGGCCTCCGACACCGGCAACGTTCAGCGCAGCGCGCCCACCGAGGCGAGCCCCTGCCGGACGAGGGTGCCGCGGCCGCCCTCCATCTCGGCGGCGAGGGCATCGGATGCCGCCTCCTCCGGCGACAGCCACGTGACCTCGAGCGCGTCCTGACGCGGTTCGCAGGTTCCGGTCACGGGAACGACGTAGGCCAGCGCGACGGCGTGCTGCCGGTCGTCGTGGAAGGCGCTGACGCCCGGGAGCGGGAAGTACTCGGCCACCGTGAACGGAGCCGGCTGCGGCGGGAGCAGCGGGAAGGCCATCGGTCCCAGGTCGTTCTCGACGTGACGGAACAGCGCATCGCGCACGGTCTCGCCGTAGCGGACGCGTCCCGACACGAGCGTGCGGGTCATCTCCCCGAGCGGGGTCGCGCGCAGCAGGATGCCGACCTGCGTGACCATGCCCATGCCATCGGTGCGCACCGGCAACGCCTCGACGTAGAGCATGGGGAGCCGCCGCCGCGCCTCGGCGAGCTCGACCTCGCTGAGCCAGCCCGGGTTGGTGTTCGGGCCGCTGGGTGCGCCCGAGAAGGGGCCGGACAGCGACTCGCGCTCCCCGCCGTCGTCGCCGGGATCGGGGTCGGGTGTGCGGACAGCCATGTTCCCTGTATATCAACCGACCGCGACGGATGCCGCGTGTCCGCGCGAACACGGCGGGTCGGCCGCGCGAGGGGAGGCGATTCCGGAACGGGAGGATGCCTCCCCCGCGCTGCCTCCTCCCGTCCCCGATCCTCCTCCCGTGCGCCCCGGCTCGCCGCCGTCGGAGCCCGCCGTCGGAGGCTGATGTCGGAGGCCAATGTCGGAGGCCTTTGCCACAATGGCCGCATGAGCACGCCCCTCTCCCTCGATCCCTCCCTCGTCCGGTGGTCCGTGCCGCCGTCCGAACGCGGGGATCGACCGGTCCTGCTCCTCCTGCACGGGTACGGCTCCGACGAGCACGACCTGTTCGGACTCGCTCCGTACCTCCCCGCCGAGTACGTGATCGCGAGTCTGCGCGCCCCTCTCGCCCCACCGTGGCCCATGCCCGGGGCCTCGTGGTATCCCATCGAAGGGCTGAACGGACGCGATCCGGGCGCCGTGACCCGCGCGGCCGAGTCCGTGCTCGCCTGGATTCAGGATGCTGTGGGCGACCGGCCCGTGGGACTCCTGGGCTTCTCCCAGGGCGGCGCGGTCGCCGTGCAGACGCTGCGCGCGGACCCCGAGGCGGTCTCGTTCGTGGTGGTCCTGGCCGGGTACGCGGCCGGCGGCGAGCTCCCCGGCGACGCGGTGCTCGCCGAACGGAGGCCTCCGGTGTTCTGGGCGCGCGGCGCGGCGGACGATGTCATCCCGACGCACCTGATCGACGCGACGGCGCAGTGGCTCCCCGGGCACAGCGAGCTGAGCGGTCGGGTCTACCCGGGGCTCACGCACTCGATCTCGCAGGATGAGCTCGACGACGTCCGCGCGTTCCTCGACGCGCGTCTCGCAGACGGAGAGGCTGCCGGCTGACTCAGCAGTGCGAGCCGTCCCCTCCCCCGCCGCTGTCGCCGCACGAGGCGTCGGATGCGAAGCCGCTGTCGACGTAATTCGACGACGAGACCGAGCCTCCGCCCCGACCGGGAGGGATCGAGCCCAACCCGGCCATCACGGCGCCGAAGAGCGCTCCGGTCCGCAGGCCGCCGATGACATCGTCGAGGAACACGCCGATGACGACGAACACGATCACCCACGCGGGGAACGTCACCGCCCAGGCGAAGAGGAGCCGGCGCCGGCGGGCATCCGCTCGCTCGCGGTCGAGAGGTGAGGACGCAACCACGCCGACATGGTAACCACGGAGGCTGATCCGGCGGGGTTCCGCATCGACACCGCGTCGGCTATCGTGGACAGCCCTGTCCCCGAGAACGAGGTCTCCTCCGGTGAAGAACGTCGACGCTTCCGCGCCCCTGTCCGCGCGCTGACCCGTCGACCCGCCGTTTTCTCGGCCGCCCTCCGCTGATGCGGACGGGTCCGGTGTCCGCGCATCCCGCGTTCCCGGAGTTCCGTCATGTCAGCTGTCTCCCCTTCCCTCGTCTTCGACCGCGTCCGCCTCGTGTGGCCTGACGGAACCGTCGCCCTCGACGGCGTCTCCGGCGCCCTCGGCCGGGGCCGCACCGGCCTCGTCGGCCGCAACGGTGCCGGCAAGTCCACGCTCCTGTGCGTGGCCGCGGGGAGCCTCACCCCCACGTCCGGCACGGTCTCGGCATCCGGTGACGTCGCGATGCTCCCTCAGCGCCTCGCCGCCGATCCGCGTCGGCCCGTGTCGTCGCTTCTCGGCGTGGAGACGGCTCTCACCGCGCTGCGGGCGATCGAGTCGGGCGACGTGGCACCGCACCACTTCGACGCGGTCGGCGACGACTGGGACGTCGAGGCACGCGCCCACACCCTGCTCGCCGAGGCGGGAGTGGCATCCGATGCTCTCGATCGAACGGTCGGCGAGCTCTCGGGCGGCGAGACGATGCTGGCCGCTCTCGTCGGGCTCCGCGCCCGCGCGGCCGACATCACGCTCCTCGACGAACCCACCAACGACCTCGACCGCAAGGCGCGTTCCCGCGTGAGCGAGTTGATACGGGAGTGGCCCGGCACGCTCGTGGTGGTGAGTCACGACGTCGGCCTGCTCGAGCTGATGGATGCCACCGCCGAGCTCTACGGCCGGACCCTCAGGGTCGTCGGCGGTCCGTACAGCGCGTGGCGTGCGCAGCGCGACGCGGAACAGGAGGCCGCCGTGCGCGCCGAGCGCGATGCGGCCCAGTCACTGCGCCGTGAGCGCCGGCAGCGCATCGAGTCGTACGACAAGCTCGCCACGCGATCGCGGGTCGCCCACAAGGCGCAGGTAGAGAAGCGGGTCCCCAAGATCATCGCGGGAGCACGGGCCAACGCGGCGCAGGTGAGCGCGGGCCGCCTGAGCACGGAGATGAGGGGGAAGGAGGATGCCGCGCGTGCGGCGCTGAGCGAAGCGTCGGCCCGCGTGCGCGACGACGACGTGGTGCGCATCGACCTCCCCGATCCGGGGAACGCGGCCGGGAGACGGATCCTGTCCCTCGGTGACGGCGAGCGCGAGTGGATCGTGACGGGTCGCGAACGCGTCGCGCTGGTGGGGCGCAACGGCGCAGGGAAGACGACCCTCCTCGAGAGCCTCGTCCACTCCGCGGCTCCGTCCGGGCAGGTCTTCGCCCGAGCGAGTGTCGAGTACGTCGGCTACCTGCCGCAGCGCCTCGACGGCCTCGACGACACGGCATCCGTCCTCGACACCGTGTGCGCGGCAGCGCCGAGCGTTCCCGTTCCGCTCGTGCGCGATCGCCTGGCGCGGTTCCTCGTGCGAGGAGACGCGGCCACCCGGCCGCTCGGATCCCTGTCCGGCGGCGAGCGCTTCCGCGTCGCCCTCGCCCGCGTGCTGTTGGCCGATCCCCCGCCGCAGCTGCTCGTCCTCGACGAGCCGACGAACAACCTGGACCTCGACACGGTCGACCAACTGGTGTCGGCGCTGCAGGCCTACCGGGGCGCGGTGCTCGTGGTGAGCCACGACGACGCGTTCCTCGCGCGTCTCGGGCTCGACCTTGAGCTGGAGCTGGACGACGGGCGCCTGACGGAACGTGCCCCGTGAGGTCAGCAGGCGACGCCGCCGTCCGCGCCCCCTCCGCCGCCGTCCGCGCAGCCGCCGTCGCCGAAGCCGCCGTCGCCGAAGCCGCCGACGATCGCGGCCCCGCCATCGGTTCCCGCGCCGCCCTGCGACGGATGCGCCTGGCGCAACGTGAAGACAGCGAGACCACCGAAGAGCAGGGCCAGGATGCCACCGATCGTGGCGCCCATGAGGAGGTTCTGCGAACCGAACCACAGGGCAGCACCGATGGCGAGACCGAGGCAGACGGAGACGGACACGACCGCGACGGCGGCCCGCGGGGACGACGATGCGCTGTTCATACGGTCACGCTAGGAAGCGGGCCGCGCTGCCACCTCCCCCGCGGGGCGGAACGGTGCCCGGTCGCGCGACGGACCGCCGTTCCGCGCCGGGCGAACGTCAACCCCGACCCGATGTCGGAGGTCCGAGAGAGGATGTCGACATGGCTGACGTCCTCGACAGATTCGGTCCTGCCACGCAGGACTGGTTCCGCGGCGCGTTCTCGGCCCCCACCAATGCGCAGAAGGGCGCGTGGGAGTCGGTCTCGTCCGGGCGCAACGCACTCGTCGTGGCGCCCACCGGTTCCGGTAAGACCCTGTCGGCCTTCCTCTTCGCGATCGACCGCATCTTCCGCGAGAAGACCCCCGAGATCCCGGATGCCGAGCCCCCTCGCCGCGGCAAGAAGGCCGCCCCGAAGACGCCGGCGACGAACACCCGCGTCCTCTACATCTCCCCGCTCAAGGCCCTCGGCGTCGACGTGGAGCGGAACCTCCGGTCGCCCCTCGTCGGGATCGGGCAGTCGGCCCGCCGCCTCGGCATCCAGGTGCCCGGCGTGAGCGTCGGCGTCCGCTCCGGTGACACGAGCTCGAGCGACCGCCGGAAACTCGTCACCGATCCGCCCGACATCCTCATCACGACGCCCGAGTCGCTGTACCTCATGCTGACCAGCCAGGCGGCCGAGACGCTGCGCGGCGTGCACACGGTCATCATCGACGAGGTGCACGCGGTCGCGGCGACCAAGCGCGGCGCGCACCTCGCGGTGAGCCTCGAGCGCCTCGACGCGCTGCTCGACGAGCCCGCGCAAAGGATCGGCCTCTCCGCCACGGTGCGACCCATCGACGAGGTCGCGCGGTTCCTCGGCGGCGCGCAGCCCGTCGACATCGTGGCGCCGAAAGCGACGAAGGCGTTCGATCTGTCCGTGGTCGTGCCGATCGAGGACATGCTCAACCCTCCCCCGCCGCCGGGATCGCCCGCGCCCGACGAGGCGACCGACGGCGAATGGTTCTCGGAACGGCCCGAGAGCACCGAGATGGCCGGGTCGGTGTGGCCCCACGTCGAGGAGGCGATCGTCGATCGCATCCTCGAACGCCGATCGACCATCGTGTTCTCGAACTCCCGCCGTCTCGCCGAGCGGTTGACGGGGCGTCTGAACGAGATCTATGCCGAGCGGCTGGGGATCGACGTACCCGAGCCGACGGTCCCCGCGGCCATGATGGCGCAGGCGGGAGCCTCCGCGGGGGTTTCCGCGATCCTCGCGAAGGCCCACCACGGTTCGGTCTCGAAGGAGCAGCGCGCCCAGGTCGAAGACGAGCTGAAATCGGGCACGCTTCGCTGCGTCGTGGCGACGAGCAGCCTCGAGCTCGGGATCGACATGGGCGCTGTCGACCTCGTCATCCAGGTCGAGGCGCCGCCGAGCGCGGCATCCGGTCTCCAGCGCGTCGGACGCGCGGGGCACCAGGTCGGGGAGGTGAGCCGCGCCGCCCTCTTCCCCAAGCACCGCAGCGACGTGCTGCACACCGCCGTCGTCACCGAGCGCATGCTCGCCGGGCGCATCGAGGCGATCGCCGTTCCGCAGAATCCGCTCGACATCCTGGCGCAGCAGACCGTCGCGGCCGCCGCCCTCGGCTCCATCGATGTCGAGGAGTGGTTCGACACCGTCAAGCGCAGCGCGCCCTTCCGCTCGCTGCCGCGCTCGGCCTACGAGGCGACGCTCGACCTTCTCGCGGGACGCTACCCGTCCGATGAGTTCGCCGAACTCCGCCCACGCCTGGTCTGGGACCGCGACGCGGGGACGCTCACCGGCCGCCCCGGCGCCCAGCGCATCGCGGTGACCAGCGGAGGAACGATCCCCGACCGCGGGCTCTTCGGTGTCTTCGTCGCGGGCGAATCGCAGAACGCCCGCGTCGGCGAGCTCGACGAAGAGATGGTCTACGAGTCGCGCGTCAACGACGTGTTCACGCTCGGCACCACGAGCTGGCGCATCGTCGAGATCACGCACGACCGCGTGAACGTCCTGCCCGCCTTCGGCCAGCCCGGCAAACTGCCGTTCTGGCACGGCGACGGCATCGGCCGGCCCGCCGAGCTCGGAGAGGCGCTGGGGAAGTTCTCGCGCGACCTCGCCGGTGCCGACTCGGCCAAGGCCGAGGAGCGCCTCCGCGAATCGGGGCTCGACGACAACGCCATCACCAACCTGCTGTCATACCTCGCCGAGCAGCGCGAGGCCACGGGGAGCCTCCCCACCGATCGCACCCTGACCGTCGAACGCAGCCGCGACGAGGTCGGCGACTGGCGCATCATCCTGCACTCGCCCTACGGCATGCAGGTGCACTCGCCCTGGGCCCTCGCTGTCAACGCGCGCATCCGAGAGCGGCTGGGCGTCGAGGGGGCCGCCGTCGCGAGCGACGACGGGATCATCGCCCGGGTTCCGGATGCCGCGGCCGAACCGCCCGGGGCCGACCTCTTCGTCTTCGAACCCGACGAGCTCGAGCAGATCGTCACGGACGAGGTCGGCGGTTCCGCGCTGTTCGCCTCGCGCTTCCGCGAGTGCGCGGCGCGGGCCCTGTTGCTCCCGCGTCTCAATCCCAACCGTCGTTCGCCCCTCTGGCAGCAGCGTCAGCGCTCCGCCCAGTTGCTCGAGGTCGCGAAGCGGCACCCGTCGTTCCCGATCATCCTCGAGACCCTCCGTGAGGTCCTGCAAGACGTCTACGACCTCCCCGCGCTGCTGCGGGTGACACGTCAGATCGGCGAGCGGCGGATCCGCCTCGTCGAGATCACCACCTCGCAGCCCTCGCCGTACGCCCGCGACCTGCTGTTCGGCTACGTCGGCGCGTTCATGTACGAGGGCGACTCGCCCCTCGCCGAGCGCCGCGCCGCCGCACTGTCGGTCGACCCGGCGCTGCTGAGCGAACTGCTCGGCAAGGTCGAGATGCGCGAGCTCCTCGACCCCGAGGTCATCGCACAGTTCGAGCGCGAAGCGCAGCGGCTCGACCCCGACCGTCGCGCGCGCGGTGTCGAGGGCGTCGCCGACCTCCTGCGGATCCTGGGCCCACTCGACGCGGCCGAGGTCGCCGCGCGCCTCGACCCCGAGACCGACGCGCTGGCCGAGGCGCACCAGCACCTCGCGACCCTCGTCGACGATCGCCGCGCGATCCGCGTCACGATCGGCGGCGTGTCCCGCGTCGCCGGGATCGAGGACGCCGGGCGACTGCGCGATGCCCTCGGCGCGGCGCTGCCCGTCGGCATCCCGAACGCCTTCCTCGAACCCCTCGCCGACCCGCTCGGCGATCTGGTCGCGCGCTACGCCCGCACGCACGCACCGTTCACGACCGACGCCGTCGCCGAGCGGTTGGGCGTCGGCATCGCGGTCGCCCGACTGACACTGCAGCGGCTCGAGTCGCAGGGGCGGTTGGCGAGCGGGTTCTTCCTGCCCGAGGCGTCGGGCGGCGGCCGCGGCGACGACACGGAGTGGTGCGACGTCGAGGTCCTCCGCCGCCTCCGCATGCGCTCGCTCGCCGCCATCCGTGGCAGCGTCGAACCCGTTCCGCCCGCGGCCTACGCGCGCTTCCTCCCCGTGTGGCAGCACCTGGGGCGCCCGCTCGAGGGCATCGACGGGGTCCTCGCGGTCATCGAACAGCTCGCGGGGGTGCCGATCCCGGCGAGCGCGTGGGAGTCGCTCGTGCTGCCGTCCCGCGTCCGCGACTACTCCCCGGCGCTGCTCGACGAGCTCACCGCCACGGGAGAGGTGGTCTGGTCCGGCCACGCTGCAGGACCCGGACGACCCTGACGATCCGGCACCCGACTCGCTCGAGGCGCGCATCCTCGCGGCGCTCGAGGGGGGCGGCGCGTACTTCGCGGCCCAGTTGAAGCAGCTCGCCGGGGCCGAAAACGAGCAGTCGGTCAACGATGCGCTCTGGGCGCTCACCTGGGCCGGGCGCGTCACGAACGACACCTTCGCCCCGGTGCGCACGCTGCTCAGCGGTGGCGGGCAGTCGCACCGCGTCGCGCGCCGCGCGCCCCGCCTGCCGGAGAGGGAGCAGGATGCCGCCGCCCGCGCGACCGCGACGGCGAGCCTGCTGCTCGACCGCTACGGCGTCGTGACGCGCGGCGCCGTGCAGTCCGAGGGCGTCCCGGGCGGCTTCGCGCAGGTGTACCGCATCCTGGCCGGGTTCGAAGAAGCGGGACACTGCCGACGCGGGTACGTCATCGAGAAGCTCGGGGCGGCCCAGTTCGCCGCCTCGGCGACGGTCGACCGACTCCGCGAGTTCGCCGCCGTCGCCGATCCGCCGCCCCTGCGCACCGTCACCCTCGCAGCGACCGACCCGGCCAACCCGTACGGGGCGGCGCTCGGGTGGCCCGCCATCGAGGGGGTCACCCATCGCCCCGGTCGCAAAGCGGGAGGGCTGGTCGTCCTCGTCGACGGCGAGCTGATCCTGTACCTCGAACGCGGAGGCCGCACCGCGCTGGCCTTCACCGACGACGAGGCCCGCCTCGCCGCGGCCGCGGCCGACCTCGCCGAGACGGCCAAACGCCGACGACTCGAGACCCTGACGATCGAGCAGGTCAACGGCGAGTTCGTGTACGGCACGGCGGTCGGCCGCGCGTTGCGGGCCGCCGGGTTCGTCGAGTCGCCGAAGGGCCTGACCCTGCGCAAGCTCACCGCGGGCGACACGCTGCGCGAGGCCGCCCGTGCGTAGGCACCCCGCCACCCCCGGATCCGCCGCCCCCGGGCCCCGAGCGGGGGCCGCCCGTGCCTGAGGGCGACACCGTCTATCGCGCCGCGGCCAAGCTCTCCGCGGCCCTCGCGGGCAAGGTCGTGACGCGCTTCGATGTCCGCGTGCCCGGGAGTGCCACGGCCGACCTGCGCGGCGAGACCGTCCACGAGGTCGCGGCCCGCGGCAAGCACCTCCTGCACCGTATCGGCGGCCACACGCTGCACTCGCACCTCAAGATGGAGGGGCGGTGGGATGTCTACCGCCCGGGCGAGCGCTGGCGCCGGCCCGCCTTCAAGGCGCGCGCGATCGTCGGGGTGGCCGGCGCCGATGCCGTCGGCTTCGACCTGGCGATGGTCGAGGTGCTCCGCACCACCGAGGAGCACACCGTCATCGGCCACCTGGGTCCCGACCTGCTCGCAGACGACTGGGACGAGGACGAGGCCGTCCGCCGCGTCGCGGCCGACACCCGCGAGGCCCACGTCGCGCTGCTCGACCAGCGCAACGTCGCGGGCTTCGGCAACGTCTATGCGAACGAGCTGCTGTTCGTGCGGGGCATCGCCCCGACCACCCCCGCCACCGAGATCGACGCCCGAGCGACCATCGCGCTCGGCGAACGCATGATCCGCGCCAACCTGCCCCGCCCCGAACGGACGTTCACCGGCGACACGCGCCCCGGCCGCCGCTTCTGGGTCTACGGCCGCGAGGGCGCCCCCTGCCGCCGGTGCGGCACGCCCATTCGCGCGACCACGCTCGGGGCTTCGGCGACGAGCGAACGCAACGTCTACTGGTGCCCCACCTGCCAGCCCGGGTGACCCGCGGACCGTTCCCTCGGATCAGCGCCCCTCCGGTGCTCTCCTGTCAACCCGGCTCACCCTCCCGGGCAGGCATGCGAGAACAGGAGGACGCAACATCGTCGGGAGTCCTCGCCGCACTTCTCTCGACGTCGAGCAAACCGATGGCGGCACGGGCGACGAAGAACCATTCGAGGGAATGAAGGGCATTCCCCACCCGTTGTCATACATGTCGGCTGAATCCGAGAGTCGACCGGAGGGGATCGTGGGTAAGAACTACATCGACATCGAAAACGACCACGGCGAAACGCTGCGCTATCGCAAGCACGTCAACGGTCGCGGACTCGTCGCGCACGGCGCGAAGGTCCACCCGTCGGCGCTGGTCGAGAACGGCGCCTACGTCGAACCCGGCGTGCAGATCGCCGCGGGTGTTCATGTCGGCCGCGGGGCGTGGATCGAATCCGACGCCGTGATCGGACCCGAAGCACGCATCGAGCCGCACGCGCACATCTGCGCCGGAGCGGTCATCGGCGCGGGCGCTCACATCGGCGTTCGCACGCAGGTGGGCCACAACGCCCGCATCGCGACGGGCTCGCTCATCGGCGACGACGAGATCATCAACGACGGCGAAGCCGTCGCCACCGACCAGCGCGGACTCCGCCTGGCCGCCTGACCCGGCCGTTCGACGGCCTCACGACCCGCACGACTCCTCGGAGCGTGCGGGTTTTCGTCTTCCCGGGGACCGCCTGCCGAGCCCGTCTCCGCGGGATGCCGCCCCGTGTCCGCCCGGGCTGAGACGTCCGGCGACGAGCCCGCAGCGCTTACGCGAGGATCGCCAGCACCAGGCCGATGAGCGGGAGCGTGCCCTGGATGGCGGCGGGGCGCAGGTACTTGCTGCCCGACGTCACGAGCACGAGGGCGGCGGCGAGCATCGAACCCAGCGAGAAGATCAGCAGGGTACGCCCCGCGACGTCGCCCACGCCGTTCACGATCCAGAACAGGATGCCGACGATCGCGCCGATCGCCAGGAACAGGTTGTAGAAGCCCTGGTTGTACGCCATGGGCTTCGTGGCATCCGCGGTCTTCTGGTCGGCGATGCCGAAGATCTTCCACGTCTTCGGCTGTGACCAGCGCACGCTCTCGAGCACGAAGATGTAGACGTGCAGCAGGGCCGCGAGGCCCGCGAACACCAGCGCCAGGGTCCCGATCATGCGGTCCACGTTACTCGCGCGGATAGCCTGGAACCATGGCGAATGGCAGCGGGTCCCGCGGGCGTGGTTCCGGCGGCGGCGCGCGCACGGGCGGAACCCCGCGGTCCGCGGCGCCGAAGCGTCCCGCGAGAGCGAAAGCACCGCGCCCGACCCCCGCTCCCCCGGAGCAGCCGCGCACCTTCGTACTCGGCGCGGTCCCCGGCGCGACCCCGGGCAAGTGGATCGGACTGTGGCGCGAACGCCTGCCGCACGTCTCACTCGAGCTGCGCGAGATCGACGTCGCGGGCCAGCGGTCGCACCTCGACGAGGTCGACGCCGCACTCGTGCGGCTCCCCGTCGCGGCATCCGATGACCTCCATCTCATCCCGCTCTACGAGGAGCAACCCGTCGTCGTGATGTCGGTCGACTCGCACCTGACGGCCGGCGACGAGCTCGACACCGCGGATCTGGCCGGCGAGGTCGTGATCGTCCCCGCCGACGATGTGCTCGGCGCACGGATCCCGGATGCCGTCTCCCCGACGTTCGCGCCACCGGCGGACACCGGCGAAGCCATCGCCACCGTCGCCGCGGGGGTCGGCGTCGTGATCGTGCCGATGTCGCTGGCGCGCGCCCACCAGCGCCGCGACGTCGAGTACCGCGTGCTGCGCGACGGTCCGGTCTCCACGGTCGCCCTCGCCTGGCTGCGCGACCGCACCACGCCCGACGTCGAGGCGTTCGTCGGCATCGTGCGGGGTCGCACGGCTCGCTCTTCGCGCTGACCCCGTGCGGCGGCGCTGAACCGTGCCCCGGGCTCCGGCCCGCGTCCGAGGTGCGGACCCCCGTCAGGCGGGTCGGACCCGCGCGATAGGGTGCGATCGGCGCGCACCGCGAAGGGGAGACGGAATGCACGGACATGCAGCGACGAAGGCTCTGGCCGTGGCCGTCGTGCTCACCCTGATCGGCGCTTCTCCCGCCGTCGCCTCCGACGCGAGCGGCCCCGCCTCGACGTCGACCGCGCACACCGCGGAGGCGACCGCGCCGACGCCCGGCTCCGCCCCCGCGCCGGCACCGGACGCGACCGCCGACACCGACCCCGACGTCTCGCAGGGCGTCACGCACGCGCAGAACCCCTCGGTCCCCGAGGGCGCGGCGTGGACCGAGCACTACCTGCCGTCGCCCGTCGCGAACCGCAACGGCGACCCCGTCGAACTGCATGCCGACGTGCTCCGACCGGCCGGACTGCCGGCGGAGGCGCGCACTCCCGTGATCCTCATCAGCGGGCCGTACCTGTCGCACGCCGGTCAGCAGGCCGATGAGAAGAAGTCCTTCACCGGTCCGTCGATGCGCCACCGCGCGTTCATCGACGACGGCGGTCTCTTCGCCGCCGGGTACACCGTGGTGTTCGGCGACTTGCGCGGCTTCGGCGGGAGCTCCGGCTGCTACGACTTCACCGGTCCGGGCGAACAGGCCGATGTGCGCGCGTTCGTGGAGTGGGCGGCATCCGCTCCGTGGTCGACGGGTCGCGTGGGCATGTACGGGAAGTCGTACGACGCCACCACGGGGCTCCTCGGCCTCGCCGACCGGCCCGCGGGGCTCGCCGCGATCGTCGCGCAGGAGCCGTCGTGGAACCTCTACGACTACCTGTATGAGAACGGCATCCCCGCCGAGAACAACCGCACGACGATCGACGCGTACAACGACATCGCGGCCCTCCCCGGGATCGATCATCCCGGCACCGTGGATGGTGTCGTCGTCCCGCCGGACACCGAGCGCTACCGGACCAACGCCGCATACGAGCAGACCCACCCCGAGTGCGCCGCCGGCATTCTGGCCGACACCTTGGCATCCGACCGCGCCTCGTCGTTCTGGAGTGCCCGCGACACCGCACGCCGGGCCGTGGGGTCGACGGTCCCGCTGTTCCTCACTCAGGGATGGACCGAGAGGAACACCCGGCCGGAGGGCATGGCGGAGTTCCTGGATGCCATCGAAGGACCGGTGAGCGGATGGGCGGGGCCGTGGGACCACTACTCCGGCAACGACGTCGACGACGAGGGGCATCTGAAGATGGGCCGCGCCGGCTGGATCGATGAGGTGCGGGCGTTCTTCGACGCGCACCTGCTCGGCGCCCCGACCCACGACCCGGCCTGGGCCCTGCAGGACAACGAGGGGCGTTGGCGCCTGCAGGCGTCCTGGCCCGGCGTCACGCGGGAGCTCACCGCTCCCCTCGCCCCCGGCTCGTACGTCGACACCGGACGCGGCGCCGACGCTCTGCAGCCCGATGAAGAGGTCGACGGCTCGTTCTTCGGCACCGCGCCCCGCGACGCGCAAAGCATCGGGGCCTCCCAGACGCTCTCGACCCCGGTGGACGAGCCCACGCGGCTCAGCGGGCGGGCGTCCCTGAGCCTGCGCACGGTGGGGACCGGTATCGTCCATGCGCGGCTCTGGGACGTCGAGCCCGGAGGCGTTCCAACGCTGATCGTCGAGGAAGCAGCCCCGCTGGACCTCTCGGGCACCACGCGCATGCACCTGCGCAACGTCGACTGGACGCTCGAGCCCGGTCACGCGCTCCTCGTCACGGTGGGAACGACCGACTCCCTCGCCTGGCGGCCGTCCCCGAGCGAACAGACGGTCACGATCGAAAGCGGCGAGGTGACCCTCCCGCTGCAGGCGACGACCGGCGACGTGCCCACCGAGGGCCAGCCGGCCCCCTTCCTGTCCACCTATCTCGCGGACGCCCGCTGGCCGGTCCCGATCACCACGACGCCGAGCTTCACTCTGGCCGACGTCGAGCCGACACCCGCCCCCTCCGCGTCGACCACCCCACCCGCCCGCCTCGCGGAGTCCGGGATGCCGTGGAGTCCGGGCCTCGCCGTCGGAGGCGCCGCGGTGCTCCTCGCGGGGGCCCTCCTCGTCGCGGTCAGACGGTCTCGTGTCGGCGCGGGCATCGCGCGCGGGGCAGGACGGCGCGGTCCACGCCCCTGACACCCGAAGTGCCCGTGCGTCGTCATGCGTCGCGAAAGGACCTCGCCGCAGCCCCCTCCGCATAGAATCCCTGGATGACCGGTCGCCTGCTCTACGTCTGCGCCCGCCCGCAGCGCGAGGCGGCCGTGGCCGAGTGGGCGTCGTTCCGCGACGGCCTCGGCGTGCGCGACGACGATCTGGTCCACCACGACCTCGTGCGCGAGCCCCTGCCCGCGGACCTCGACCGGTACACGGCCGTCGTCGTGGGCGGCAGCCCCTTCAACGTCACCGATCCCGACAAGACCGAGGAACAGCGGCGCCTCGAGAGCGACCTCGAGCGTCTCGCCGCGACCGCGATCGAGGGCCGCACGCGCGCGCTCTTCACCTGCTTCGGCATCGGCGTGGTCACGCGTCTGCTGGGCGGCGAGGTGACCCTCCTGCACCCGGAGGACACCGGCCCCGCCGACATCTCGCTGACGGAGGCGGGTCGCGCCGACGAACTCTTCGGCATCCTGAGCCCGCGTTTCGAGGCGCTGACCGCGCACAAGGAGGGCACCGCGAGCGTGCCGCCGACGGCGACGCTGCTCGCCGAGAACGACGCGTGCCCCGTTCAGGCCTACCGCGCCGGAACCGGCCTGTGGGCGACGCAGTTCCACCCGGAGCCCACCGCCGACGCCTTCGTCGCCCGCATGGAGGTCTACCGCGACGCGGGGTACTTCGACGCGGAGGCCTTCGACCAGGTCTCGGCCCACGTGCGCACGGTCTCGGTCGAGCAGCCCACCCTCCTGTTGCGCTCCTTCGCCGCGCGCGCCGTCGCCGCCGCCTGACGTCGACACCGACCCGCGAGACGGGATGCCGCGATGTCAAGCCCGTGATCCCGATCTCGCTAGCTTATCTAGGCTTTCTCCCATGAACGCTCCAGCCGAAAACGCAGCAGCCCCGTGGCGAGGGAACGACCTCGCACGTCAGATCGTCGTCCTCTCCGCGGTGTCGTTCATGCTCATCGCGGCCGTCATCGGCGCCGGGGCCTTCGGCAACACCGCCGTCGAGGATCAGCAGGGCGGCGCCCTCAACACCGACGGGTCGTACCTCGCCCCGGCCGGCCCCGCGTTCTCGATCTGGTCCGTGATCTACCTCGGCCTCATCGCCTACGCGATCTGGCAGGCCCTCCCCCGCCAGCGCACCAACCCGCGCCAACGCGCACTCGGCTGGCTCATCGCCCTGACGATGACCCTGAACGGTGTCTGGCTCGTCGCCGCGCGCTTCGGCACCCTCTTCCTCACCGTCGTCGTCATCGTGCTGCTCCTCGCCGCGCTCGGCTGGACGTTCCACGTCGCGGTCACCACCCGCGAACCGCATGGGGGCGCGGTCGACTCGATCCTGATCGACGGCGTCACGGGCCTGCACCTCGGCTGGGTGACCCTCGCCACGGTCGCCAACACGGCCGCGTGGCTCACCACCATCGCCCCGTCGTCGTGGGAGAAAGCGGCGGATGCCATCGGCATCGGGGTCCTCGTCGTCGTGGGCCTCATCGGTCTGGCGATCGCGTGGCGGAGCTCGTGGCGGATCACGCCCGCCCTGGCCCTCGCCTGGGGCCTGAGCTGGCTCGCGGTCGAGCGCTTCGGCGGCGAGCCGCGGAGCACCGGCATCGGCGTGATGGCACTCATCGTCGCCGTCTTCGTCCTGCTGCCGCCGGCGATCATCCGCGTGCTGCGCCTGATGCGACCGACGGTCGACTGACCTCGCGGCATCCCGCGTACACGGCGACGCCCCGCCCGACCTCGAGGTCCGGCGGGGCGTCGTCGTGGCGTCAGAGGGCGGGAGCCGCCATCGCGCTGCCGCCCGCCGGAACGGTGAGGTCCGAGCCGTCGAGGACGACGCCCTCGACCGTCGCCAACAGCACCCGGGCACCGGAGACGACGGATGCCGAGGCCTCGGCATCCGAGAGGTTCACGACGACCACGAGGTCGCCGCGACGCAGTTCGTACACGCGCCCGCCGGTCGCCTCGCGCGCCGCGGCGGAGAGGCCCGCCCGGGAGGGGTCGGTGAGCTCGGGCCGGTCGCGGCGGAGCTTGGCGAGCTCGCGGTACAGGCCGAGCAGCTGCGCGTGGTCTCCCTCGCCGACCTCGTCCCAGTCGAGCTTCGAGTTCTCGAAGGTCGAGGGGTCCTGCGGGTCGGGGACGGTCGACTCGTCCCAGCCCATCTTCGCGAACTCGGCGATGCGCCCCTCGGCGGTGGCCTTGCCCAGCTCGGGCTCGGGGTGCGAGGTGAAGAACTGCCAGGGCGTGGTGGCGCCCCACTCCTCGCCCATGAACAGCATCGGCGTGCCGGGAGCGGTGAGCGTGAGCACGGCGGCCGCGGCGAGGCGGTCGTAGCCGAGCGTCTGCGACAGGCGGTCACCGGCGGCGCGGTTGCCGATCTGGTCGTGGTCCTGCGCGAAGGTCACCAGGCGCCAGTTCGGCACGTCCTGCGGAATCGGCTTGCCGTGCTTCTCCTCGCGGAACGACGAGTACGTGCCGTCGTGGAAGAAGCCGCCCTCGCTCACCTTGCGGAACGCGTCGAGGTCGGCGAAGTCCTCGTAGTACCCGATCGTCTCCCCGGTCAGGGCCACGTGGGCGGTGTGGTGCCAGTCGTCCGACCACTGCGCGGTGAGCCCGTAGCCGCCGGCCTCGCGGGGGAGGATGAGCTTCGGGTCGTTCATGTCGCTCTCGGCGATGGTCGTGAGCGGGATGCCGCGGTGCGCCGACAGGGCGTCGGTGCGCTCCGCGATCTCCTGCAGCAGGTGCGGGTCGCGGTGGTCGAGCAGCGCGTGCACGGCATCGAGGCGCAGACCGTCGACGTGGTAGTCGCTCATCCACATCAGGGCGTTCTCGACGATGTAGGCGCGCACGGCATCCTCGTCGAGGTTGACCGAGTCGCCCCACGTGTTCCGGCTGCCCTCGCGGAGGTACTCGCCGAAGAGGGGCAGGTAGTTGCCCGAGGGTCCGAGGTGGTTGTAGACGACGTCCTGGATCACGGCGAGACCCGCGGCGTGCGCCGCGTCGACGAAGCGCTGGTAGGCCTCGGGCCCGCCGTACGCCTCGTGCACGGTGTACCAGAGCACCCCGTCGTATCCCCAGTTCCAGGTGCCGTTGAAGCCGTTGACCGGCAGCAATTCGACGTGGGTCACGCCGAGGTCGACGAGGTGCTCGAGGCGGCCGATGGCGGCATCCAGGGTCCCCTCGGGGGTGAAGGTGCCCAGGTGCAGCTCGTAGATCAGCCCGCCCGCGAGCTGCTTGCCCGTCCAGGCGGAGTCGTTCCAGGTGTAGACCGACGGGTCGAACCACGCCGATGCCTCGTGCACGCCGCCGGGCTGGCGCCGCGAGCGCGGGTCGGGGCGGAGGTCGTCGCCGTCGCCGAGGACGAAGCCGTACCGCTCGCCGTCGGCGAGGTCGATGGGAGCCGTCCACCAGCCGTCCGACGCCGACGTCATCTCGATGTCTTCCACGACGGTGTCGCCGCTGTCGTCCAGCCGGCGCAGCCGCACCCGCTCTGCCTTGGGTGCCCAGACGTCGATGCTCATGGTTCTTTCCTTCGCGTGGGGAGGATCACGGTCGAGACGAGGCGGTGCCGCCTCGCGGGATCAGAAGATCAGGAGGGCCACCGGATAGAAGGCCAGCAGGTCCGCCAGCGGCACGGGGCCACCGGCGAAGCTCCGACCGGTCAGCACGTCGACGACCGGGGTGTCCGGCAGCAGCACGACCGTGTCGCGCCACCCTCCCGCGGCTTCCAGCCCGTGGGGCAGACGCGTCGCCACGGCGAACACGCCGCCGCGGTCGAACGCGACCACGTGGTCGGATGCCACTCCCGCGGCCTCCAGCGGACGGTAGACCTCGAGCGGGTGGTCGCGGCGCAGCCGCAGTGCGCGCGAGGTCACGAGCAGCTTGGCCGCACCCGTGGCATCCACCGGCGGGAAGGAGGCTCCGGGCGCGTCGAGCGCATCCAGGAGGCGTCGACGCTCGGCGAAGTCGACCGCGCGACGGTTGTCCGGGTCGACGAGCGACTGCTCCCACAGCTCCGAGCCCTGGTAGACGTCGGGAACGCCGGAGCCCATGATCTGCAGCAGCTTGGCCGACAGACCGTTCGACCAGCCCGCGGGCGAGATCTCGTCGACGAAGGCGCGCACCCGCTCGGCGGCGGGACCGGTGGCCGCGTCGACGAGCGCGTGCATGCGCTCCTCGAAGGCCTCGTCCTGCTCCCACCAGCCGGTGGCCTCGCTCGCCTCGCGCGCCGCCTTCTCGGCGTACGCGTGCAGGCGCTCGCGGTAGACCTCCAGTCCCTCGGGAGTGGATGCCGACTCCGGCCACGCCCCGACGATCGCCTGCCACAGCAGGGCGTCGAAGGGACCGTGCCCGGTCGAGGCGATGCCGCGGAACTCCTCCAGCACCTCGGCCCAGCGCTCCGGGATCTCGGCGAGCACGGCGATGCGGGCGCGCGTGTCCTCGCCGCGCTTGGTGTCGTGCGTCGACAGCGTCGTCATGGCGGTGGGCCACGACGCGTGGCGGAGAGCCTGCGCGATGTGGAAGCCGGCCACGTCGAGGGAGAACTCCCCCGGGTCGCCGCCCACCTCGGTGAGCGAGCCCAGCCGCGTGTAGCGATAGAACGCCGTGTCCTCGACGCCCTTGGCCATGACGGGGCCGGTCGTCTGCTGGAAGCGCCACGCGACCTCGAGGCTCGTGTCGGCGAGCACCGGCACGAGCTTCTCGATGACGTCGCCGAGCTCGGGGCGGCGCACCTCGGCCTCGCCCGCGGCGGCGTCGAGGTGCGCGCGGCCGGCGGGGAGGTACGAGCGGTAGACCGGGAAGCAGGCCAGGATCTCGGCGAGCGCGTCCTGCAGCACGTCGACCTCGAACTCCTCACGGAGCGGCGTCGGAAGGCCGCGGACGAGTCGACGGATCTCCGACACCTGGATGGAGTCGGCGATCTTGCGCTTGGTGTCGTGGATGAGATCGTGCCAGCCGGTGAGCGGCGCGAGGCCGCTGTCGGCGCGCAGCCGCGCGTCGAGGGCGTCCAGCGCCGCCTCCCCCGCCGGGTCGGTCAGCACGCGGTCGATCTCGGCGAGAGCGTCGTAGCCCGTCGTTCCGGCGGTCTTCCACCACGACGGCAGCGCCTCGCCGTGCTCGAGGATCTTCTCCCCCAGCACGTAGCCGACCTCTCCCTCGCCCGCCTCCTCGAGCGCGACCGCGAGCTGGTCGAGGTAGCCGCCCGGGTCGACGAGCCCGTCCGGGTGGTCGACCCGCAGACCGTCGGCGAGGCCCTCGCGCACCCAGCGCAGGATCTCGGCGTGTGTGGCGTCGAACACCTCGGGCAGCTCGACCCGCACACCCGCGAGGGTGGTCACGGCGAAGAAGCGGCGGTAGTTGAGGTCGGCCGCCTCGTCCTGCCAAAAGCGGAGCTCGAAGTTCTGCGCGTCGAGCAGCTGCTCGATCGCGGCGCGCGAGCCCGAGGCCGCGGCATCCGTCCCCGTCCCCGGTGCGACCGGGAACGCGTGGTCGTAGTAGCGCACGACCCCGTCGGGGGCATCGTCCGCGGGCGTCGGGTCGTACGAGATCTCGTCGATCACGTCCGCGAGGTCCGCACCCAGCACCGGCACGCGCACCTTCCCGCCGCCGAACTCCCAGTCGATGTCGAAGGCCGTCGCGTGCCCCGAGGCACGTCCCTGTCGCAGCACGTCCCACCACCACGCGTTCGCGCGCGGATCGGAGACGCCCATGTGGTTGGGGACGATGTCGATGAGGACGCCGAGTTCCTGGTCCCGCGCAGCCTCGACGAAACGAGCGAGTCCCTCGGCGCCGCCGCGGGCGGGGTCCACGCGCGTGACGTCGACGACGTCGTACCCGTGGTCGGAGCCGGATGTGGCTTCGAGCAGCGGCGAGAGGTACGCCCACGAGACGCCGAGGCGACCGAGGTAGTCGGTCACCTCGGCGGCGTCGTCGAGGGTGAACGATTCGCGGATCTGCAGGCGGTAGGTCGAGAGCGGATGCCGCATGTCTGTCACAGCTCCGGCTTGGGCGCCTGGCCGGGGAGGTCGTCGGCCCCGACCACCTGGATCTGCGCGGTGAGGGAGGCGGCGACCGAGTGGTCGACCTCGGGTTCCGGCAGGTGGTGCTCGCGCAGGACGATGAGCGACTTCGGCTCGAGCGGCAGCGTCTCCCCCGGGCTCAGCGGCTCGGTGTTGGCGCGTTCCCCGGCGGTGTCGACGTAGGCGTCCCACTCGGGGGCGTACTCGAAGGCCGGGAGGACGAAGTCGACCGGCTCGTCGCCGGCGTTGAACAGCACGAGGAAGTGGTCGTCGCTGATCGACTCGCCCCGACGGTCGCGCTCGCGGATGCCCTGGCCGTTGAGGAACACCCCGACGGCACGACCGAAACCGCTGTCCCAGTCCTCCGGCTGCATGACCGAGCCGTCGGGACGCAGCCACACCACGTCGGGGATCGGCGCGCCCTCCTCCATCTTGACCGGGCGGCCGTCGAAGAAGCGGCTGCGACGGAAGGTGGGGTGCTGCTTGCGGAGGCGCGCGAGGGCCGCCGTGAACTCGATGAGCGGGTGGTCGACGCTCGACCAGTCCACCCAGGTGATCTCGTTGTCCTGCGCGTAGCCGTTGTTGTTGCCGCCCTGCGTGCGGCCCAGCTCGTCGCCGTGCAGCAGCATCGGCACGCCCTGACTGAGCAGGAGCGTGGCGATGAAGTTGCGCTGCTGCTGCGCCCGGCGCTTCAGCACCTCGGGGTCGTCGGTCGGACCCTCGACGCCCATGTTGTTCGAGCGGTTGTGCGATTCGCCGTCGTTGTTGTCCTCGCCGTTGGCCTCGTTGTGCTTCTCGTTGTACGACACGAGGTCGCGGAGCGTGAAGCCGTCGTGGGCGGTGACGAAGTTGATGGATGCCACCGGGAACCGACCCGAGTGCTCGTACAGGTCCGCCGAGCCGGTGAGGCGGGAGGCGAACTCGGCGAGCGCCTGCGGCTCCCCGCGCCAGAAGTCGCGGACGGTGTCGCGGTACTTGCCGTTCCACTCCGTCCACTGGGGCGGGAAGTTGCCGACCTGGTAGCCGCCGGGACCCACGTCCCAGGGCTCGGCGATGAGCTTGACCTGCGAGACCACCGGGTCCTGCTGCACGAGTTCG
The DNA here is from genome assembly GCA_029239635.1 of Microbacterium sp. Classification (GTDB taxonomy): domain Bacteria; phylum Actinomycetota; class Actinomycetes; order Actinomycetales; family Microbacteriaceae; genus Microbacterium. The sequence continues at coordinate 71,098 of JARBUN010000003.1, read as the reverse complement.
AAGAAGGTCGCGAGCTTGTCGACCTCGTAGAACTCGCGCGCGAGGGTCGAGGCGAGATCGAAGCGGAAGCCGTCGACGTGCATGTCCAGCACCCAGTAGCGCAGCGAGTCCATGATGAGCTGCAGCGTGTGGGGGTTGCCCACGTTCATGCTGTTGCCCGTGCCGGTGTAGTCGGTGTAGTACCGCTTGTCGTCGTCTTCGAGGCGGTAGTACGCCTCGTTGTCGATCCCGCGCATCGAGAGCGTGGGGCCCATGTGATTGCCCTCGGCGGTGTGGTTGTAGACCACGTCGAGGATGACCTCGATGCCGGCCGCGTGCAGCGCCTTGACCATCGCCTTGAACTCCTGCACCTGCTGACCGTGGTCGCCGGTCGAGGAGTAGGTGTTCTGCGGGGAGAGGAACGCGATGGTGTTGTAGCCCCAGTAGTTCGACAGCCCCTTCTCTTCGAGGGTGGAGTCGTTGACGAACTGGTGCACGGGCATGAGCTCGATCGCGGTGACGCCGAGCTTTCGCAGGTGGTCGATCACGGCCGGGTGGGCGATGCCGGCGTAGGTGCCGCGCAGCTCCTCGGGCACGTCGGGGTGCAGCTGGGTGAGGCCCTTCACGTGGGCCTCGTAGATGAACGTCTCGGAGTAGGGGGTCTTGGGCTGGCGATCGCCCGACCAGTCGAAGAACGGGTTGATGACCACGCCCTTCATCATGTGCGCGGCGGAATCCTCGTCGTTGAACGAGTCGGGGTCGCCGAACTCATAGCTGAAGACCGGCTGGCCCCAGTCGATCTGCCCCTCGACGGCCTTGGCGTACGGGTCGAGCAGGAGCTTGCTCGCGTTGAAGCGTTTGCCGCTCGCCGGGTCGTACTCGCCGCGGACGCGGTACCCGTACCGCTGACCGGGCTGGATGTTGGGGAGGTACGCGTGCCACACGAACGCGTCGACGTCGATGAGCTCGAAGCACGTCTCCGTTCCGTCCTCATCGAAGAGGCAGAGCTCGACCTTCTCTGCTCCTTCACTGAACAGGGCGAAGTTCGTCCCATTACCGTCGTAAGTGGCCCCGAGGGGATAACTGGATCCTGGCCATACCTGCTGCACGTCGCTCACGATAGACCAGCGTTGTTGCCGCCAACCGCCGCCTCGACGCCGTTGACACCCGGGGCGGCCCCGACTATGCGCGCTCGGGGGGATGCCGCAGCAGCTCGACGCGCTCGTCGAGGTACCGCGCGAGCGGCATGAACCCGCCCGCCGCGCTCCAGCGCACGAGCGTCTCTCCCCCGCGCACCGCGAGGGGCGAGGACCGCTCGTCGAGGGCGGACAGGTCGATCGGATGCCAGCCGATGTGCACGGTCTCCCCCTCGGGGACGCCTCCCCGGGCGGCAGCGGCCGCGAGCTCGGCCCGTCGGCGCTGCGATTCGGCGGCGAATCCGCGCCGTACCTCCGCACGCGAGCGCACGATGTCGCCCGTGGCCATCACGGCCTCATCGCTCAGGAGCAGGACGCCGAGGTGCCACGCGGACCCGCGCGGCACGATACGCGCCGGGCGAGGGATGCCGAGCACCCGGCGCCCCTCCTGCAGCTCACCCAGCCGTTCGCGCGGCGCATCGATGAGGCGCGCGCGCACGAGCTCCCACGGATCCCCGGTCACGCGTCCGACTCCTCTGCTCGCGCGGCCTCGGCTCGCTCGACCGCGCGGTGGGCGGCGCGGGTCGCGGCGACCGCGTCTTTCTGCTCCTTCTCGCGCTGCGCGACGACCATGTCCGCCTCGGCGGCCTCGGTCTCGGCCCGCGCGAGATCCGCCCGCAGCCCCTCGACGCGTTCCCGCGCCCGGTCGGCGCGTTCCCGCGCCGTCGCGACCCGCCGGTCGGCCGCCGCGTTCTCGCGCGCGGCGTCGGCGTGGGCCCGCTCCGCCTCGCGCACGGCCCGTTCGGCCGCCTTGCGCGCGCGGCGGGCGGCGAGGTCGTCACGGGGGGCCGCCGGAGCCAGGGCCTCGGGCACCGACCCGGCGACGAGGTCGCCCAGGCCGTCATTGTCGACCTGAGCCAGGTCGACGGGCGACACCAATCGGCCGGTGAGCACGGCTGCGGCGACGTCCGGGTCGACGACGGCCGCGTTCACGGTCTTCTCCACGGCGTCGGCCATCGCGGCGCTGAGCGGAGTCCCCGCCTCGGCGGCGAGTTCTCCGGCGCGCCGCGCCAGGGCGGCGACCAGCTGACGCCGCTGCTTCCCCAGGCGCGCGAGCTCCGCGGCATCCAGGTCGTCCTGGGCCTCCCGCAGCGCGTGCGCGAGCTCGATCGCTTCACCGAGTCGCCCGTCTCGGACGAGGAGGTTCACGGCCCACGCGGCGACGGTGGGTTTGCGCAGCTTCGCGATGCGGCGTCCGACGTTTCCGGAGGCCGCGGCCGCGCGCTCGGCGCGAGCGGCGGTGAACCGGGCGGGCGGGAGAGCGAGCAGTTCGGCGGCGGCTTCGTCCAGGAGCGCGTCGTCGTCGCTTCGCGCTGCGCCGGTCATTGCTCCATTCTGACCCTCGCGTCAGAGGGAGACCACCCCGGGGCGGGGTCCGCGGATCTCCCGGTGGAGGCGCTCCATGCGCGTGTCGAGCTCGGCGGCCGTGTCGGCGGCATCCTTCAGCTGGTCGAGGAGGTCGGCGGGGACGAGACGGTCGTACTTGTAGTAGATCTTGTGCTCGAGGCTCGCCCAGAAATCCATCGCGATGGTGCGGAACTGCACCTCGACGGGCACCTCCACCCGTCCGGTCGAGAGGAAGACGGGCACCTCGACGATGACGTGGAGGCTCTTGTATCCGTTCGCCTTCGGATTCGCGATGTAGTCCTTCACGTCGCGCACCGTGATGTCGTCCTGCTGCGTGAGCAGGTTGGAGAGGCGGTACGCGTCGTCGATGAAGCTGCAGGTGACGCGGATGCCGGCGATGTCGGTGATCGCGGCGCGGATCGAGTCGAAGTCGGTGTCGATGCCCTTGCGACGCACTTTGTCGACGAGGCTGTCGGGCGTCTTGACCCGACTAGAGACGTGCTCGATGGGGTTGTAGTCGTGCATCTCCTGGAACTCTTCGCGCAGGATCGCGATCTTCGTGTCGACCTCGGCGAGACCGAACCGGTACTCCATGAGGAATCTCTGGAACTCGTCGCGCATGGCGCGAAGAGCTGCACTCGACACGGTGATCTGCTGATCGTCCAGCGAATCGGCCATGCCCTCGACGGTACCGAAAGCAGATACGAGGGGCCTGTGAGCGTCAGGCGCGCGGCGGCTCGGGCTCGCGCGGCACGAGCTCACCGTCGACGACATCGATACCGATGAGGCCGTCGAAGACATCGGGGAGGTCGGCGGGTTCCTCAGCGGGTTCGATCGGCGACGGGGGCTGTCGGTCGTTCACGGCGCTGTCCTTCCGTGGGGTGTCTCTACGGTGACAGCACGCGTCGAGCGGCCGGGGTGGCTTGACACGTTCAGAACGACGACGTATCTCCCACGGACCCGCGCGGTTAGTGTGGAGGCATGGGGACGATCATTTACGGAAGCTCGACGACCGTTCACATCGAGGATCGCGCTCTCGCGCACCTCAAGGTCGTGATCTCGACGAAACTGCGCCGGGGTGAGAGCTTCACGCTCTCGTGGCGTCACCCGGACGAGGAGCCCCGGGGCCGCAGCACCCTCTGGCTCCACCCGGCGATCCCTCTGCGGTTCGTCTTCGACGACGCCGAGCCGACCCGGCTCAGCCGGGAGTGGATCGAGCGCCTGTCCGAGTCGGCGAACTCGTCGGGCGGCATCATGCTCGTCGCCGAAGACATCGCGCCGTCGCGCGACGCGACGACGGACTCGACGACGCGCTGAGGTTCAGCCCTCTTCGACGTGGGCGTCTTCGCTCGGCTCCGGCGTGATCGCCAAGCCGTTGGGACCGGATGCCGCGAGCATGAGGTCTTCGACCCACACGCGGTTGATGCGCGGCTGACGGCTGCCGTAGAAGTGGAACTGGATCGGCACCGAGGGGTGCATCCAGAAGCTGCGACGACCGCTGCCGTCGCCGACCTCGACGTCGAACATGAACGACTCCGAGCGACGCAGCTTGTTCATCACGACGATGCGCAGGTGAGCCAGCGTGCGGTCATCGATGTCGACGGCGTTGGCGACGGTGTCGTAGATGAATCTGCCCATGGGGTCGAGCCTAACCGAGGAACGCAGGTTCGACCGGTTGGCGCGTGCCACGTCGGTGGAGGGGAATCAACCCCTTCGATCGGGCTGCCGCGATATCGATAGCGTTCTCGCGTGGGAACGCTCTACTACGGCGACGTCGCGACGCCGATCGACATGGAAGACCGCACGCTGGCGCACATCAAGGTCGTCATCGCGACCAAGCTGCGCCGTGGGGAGAGCTTCACGCTGTCATGGACCCATGGCCCCGACCAGGAGGTGGGGCGCAGCACCGTCTGGCTGCACCCCTCGATCCCGCTGCGGTTCGTGTTCGACGAGCCGGAGCCGGCGCTCTTGAGCCGCGCCTGGGTCGAGGAGTTGGCGAACTCGGCGAACTCCTCGGGAGGCCTGCTCATCGTCCCCGAGCCCGGGGCCGAGACCCCGGCATCCTGACGGATCGCTAGGGCGTCGTTTCCGTCTCCGAGACCGGGTCGACCTGGTCGACGGCATCCTGCAGGCGCCCCAGGCACGCGATGACGACATCGCACTCCTCGGGCGTCATGTCGGACACGGCCGCCATCATGCGCGTGTGCATCGAGCCGAGCGTCGCGCGGACCTCTTCGTCGCTGGCCGTGGTCGAGACGATCCGGATGCTGCGGCGGTCCGTGGGGTGCGGCACGCGCGTGACATGACCGGACCTCTCGAGTCGGTCGATGATCGCCGTGGTCGACGCGGTCGACACTCCGAGATAGCGGGTGAGCTCCGCCGGCGTCACGTGGCGCTCCTGCCCGGCCGCGCGCAGGAGGTAGCGCAGGACGAGGAGGTCGTTCTCGCCCATCGACATCGCTTCACGCGTGCGGCGGCGCATCGCCACCTCGGCGGCGCGATACACGCGGAAGGCCTGAAGCACCTCGACGGCACGACGCCGACGTTCTTCCTCGGTCGCGCCATACCAGTAGCGCGACGACTGCGAGCCGTCTTCCACCTCCGCATCCTATGTCAGCGCCGCTGTCCAGGCCCCTGCCGCTGCGCGACACGGACGGGTAGCATGGCAAAATACGTCGGCTGACTAGTTGGTAGGACATCGAGACAGTAGCTCGACAAGGGTTCACAGGAGGTGACATGCGGCGCACGGCCACGGCAGATGATGTGGTGAAGGCCCTCAGCGACCTCACCGACTCCAGCGCGATCTCCGAGCGCGCCGCCCTGCAATCGCTGGGCATCGGCCCCAATGACGCGAAGGTGCTGCGCTTCCTCCTCGAGCGCAGCGAGGACGACGACCCCGTGACCCCGCGACTGCTCGCCGAGATGCTCGGCATCACGTCCGCCGCGACCACGACCCTCATCGACCGTCTCGCGGAAGCCGGGTGGGTCGAGCGGGAGCCGTACCCCGGCGACCGGCGGTCGATCGTCGTGCGCGCGACCATCGATCCCGAATCGCCGGCGCGGCGCGTGCTCTCGGTGCGGCGTGCCTCGGTCGCCGAGGCGGCGTCGAAGCTCGGCGCGACCGAGCGACGCATCGTCGCCGACTTCCTCGACGACATCGCGCGCGTCGAGAAGCAGCACGTCGACAGCATCGCGTCGGCCGACATCGCGTCCCGCTCGATCTGACAGGCAGCTCGAACGGGACGCGGCGCGGTCAGGCCGAGTCCCGGCCCGTGGCCGACTGCAGACGGTCGATCTGCTCGGAGGCCTCGGCCTTGGTGAGGTCGGCGGGGATCTCTTCCCCGGCTTCACGCGCCAGGGTGTCGAGGTAGCTCCGCTGCGGGGCGGTCATCGGCTCGTCGCCGGTGACCCAGTCCGAGGGGTCCTTCTCGGCGGGGTTGTCTCCGTCGCGGACGGCGCCCAGGGTCTCTTCTTCACGGGAGGAATCGCTCATGGCCCCGAGGCTAGGCGGGGGATCCGACACCGGCTGCGGGATTGACAGCGCCCCCAGGTGAGTGCGGCATCCTGGATCGATGCCGAGCGACCCTCCTCCCGTCGACGTCCACGTCGAGACCTACCGGCGTGGCCGCGCCCGCACGCGCGTGACGCGCGTGTCGACGGGGGCGGACACCGGACACGCCTTCGTCCTCGTGGCCGGCATCGGGGTCGCGTCGACGTACTTCGAGTTCCTCGCGCCGCTGCTGGCGTCCGAGGGCGAGGTGTATGCGCTCGACCTCCCCGGTTTCGCGGGGGTCCCGGCATCCGGTGAGCAGCCGACGGCCGCGTTCTTCGCCGACCAGGTCGAGGGGGTGCTCGATCATTACGGTCTGCGCGACCCCGTGCTCCTCGGCCATTCGATGGGGACGCAGGTCGTCACGGAGGTGCTCGCGCGCCGAGAGCTGTCGCACGCGGTGCTGGTGAGCCCCGTCGTCGACGAGGGCGACGCACGGGCGGGCGTGCAGGCCGTCCGGTTCGCGCAGTCCACCGCCCGCGAGTCCCTGCACATCGCCCTCCTGGCGCTCTCGGCCTATCTGCTGTGCGGGTTCCTCTACTTCTTCGAGACGCTGCCGCACATGCTGCGGTACCGGATCTCGGATCGCATCGGCGAGGCACGGGCGAACCTGCTGCTCATCCGCGGCGAGCACGATCGCCCCTCGCCGCGCAGACTGCACTCGCGGCTCGTGGCTCGCGCGCGCTCCGCACGGCGGTGGGAGATCGAGGGCGCCGCGCACTGCGTCGTCAACAGCCACGCCGTCGGCGTCGCCCGCCTCACGATGGCCCACGTCCGCGACGAGCTCGGCGCGAAGGGACGGATGCCGGCCGCCGAGGCCGCGGTCCCTCCCGCGCGGCACGCGGATGTGCGGATGGTGCTGGGGGCCATGGCAAGCCGCCTCGCGGAATGGATCAGCGCGGCCCGCAAGGACGAGACGGGCGTCGAACGCGCCAAGGCGGAGCACGCCCGCGTGCTGTGGCAGGCGTACCGGCCGCGTCGCTAGCTACCCCGCGGGGAGCAGGACGGCAACCCCCGCGACCGATCCGCTCTCGGCCCGGAGCATGGGGAGGTGCTGTTCCGCCCTCGCCTGACCCCCTCATGAGACTCTCCCCCTCGCTCGATCCGCGGCGGTGGTGGCACGACGCGATCACCGCCGACCGTCTCCTGCTCGCCGCCAAGACCGCCGCGGCAGCCGCCCTGGCCTGGTATCTCGCCCCCTTCGTGCCCTTCGCGCAGAGCGAGTACTCGTACTACGCCCCGCTCGGCGTGCTGGTGAGCATGTACCCCACCGTCGCGCGCTCCGCGTCGAGCGGCGTGCAGGCCCTGGTCGGGCTCGCTCTGGGCATCGGCCTCGGCCTCGGGAGCCTCGCGGTGGTGGGCGCCGGCCTCTCGCGCATCGTCGCGGTCGCGATCGTCATCCTCCTCGGCGTCCTGCTCGCGGGGGTCCGCGCGCTCGGCGTCGGCCGGGACTGGGTGGCGATCGCGGGACTCTTCGTGCTGCTTCTCGGCGGCGCCGACCCCGACGGCTACTCGTCGTCGTACCTCATCACGATGGCGTTCGGCGTGCTGGTGGGCGTCGTGGTGAACCTCGTCGTCGTCCCTCCGCTGCGCATCAAGCGCGCCGACGATCGGCTCGCGCGACTGCGCGACGAGCTCGCCGCGGCGCTGCACCGCATCGCGGACTCCCTGGCCGGACACGCCTTCGATCCGGATGCCGCCGACACCGCGACCGCGGGACTCCTGGGCACGCTGGCCGACGTGCGCGAAGAGGTCGAGCTGGCCGACGAGAGCCGTCGGTACAACCCCCGCGGGCGGCGTCTGCAGGCGCCGCGAGATCTCAACCGCCGACGCCTGGACGCCCTGACCGGAACCGCCGACGCGACGCGCGAGCTGTCGGCATCCCTCTCCCGCCTGACCGCGGGGCCGGACGTGGAGACCCGCATCCCCGACGACGCCCGTCGCGCTCTCGCCGGGGCGATCGAGGCCGTGTCGCACCTCGTCACCACTCCCCCGGAGCCCGACGCGACCGCGGAGCAGCTCCGGGAGGCGGAGCGCGCGCTGACCGGCTACACCGATCTCCTCCGCACGCTCACCGCGCCCGAAGAGCCTCTCGACGCCTGGGAGGCGGCGGTGAGTCTGCGGCGCGTGATCGCGGCGTGCGGTCCGTTCTCGGATCCGGATGCCGACACCGCGACGCGGTGACCTCCTCCCGGGCTCAGACCGGGGCACCGCCGACCGCGTCGAGAGCGCGATGCAGCGCGGCGGCCGTCGCCCGGCGTGCGGCCGCCGGGACCGCCGCGAGGAAGCCGCCGACGAACGTGTCTCCCAGGCCGATGGTCGTGGGGTGCGCGGTGTCGACGAGGTGAGCCGGCACACCCGTCGCGCCGAGTCGCTGCTGCACCGCGTCGACGACCGCACGGCCTCCCGGGTGCCGGGGCAACCGCGCGGTGTCGTCGAGGTCGGCGGCGGTGCAGGCGTCGCCGAGGCGGTATCGCGTCGCCGCGGTGCGCACGGCGCTGTCGAGGGCCGCGCGGTGGGCGGCGGCGTCCGGGCCCACGGCGATCGCCCAGTACTTCGTGTGCACGACGAGAGCTCGGGCGGGGATGAGGGCGTGCGCCTCGGCCAGCGCTCCCGCGACGTCGTCGACATCGAGCAGATCGACGCGGCGGCCGAGGTACTCCTGCAGCTCGTCCTCGTTCATGCCGTAGACGTCGATGCGCTCGAGGAGGCGGTCGCGCACCAGGGTCGAGAGATCGCGCTGGTAGAACCCGGCGTCCTCGTAGTAGACGAGCGCGTCGGGCGGCAGCCGGGTCATCGCCTCGACGAGGTCGTCCAGCCGTCGCGCGAGCAGAGCGGCATCCTGCATCGTGTTGAACCCCGACACGAGGAACGCCGAGGCATCGGCGAGCGCGTCACCCAGGTCGGCGGCGATCGCCATCTCGCGATTGGGGGCGTCGTTGGCGAAGATCAGGCGGTTGGATGCCGGCGCGGTCACCGCCGCGTCGATCAGCGGGACGGTCGTCCCCTCGGGGTACTGCACGATGAGGTGCGGGTCCAGGGTGTCGCGCGTCGCCGACGAGACCACGCGCATCGAGGCGGGGAGCAAGCGCCGCACGTTGTCGTCGATGCTCACGAGGTGCTGCACGGTGGGTACCCCGATGCGGTCGAGCGCGATGCCGGCGCGCACCCCGGTCCCCCCGAGCGTGATCTCGACGTCGAAGTGCGCCGCGAAACGCTCCACGATCTCGCTCGAGAGCACGAAGCGCTCGCCTCCCCCGCCGGTGGCGAGGAAGGCGAGCACCGTGACGACGAGCGAGCGCTCGTCGATGATCGGCGTCGTGGTGGTCAGCTCGTGGAGATGGATGCCGTGGAGCTGCGCGAGAGCCGCGAGCACGTCGGCATCCCACCGGATCTCGTAGTCGACGGTGCCGCCGAGTCCGAGCACGAGGTCTTCCGCCATGACGTCGATCACCGTCCGATCAGTAGAGGTCGGCCTTGCCGGCGGCGCCGAACAGGTCGATCTTCTCAGCGGCCGTGACCTTCATCGCCGCGATGCACTCGGGCTGGATGGCGTTGGGCTCGCGCAGGCGACGGTCGGTGCCGAGCACCTCGCGCATGCGGTCGTGGTAGGCCACCTTGATGTCGCTGGAGATGTTGATCTTGTTGATGCCCAGCGACACGGCGCGGGCGAGCTCGGCATCCGGGTTGCTCGATCCGCCGTGGAGGACCAGCGGGATGCCGACGGCGGCCTTGATCTGCTCGAGGAGGTCGTGGCGCAGCTCCGGGTTCTTCTCCGCGGGGTACAGGCCGTGCGAGGTGCCGATGGCGATCGCGAGGCTGTCGACGCCGGTCTGCTCGACGAAGCGCACGGCGTCGTCGACGTTGGTGTAGATGATCTCGGCCGCACCCGACTCGCCGTAGCTGTCGTTCGCGCCGATGGTGCCGAGCTCGCCCTCGACCTGTACGCCGACCGCGTGGGCGGCCTCGACGACCTTGCGGGTGAGCGCCACGTTCTGCTCGAAGGGCTCGAGCGAGGCGTCGATCATGACCGAGGTGAAGCCCGCCTGGATCGCCTGGACGATCTGCTCGTAGGTGCCGCCGTGGTCCCAGTGGATGGCGACGGGCACGCTCGAGCGGTGCGCGCGAGCGTGCATCGCCGGGATCAGATCGGTGGTGATGTGCGAGACCTCGTCGGGGTGGATCGCGATGATGACCGGAGCGTTCTTCTCCTCGCTGATGTCCATGATCCCGGTGAACATCGCCCAGTCGCTGATGTTGAAGGCCGGGATGGCGAAGCTGTGGGCATTCGCCACGTCGAGGATGGACTTGCCGGTGTAGAGCACGGATTTCTCCTTGTTCGGGGTGGTTGGTCGGAATCAGCTCTTCACCGAGCCGGCCGTCAGGCCGCTGATGAAGAAGCGTTGGAAGAAGAGGAAGAGCACCAGCACCGGGATCGAGCCGAGGATGCTCATCGCCATGATCTGGTTCCACTCGTACGAGTGCTGGCCCATGAGGAGCTGGATGCCGATCGGCACGGTGCGCATGTCGATCGTGCGCGTGAGGGTCAGCGCGAAGAGGAACTCGTTCCACGCGATCATGAAGGTGTAGATGCCGACCGACACGATCCCGGGGATCGAGATCGGCACGAGCACGCGCCACAGTGCGGTGAAGGAGCCGGCGCCGTCGACGCGGACGGCCTCGTCGAGCTCCTTGGGGAGGGTGTTGAAGTACCCGGTCATCATGATGATCGCGTAGGGCAGCGTGAACACCATGTACGTGAAGATGAGGCCCGGATAGGTGTTGTACAGGCCGAGCCCGACCATCAGGCCGAAGTACGGGATGAGCAGCGTGATCGGCGGCACCGCCTGCACGCTGACGATGATCACGTTGACGATCCGCTTGCCCCGGAACTCGAAGCGGCTGAAGGCGTAGGCGGCCTGGATCGCGACGAGGAGCGTCAGGATCGTCACCGCCCCGGCCACGACGTAGCTGTTGATGAAGAACCGCACGGTCTCGGGGTTGGTGAAGATCGAGACGTACGCGTCGAACGAGAACGTGTCGGTGATCAGCCGCGGGGGGAGCTCGAAGATCTGCGTGTTCGATTTGAACGAGCTCGACAGCATCCACAGCACGGGACCTGCGGCGAAGACCGCTCCGAGGAGCAGACCGATCAGCACGCCGGCTTTCGCGAGGCGACGCCGGGTGCCCGTGCGGGTCGCGCGCGGACGAGCGGGGCCGGTGGGGCGCCGGCGTGCGGAGGTGGTCAGGGCCATGTCAGTCCCTCGCCTTCTGGTGGCGGACGTAGAGCACCGCGATGATCATCGACATCGCCAGGACCAGCACCGCCGAGGTGGAGGCCATCGAGAAGTCGTACTTCGCGAACGCGAGCTTGTAGGTGTAGGTGCTGAGCATCTCGGTGACGTCGATCGGACCGCCGCCCGTGGTCAGCCAGATGAGGGCGAACTGCTGCGAGGTCCAGATGAGGTCGAGGAGCACGAGGCTGACGATGATCGGACGCAGCTGCGGGACGGTGACGTTCCAGAACCGCTGGACGGGGTTCGCGCCGTCGACGGTCGCGGCTTCGTAGAGGTCGCTCGGAATGCCCTGGAGACCGGCGAGCAGGCTCACCATGAAGAAGGGGTAGCCGGCCCAGATGTTGATGAAGGTGACGGTGCCGAGCGCGAGCTGGGGGGAGGCGAGCCACTCGATGTTCGTGTTCAGCAGGAAGTTCACGATGCCGTTGGGGGCGAGGAGCATGCGCCACAGCACCGCGATCACGGCCACCGTGAAAAGCCAGGGGAGCACGTACAGACCGCGGAAGATCGCGCGCGGGACGGCCCCGATCAGCCGACTGTTCAGCAGCAGGGCGAACGAGAGGCCGAGCACGAGGTGGGCGGCGACGCTCGTCAGCGTGAAGAAGAGCGTGTTGCCCGTCGCCTTCCAGAACCCCGGGTCGGTGAGGATCGTGACGTAGTTGTCGACGCCCACGACCTCGGGACTCTTGTTCAGGATGACGTTGTCCTGGAACGAGTAGCCGATCACCATCACGATCGGCACGATCATCAGGACGAACAGCAGGATCAGCGTCGGCGACAGGAAGACGTAGGCCTCGCCGGCCTTGCGGAGCTGGCGGGTGCGGCGGGAGGCCGGCCGCCCGGTGACGATCAGCTCGGTGTCGGGGGGTGTGAGGGTGCGCATGGTCATGGTGTGCGGCTTTCGCTGAGCGGGATGCCGCATCGCGCACGACGGCGGTGCGGCATCCCGGGTCGGGGTCGGATCAGAACTCCGACGTCCATTCGTCCTGCGTCTTCTTCAGCGCGTCGCTCATCGACTGCTGACCGTCCAGCGCGGACTGGAACTGGGTGCCGAACTGGCGCATGAGCTCCTCGGCGACGGGGAGACCGGTGAACTCGTTCGCCGGGTAGCCCTTCTTGTAGATGTCGAAGGCCGTCTTGAACAGCGCGTCGTCCTCGACGAAGGTCGGCACCGACTCGGTGTTCCCCGGAAAGGCCTTCGCCATCGTCGACAGCTCGCTGTTGACGTCCTTGCTCATGAGGAACTGGACGAGCTTGAACGCGGCGTCCTTGTGCTCGGAGTTCTCGGCCACGCCGATGCCCCACGAGGCGTAGGGGATGCCGCGCTCCCCCGTGAAGCCGTCCTCGGCGGGGATCGCCGAGATCGAGAAGGTCAGGTCGGGGTTCGACTGGCGGATGAGGTTGATGTGCGCGAGCGAGTCGATCATCATGCCCACGCGGCCGTTGGTGAACTCCTCGACCTTGTCCTGCTCCTTCATGGTGAAGGACCCGGGTGCGATGACGCCGTCATCCCAGAGCTGCTGGATGTAGTCGGTCGCCGACGAGACGTCGGAGTTGGTCAGGTCGGGCTGGCCGTCCTTCAGCATGGATCCCCCGGAGGCCCAGACCCACGACATGACGTCGTTCTGCACGCCGTTGGGGGCTTCGAGCGACAGCGGGAGCACCCATCCCGAGACGTCGCCGCCGAGGGCCTTGATCTTCTTCGCCGCGTCGGCGAACTCCGTGCGGGTGGACGGCGGGGTCGTGACACCCGCCTGCGCGAGCAGGCCGTCGTTCGTGAACATCGGGTAGACGAAGTTGACCACCGGGATCATGTAGGTGCTGCCGTCGACCTTGATCTGGCTGGCGAGCTGGCTGTCGTCGTATCCGGAGTCGCTCATCAGCTTCGACAGGTCGGCGATCACACCCTGCTTGGCGAAGTCGCTGACCCAGGCACCGTCGAGACCGACGACATCGGGCATCGTGCCGGACGCGGCACCGGCGAAGAGCTGCTCCTTGGTCGAGGCGTAGGGGCCGCTGACCAGGTCGACCTTGATGCCCGGGTTCTCCTTCTCGAACTCGTCCATGAGCCCGCGGAACTGTCCGTCACCCAGTTCGGGCTCCCACCACTGGGCGAACTCGATCGTGACGTCTCCGTCTGCCGAGGTCGCCGCCCCGTTCGACGAGCACCCCGCCATCGCCAGGAGGGTCGTGGCCGCTGCTGCGACACCGACGAGCTTGATGGCGTTTCGACGCCGGCGCCCGCTGTTGTCCATCGTTTCTCCTCATTGAGATCTGCTGTATTTCGCGCCGTTATGCGCGTTCTTGCTGCTTTAAGCATGAGTATGCGCGCGAGTGCGCCGATCGTCAAGGCATGGATGCAGATTCGTGACAATTGCGGCATCCGAGCGCAACGAAAGCGGCGAAAGAAGCTCATTTGCTGCTGTTCCATGCCGTTTTCTGGCGACCGATGCTGTTTCGAGGCCCGCGCTGTGCTAGAGATGACCGCATGGACGGACAGACAGCCTCGACGAAGCGGCGACTCCCGGCGGGTCGCAAAGCCGAACTGGCGGCCTACGTCGCCGAATCGGGGCAGGTGACCGTCGTCGACCTCGCCTCGCACTTCGGGGTGTCGATCGACACCGTACGCCGCGACCTCGACCAGCTCGATCGCGAGGGCATCGTCGTACGCACCCACGGCGGGGCGGTGAGCGCGATGTCGGTCCCCGGGCGCGACCGAGGACTGGACGTGCGGCTGCAGATGCAGATCGCCGAGAAGGAGCGCATCGCCACCCTGGCCGCGGATCTGATCGAAGACGGGTCCGTCCTCATGCTCAACGCGGGAACGACGACCCTCGCGGTGGCGCGCGCGCTGCGCAACCACCGCAACCTCACGATCGCGACGAACAACCTGCGCATCCCGGCGGAGATCTCCCCGAGCGTCTTCCGCGACCTCTACATCTTCGGCGGCGCGGTGCGCACGATCACGCAGGCCACGACCGGACCGGTGACGCTGGCGATGAACTCGCACACCCCCGAGGTCGACATCCGCTGCGACTACGCCCTCATCGCCGTGGGAGCGGTGGATGCCTCCGGGTTCTCGACCAGCAACCTCGGCGACGCGACGATGATGAGCGAGATGATCCAGCGCGCCGACCGAACGGCGATCCTCGCCGACTCGACCAAGCTCGACCGCCGCCTGTTCGCCCAGGTGACCCCGCTCGAGAAGGCCGACTACCTCATCACCGACGCCCCGCCCTCCCCCGAGCTCGCGGCGGCGCTCGCCGAGGCGGGGGTGGCGGTCATCACCCCCTGACGGTGGCGAGCCCCGTCGTGGCGGAGATGTGCCCCGTCATGACGCGGGGTGCCCTGGCCTGTGGAGATGACGTCCGAGCGGCCCCGGTCGACGACGCGTGTCGTCTACCGGGGCCGCTCGAGCTCGCTCAGCGCGTGCTCACTCCGTGATGAGGTACAGCGCTCGGAAGAGGTGCCAGTTGTGGAGCGAAGCGCGGATCTTCGTCACCGGCCGACTCGGAGTGAAGAGCTTCGCCGTCGTGGTGTACCCGATGCCGTCGAGGCCCGTCTTCCCCCAGGCGGCGACGCGTCCGTCGTCGAGCAGAGCGTAGGCGGCTCCGATCGAGCCGGTGATCTCCTTCACCCCGCTGAGGTTCACGACCTGGCCGGGGTAGTGGCGGTCGTTCGTGGTGCCATCGCCGAGCTGCCCGGCAAGGTTCGACCCCCATGTCCAGACTGTCCCGTCGTTCTTCAACGCCATCCCGTTGTAGCTCAACCAGTCGTCTCCGTTGCATCCCGACAGCTGCTTCACGTTCGTGAGCCCGCTGATCTTCAAGGGGGTGTTCGAGAAGGTGGTCGTTCCGTCGCAGAGCTGCCCGTTCTGGTTGCTCCCCCATGCCCACACGGTGCCGTCGCCCTTGAGCATCAGCCCGCCGTCCATTCCCGACGCCATCTGGACGACGTTGCTCATCCCCGGGATCGGCTGAGGCGTACCGCGCGTGACGTCCGTCCCGTCGCCGGTGCGGCCACCGGTTCCCCAGGCCCATGCTTGGCCATCCGCCTTCAGGGCGAAGACGGCGCGCGCCACCGTGCTGGCGATCTTCACGACCCCCGAGATACCGTCGACCTTCATCGGCGTCGGCCAGTTCGACGACCACTTCGACGAGTCAGCCTGCCCGAGCTGGCCCTCAAGACCTCCACCCCAGGCATAGACGTCGCCGGAGCGAGTCAGGGCGATGCAACCCTCGAGCGTCGTGGTCACGTCGACGATGTCGGAAAGACCCGGCACGATACCCCAGACGTACCTGTCGTTGAAGGTTCCGTCGCCGAGAGCGCCCGTGAAGTTTCCGCCCGTCGTCCAGACCGTCCCATCCTCGAGAAGTGCGATGGCCCAGGCGCCCGACGAGCTGAGGTCGACGACGGGCGACGGGAACACCGGCGAGGTCTGTCGAGGCACCCACTCGGTCGTTCTGTAGGTTCCGATGCCGAGAATTCCGAAGTAGTTGCTCGCCGCCACGATGAGGTTGGCCCCCAACACGGTGAGCGAATCGGACGCCTCGCTCGCGTCGTCGGCAACCGTGACGCGGACGGATTCGCCGGGCGTCGTCCATGCGTCGGGTGTGACCGTCGTCACGAACTCACCGTTCGCATCCGTCGACCCGCTCGCCGCGCCCACTGACGCCCCTCGTGTCGCATTCAGGGTGAGCGCGACGCCGGCAACAGGAACGTGAGTGGAGGTCGATGCCTTCGCGGTCACCGTCGACGGCGAACCGGCCTTCACGGTGGCATCGGCGACATCGGCCGACAGAACAGCCTGGCCCGTGATGAGGTACAAGCCGTGGAAGCCGAATTTGTTGTGCTGCGAGGCGCGAACCTTCGCGACGGGGCGTGCCGGTGTGACGTACGCGGGAGCGGAGGTGGTCCCGATGTCGTTCAGGAAGGTCTCACCCCAGGCCGCGACGCGGTTGTCCGACAGGAGAGCGAACCCCGACGTGATCGAACCGGTGATCTGAGTGGCCGTGGTGATGTTCAACACCTGGACCGGAGTGTTCCGATCCACGGTCGTGCCGTCACCGAGCTGGCCGCGATTGTTCTCGCCCCACGCCCACACCGTCCCGTCGGACTTCAACGCGTATCCGCTGCCGAAGCCGAAGTCCGAACCCGGACCGCCCGAGACCTGGGTCACACCCGTCAGACCCGGAATCTGCACCGGCGTCGACCGTGCCGTGGTCGTGCCATCGCACAACTGACCCTTGTCGTTGTTGCCCCACGCCCACACGGTCCCGTCCTTCTTCAAGGCCAGACCCCCGCCGCCGAAGCCCGAACCGAGCTGCACCACATCGCTCAGCCCCGCGATCGTCGCCGCTGAACCCCGCGGGTTCCCATCGGCATCACCGCGCTGGAACGCCCACCCGGCACCCCACGACTTGACCGTGCCATCCGACATCAGAGCGAACACCGCACGCAACGACGTCGACGCCAGCTGTGTGGCGCCCGGCAGCGACTTCACCTTCTGAGGAGACGGCCACTGCGTTCCCCACTTCGAGGAATCCTCTTGGCCCAACTGCGCGTTCGCGCCGTCACCCCACGCCCATACGTCGCCGTTCGCCGTCAACGCGTGCGACCCACCCAGGGTGGTGGTCACCGAGATCACGTTCGACAGCCCCGGCACGATCCCCCACACGAACCGATCCGTCTTCGTCCCATCGCCTAGAGAACCGTCGACGTTCGATCCCGTCGACCACACCGTGCCATCTGCCAGCAGCGCCAGCGCATGCGTCCCCGCCGCGCTGATCTCCACCACCGGCGACGGGAACTTCAGCGACGTCTGCAGCAGCTCCGGTTGATCATTGCCCGCGGAACCGATGCCCAGCTGCCCCATGTAGTTGCTCGAACCCACCAGGACGTTCGCGCCCACCACTGTCGCTGTCCCCGACTCGGACAGGTTGTCGGACAGAGCCGTCACCGTGGTCGTGGAGCCGGGCGATGCCCACGGACGGTTCAGATCGAGGACCTTGGTCCCTGTGCCCGAGCCGTCGGTCGTCACGGTTGCGCTTCGGGTCCCCAACGAGAGCGTGATCGGCTGTCCCGCGACCGGGACCCCCGCCGGCGTCGTGAGGATACCCGCGACGGTGGTGTCCCCCGCGGCGAGAGCGGTCGTTGTGGGGACGAGGCTGAGCTTGTACCGCGTGTTCGAGACGGCGTAGGCGGGAGATGAGGTCATCATGAGCATCACCGGGGTCGCCCAGATCGCTCCCCCGACGACGGCGCGGCGGGACAGTCCTGCGCGGCTCTTGGGCTGAACGACGGAATCGTCGGTCTCGGACATAGGTGGCTCCTTCTCTCAACAGCGCATGGTGACGCGCTTCGCCGCCATCCTCTGCCACCCACCGCCCACGCCTGCCGAAAACGGATCAGGATGCGCCCTCGACGTGACATTGCGTCCCTTTCACGAAGCGAGGGGTGAAAACCTGCGGCCCACCCACCCGCAGGGGCCGCCTCGACCCGGGCGGCACCCTCTGGGCATGCGAACGTGCGGGAAGAAGAGACGGAGGCTCGAATGGGAGAAGTGTGGAGGGAAAGGCCGCCCTCGGCCCTCGATCGGGCGGCAGCGCGACCATCTCCGGCGGTGGCGCCGCGCGAGGAGGCCCGTGATGACGACATCTCGACGCCACCCCACCGGCTGCTCGCGATCGATCGCGGGCGGGGATTCGCAGGAGTCACGGTCCGAGCCCTGAACTACCGTGCGATGACGGTGCTCCATCACGGGAGACCCGACGCGGGGGCCACCCGCACCTTGTGGTTCGTCCAGCACGGCGCCGGTGCCGTCGTCGGCGAGCACGGGGTGAACTTCGACGCCGGCGACACCATCGTCCTCCCCCGGAGCCGTCAGGTGACGATCACGACGACAGCACCAGGAAAGGTCCTGGAGGTCGCCCTGAGCGGAGAGGGCCGATGGTGGCCCGCGTCCGTCTGCGTGTCGAGGCCGACTTCCTCCTCGGTCGCCACGATCGCCCTCGCCTCGGCGGTCCTGAGGGGGATGCCGCGGCCCTCGGACAGCGAGATCGATCAGCTGCGAAGCGTCTTCGAAGCCCTCTCTCTCTCCACCGCTGCGTCCGCCGCGACTCCTCGGGGGGAGGAGGAGAAGACCGACCCGCTCGTCCGACGAGCGGATGCCGTGATCGCTGCGAACGCCCATGAGCCGGATTTCTCGGTGGAAAGCCTTGCAGGAATGCTGTCGGTAAGCAGACGCCACCTGACGCGCGTGCTCTCCCGCGCAGGTCGTGCCCCCGCCGATCGCATCCGCGACGTCCGCCTCGGTCGTGTTCGCACCGCGTGGGACGCACATGGCGACGAACTCCTGCGCGACGACCTCCTCGCTCGCTGGTTCGGGTTCCGCTCAGCACGGGCACTGCGAGAGAGCCTGTCGCGCGCAGGCGACCTCGGCGTCTGAGCGACTCGACAGCGCACGCGCCCTGCGTCAGTACCCCGTCGACAGCACCCGGTCGAGCATGTCGACGAAGTAGTCGGCCGAGTCCTGGGTCACGCACAGCGGCGGCTTGATCTTCAGCACGTTCTGGTGGTCGCCGGTGGGCTGCATGATCACGCCGAGCTCGAGGAGACGGTCGCAGATCGCGGTGGTCTCCTCCGTCGCCGGGGCGAGCGTCTCGCGATCGCGCACGAACTCCAGGCCGAGGTACAGCCCCGCCCCGTGGACCGTGCCGACGATCGGATGCCGATCCCCCAGCGCCTCGAGACGCGCCTTGAGGTGCGCGCCGACGACCCGCGCGTTCTCCTGCAGCTGTTCCTCGTCAATGATGTCGAGCACGGTCTGGCCGACGACGGACGACAGCGGCGATCCCCCGGTGGAGGAGAAGAAGTACCCCTGGGTGCGATAACGGTCGGCGATCTCGCGGCGCGTGATGACCGCACCGAGCGGGAATCCCGCGCCGATCGACTTCGCGACCGCGACGATGTCGGGGACGACCCCCTGCTGCTGGAAGCCCCAGAACCACGAGCCGAGGCGGCCGAAGCCCACCTGCACCTCGTCGGCGACGGCGAGACCGCCGAGCTCGCGCACCGTGGCGTACACCTCCTTCAGGTAGCCGTCCGGCAGGGCGACGCCCCCGGCGTTGCCGTAGAACGTCTCGCTGAGGAACGCGGCGGGCGGGTGCCCCTCCGCGGCGAGCGCACGCAGGCGAGCCGCGGCCTCGGGCGCGTAGGCCGCGGCATCCGCTCCCCGGTGGCGACCGCGGTAGGAGTTGGCCGCATCGACGGTGTGGACCCAGTCGGGGCGCGTGTCGAGGGCGTAGGGATTGTCGGCGATCGAGGTCGAGACGGCATCGCTCGCGTAGGTCCAGCCGTGGTACGCCTCGGCCATCGCGACGACGTCGCGGCGGTCGGTCGCCGCCAGGGCGAGGCGGATCGCGAGATCGACCGCCTCCGACCCGGAGTTGACGAAGAACACCGTGTCGAGCTCGTCGGGAAGGGTGGATGCCACGCGCTCGGCGTAGCGCGTGATCGCGGCGTAGTGGAAGCGCGAGTTCGTGTTCAGCAGGCGCGTCTGGCGGGCGACCGCGGCGGCGATGCGGGGATGCGCGTGACCCACCGAGGCGACGTTGTTGACCATGTCGAGGTAGACCCGACCGTCGACGTCGACGAGGTACTCGCGCCACCCGCGCTCGATGCGGGGCGGCTGGGCGTAGTAGTGCTCCTGCACCTCCGCGACGACCGCTTCGCGGCGGCCGAGGAGGTCGTCCTCGAGCTCGACGGGAGCATCGACTCCGAGCGCGCGCGTGGCGTCGCCGACGACGGCGCGCCACCCGGGCAGGTCGGCGGCCGGGAGCGCCGCGGGCACCTCCGCGGGATCGAGCGTCGCGAACAGCACGTCGATGCGGGTCCGTGCCGGGGCTTCCGTGATCTCGGTCTCCCCCTGTCGCACGCTCAGCCCCGCCGGGACGCGCAGCGAGGTGGGCTGCGCGAACCACACGGAAGCAGCGGTCGGCACGGTCGCGGGCGCGTTCGGGGTGCGAGACGGCGCCCCCAGCAGCACCGGGCGGAGCGCCGGGAGCACAACCACCGCGGCTCCCTCGTCGAGCAGGCGCTGCGCCGCCCGTTCCACGGCGTCGTCCTCGAGCCACGCGCCCTCGTCGGCGAGCGGCGACAGGGTCCCGGCATCCAGGATCACCGCCCTGTCGGGCTCGGGCAGCAGCGTGGCGCCGGTCCACTCGGGGTTCGCTGCGGCGGGGCGGCTGAGGGCGTGACGGATGCGCGCGGTCGCGACCTCGATGGGCACGGCGGTCGCCCGGCGCAGGATCGCGAACTCCCGGTCCAGGGCGCCGCTGGCGTAGTCGTTCGCCTCGTCGAGGCGCACCTGCTGACGGCCGCTCAAGACGAGCACGACCCCGCGCAGCACGACGAGCGGCCACAGGGCGGTGATCTCCTCGTCGGAGAGGGGGCGCCGACGGTCGAAGGCGGCGATGGCGGGCAGCGCGGTACGGTACGAACCCCCGGCGTGGTGCAGCACCGACGAGACGGTCACGGCGATCTCGCCGACCGCCCACGAGTCGATGACGTCGCCGAAGTCGATGACGGCATCGGGGAGGGTCTGGATGCCGTCGGGGCGGAGCACGTTGTCGTCCGTGACGTCGAAGTGCCCGAGCTGGCGCGGCAGCGCGTCGGAGACGGGCGCGAGCGCGGCGAGCGCGCGGGCGGTGGCCTCGGCGGTGAACGCGCGGACGTCGGCGTCCGGCTCGGTCTCGGAGATCTCGGCGATCGCGCGTTCCGCGTGGCGGAGGTCCCACTGCAGCACGCGCCCCGAGGCGGGGTGGGTCTCGTTCGCGAGAGCCACGCTCACCGCCGCCGACAGCTCGCCCAGACGCTCGACGACCCGGGGCGAGAGGTAGCCCGATCCCGTCAGCGTCTTCCCGGACACGAACGAGATGACGCGCGCGTGCAGGCGCCCTTGCGAGGTCTCCCACCAGCCGGACATCGGCCCGCGGGGGCCGTCGACGATCCGCGGGATCCGCAGCGTCGGCTCGGCCCGCGCGACGACCGCCGCCGCGGCATCCTGCATCTCGATCTCGGACTCGCTGAACACCGGGTTGCTGATCTTCAGCACGCCGAGCGGGTCGCCGCCGGCGACGGGAGTGGCGAGGAAGTTCTGGTCCTGCTGACTGCCGAGCGAACGGAGGTCGACGTCGACCCCGTAGACCTCGCGCATCAGCGCACGGGCCTCGTCGGTGGGAAGGGTGGGGGTCGGCAGCTCGCCGTGGACGAAGTAGTCGAACGAGGTCATGTGGGGCTCTCAGATGCGGAACGGGCGGGACGAAGGGGGAATGCGGGAGGCGACGCGGCATCCGGACTCGTCCAGGATGCCGCGTCGCCGACGATCACGCGGGGATGCGCTCGGGCGTCTCGGCTTCGTCGTCGAACTCGACCTCGGGCGGACGGCGACGGAACCCGCGGGTGAGGACCGCGAGCCACACGACGCCGACGCCGATCCAGACGAGTCCGACCGTCAGGGCGAGCGGCGACAGGCTGAACCACAGCCACGCGGTGAGCGCGAAGCCGAGGGCGGGCAGCACCCCGTAGCGGAAGACGGCGGCTGCGCCACGACGACCCTCGTCGATGAGGAAGTGCTTGATCACCGAGAGGTTGACGAGGGAGAACGCCGCCAACGCGCCGAAGCTGATGAGGGATGCCACGGTGTTCAGGTCCGCGAACAGCGCGGCGAGCGAGACGACACCGACGAAGACCGCCGCCCCGATCGGCGTCCGGTAGCGCGTGCTGAGCCGGGCGAAGAAACTCGGGAGCACTCCGTCGCGCCCCATCGCGAACAGGATGCGCGCCACGCTCGCCTGGGAGGCGAGAGCGGCCGCGATGCAGCCGGCGATGTAGGCGATGAGGAAGAACAGCTCGAGCCAGCGACCGGCGGTGACCTCCATGATCTGGTTGGCGGCGGCATCCGGGTTCTCGATGTCGGCGACGTTCGGGATGACGAGGGTCGACACGTACGCGATGACGGTGAAGATGAGCCCGCCGATGATCGTGGTGAGGATGATCGCGCGCGGAACCGTGCGCTGGGGGTCGCGAGCCTCCTCGGACAGGGTCGAGATGGCGTCGAAGCCGAGGAACGACAGGGCGAGCATCGCCGCACCCGCGAGCAGGCCCGGGAAGGTGAGCCCGGCGTCGTAGAGCGGCTGCAGCAGCGAGACGCCGGGGTTCTGGAGCGTGTGCAGGACCGCGCACACGACGAACACCGCGGCGAACACGAGCTGCAGGCCCACCAGCACGAGGTTGGCGTTCCGCACCACCGTGATGCCCACGATGTTCAACCCGGTGATCAGCAGCACGCCGGCGAGGGCGAAGACCCACGGCGGGATGCCGGGCAGCTGGGCGTTGAGGTAGATCCCCATCAGCACGTAGTTGATGAGCGGGAGCAGCAGGTAGTCGATCATGAGCGACCACCCGGTGAGGAAGCCGACGTGACCGCCGAACGCACGGCGGGCGTAGGTGTACGCGCTGCCCGCGCGGGGGAACGCCTTGACGAGGGCGGCGTAGCTGAAGGCCGTGAAGAGCATCGCCACCAGGGTGACGAGGTACGCCGTCGGCACGTGGCCGCCGGTCGTCACGGCGACGAGGCCGTAGGTGGTGAAGACGGTCAACGGCACCATGTAGGCGAGACCGAAGATGACGAGGGAGGGAACTCCCATGACTCGCCGGAGCGAGGTTTCGGAGGAGGTCACGGTTTTCCTGTTCGGGGTCGGAAAGAGCGAGTCGGAACGGCGCCGGCGAGCGCCGGAGCCGTGAACGTGCGGATGCCGCGCCGCCAGGTCCCGCGGATCCGGGCGGCGGCGATGCGGTCGGTCGGCTCGCGGCGGATGTCGCGGTCGAGCCAGACGAGGTCGGCGATCATGCCGGGGAGGAGAGTGCCGCGGTGGGCATCGTCGCCGGCCTGCCACGCGACGCCGCTCGTGGCGGCATCCAGGGCTTCGTCGAGGGTGAGTCGTTCTTCGGGCTGCCAGCCACCGGCGGGCCTGCCGTCTTCGTCCTGCCGGGTCACCGCGGTGCGCAGGCCCCGGAGGACGTCCGGCGAGGTGACCGGCCAGTCACTGCCGAAGCTCAGTCGGGCGCCGGCGGTCCGCGCGGCGCGCATACGGTACTGCCGTTCGCGCTGGGGGCCGAGGCGCGGGAGCGTCAGCTCGGTCATCACCGCGTCACGCACGGCCCACTGCGGCTGGAAGCAGAAGGTCACGTCGAGGGCGGCGAGACGCGGAAGGTCGGCCGGGTCGACGATCTGCGCGTGGGCGATCGTGAGGCGGCGCCCACGCGCGAGGCTCTCGCGGATGCCCTCGGCGGCGTCGATGGCGGCCCGCACCGCGGCGTCGCCGATCGCGTGGAGGTGGATGTCGAACCCGGCGGCGTCGCACGCGGCGACGGCGTCGCCGAGCTGCTCGGGCTGCCAGTTGGGCAGGCCGCGCGTCTGCGCGTCGTGGTAGCAGTCGAGGAGGTGCGCGGTGTGGTTCTCGATGATGCCGTCGACGAAGAACTTCACCGTGCGCGCCGTCAGACCGTCCACGCCCGCGATCTCATCGGCGGCGCGACGCAGTTCGACCAACTGCTCGGGCCACCGGTCGGGGTCGGCGCGCAGGGCGAGGTCGACGTCGACCGCCAGGCGACCCCGACGCGCCGCCGCGACCCACGCGGGGAGGTCGTGCTGTTCGGTCCACGCCTCCTGGACCCACGCGATCCCGTGCTCGGCGAGACGCTCGGTCGCCCAGGCGAGCGCTTCCCCGTCCGCCTCCACCGCGGGCTGCGGGGCGTGGGCGAGGACGAGGTCGATCGCCGCTCGCTCGACGAGCGTGCCGAGCGGGGATCCGTCGGGCCGACGGACGATGCGCCCGAGTGCGGGGTCGGGGGTGTCGGCATCCAGTCCCGCCGCTCTCAGCGCCGCGGTGTTGACCCAGACCGTGTGGTAATCCCACGCGTGCAGGACGACCGGGCGCTCCGCCTCCCCCTCGTCGAGCCAGCGCGCATCGAACATCCCGCCCGGGACGATCGTGGCGTCGTAGCTGCCGCCGATGAGCCATGCGTCCCCGCAGCTCTCGGCCCAGGCGCGGACGCGACGGGTGATCTCGGCGACGGAGGTCGCGTCGCGCAGCCGGGGGCCGCGGCGTTCGCGGCCGGCGAGAAGAGGGTGGGCGTGTCCGTCGCGGAAGGCGGGGAGGAGCATCCCGCCCTCGAGGTCGATGATCTCGGCATCCGCCGGGACCGGCGCGTCCGCGGATGCCACGACCCCGTCGGCCACGACGAGTCGGTCGACGTCGACCGCGGACCCGTCGACCCGGATCGCGCCGTTCGTGAACACGACGACCGCCATGGAAACCTCCTCGAGACCACGCTGAGAGAAACATACAGCGTAGGTTTTAGGAACGCTACGACGTTCTCGGGACGCCCTCCGCGGGTTTCGCGGACTCGTCACGAACTCGATACACGGCCGAAACGCACGCATCGCGTAACGTGGTCGAACCCCGACCGAAAGGCCCCACCGTGCCCCGGCCGTCGCACCCCAAGCTGTCGCGCGACGCGATCGCCCGCGCCGCCCTCGCCCTCGTCGATCGCGACGGCAGCGACGGTGCGAGCATCCGCCGCGTCGCCGATCGCCTGAAGGTGCATCCGACGTCGCTCTACAACCACGTGCCGAACCTCGCGGCCCTGATCGAGGACATCCGAGCGCTCGTCTCCGCGCGCATCGACTCCTCCTCGCTCCGCGACGCGGAATGGGAGGACGGCCTGCGGCGGTGGGCGCGGTCCTACCGGGACGCCTTCCGCCGCCACCCGCGGACGATCCCCCTGCTGATGTCGCACCGCTCCTCGGCACCGCTGCTGATGTCGCAGTACGAGGACTTCGCCGTCGCCGCCGAGCGCGTGGGCTGGAGGAGCGAGGACATCCTGCCGCTGTTGACCGCCTTCGAGTCGTTCATCCTCGGCAGCGTGCTCGACATGTCGGGGCCCGCGGTGATGTTCGACCCGACCGGCCAGGAGGAGAGGGTCCCGCGATTCGCCGCGGCCTACGCGACCCTCGTCGACCAGGACCCGGCCGACCCCGTCGCGACGCGGGCGTTCGAGCTCGGACTCTCCCTGCTCATCGCGGGGGCGCGCCCGCGGCACTCGTGACGCCCCGCGGGCGTCACATCCGCGCGTAGCGCGCGCGGGCGAAGCAGAACAGCCCGTACAGGATCAGACCCGCCCCGACGAGCCAGAGCACGATCTGCCCGAACGGCAGCGACGCGAGCGAGCGCAGCGCGGAATCGAGACCGCCCGCGGCCGAGGCGTCGTGGGTCACCGCGGCGACGACGAAGAGCACGCCCGCCACCCCCACGGCCACTCCCTTGGCGATGTACCCGATCATCCCGAACGTGCGGATGCCGCGCCCCGCCGCTCCGCCGGGGGTCGACAGGTGCTTCTCGAAGGCCTTGGTGAACCCGCGCACCACGAACGCGACGCCGACGGCGGCCACGCCGAGTCCGATGACCACGAGGAGCACGACCCCCGCCGGGTTCGACAGCAGCTGGGCGCTCATCGTCTGCGACGACCCCGACGAGCTGGAGCTGCCGCCCAGCGCGACCGTCAGAGCGGTCCCCGCGATCGCGGCGTACGCGACGGCGGTGCCCACGAACTTGGCGCGGTGCGCCCAGCGCTTCTTGGCATCCGGGTCCGCTTCGACGATCGCCTCGGCGATCTGCCACACCGCCAGCGCCGCGAGTCCGACGACGATCACCCAGAGGAGCACGACTCCCGCGGGGGCCTCGGCCACCTTCTGCAACGCGCCGCTCTGGTCGGCGCTGTCGCCGCCGGATCCGGTGGCGATCGAGATCGCGATCACCCCGATCAGCAGGTGCAGGAGGCCGAGCACGACGTACCCGACGCGCGCGGCGACTTCGAATGCGGTCGAATCCTGCGCCCTGTTCGCGGCAGCCGAGGGAGAAGTCATGCCGGAACCGTAGCCGTCAGGCGCTTTCTCGGGAGAGGCGTTGCGCTCGACGTTCGCGGACCACTTGGATGAGCGCCCACACGAACGTCGAGACCGCGATGCCCTCGAGCGCCCCCGCGACGACGTCCGAGAGCCAGTGCGCGTGCAGGTACGTGCGGCTCCCCATCATCAGCAGCACCCAGATCACGCCGGCGATCCACACCCATCGCCGCCGCAGGATCAGCCCCAGCACGACCGCGATGGTCGTCGCCACCGCCGTGTGCCCCGAGGGGAAGGAGGTCGCCATCGTCTCGGCGAGGGAGTCCTCGGGCCGCTGCCGCGCGATGATGGCCGCCATCGGTGCACCGATCGCCACGACGAGGGCGATGGATGCCGCCACCGTCAGCGCGTCCCAGGGTCGCCGCCGCACCGCGAAGACGATCGTCGTGAGCACCCCGATCACGATCATGCCGATGGTCCCGCCCACGATGGCGGGCACCCAGGCGACGATCACGCCCACCGGCGACGCGATCGCCGCCATGGCGGCATCCCACCACACGTCGAGGTCGAGGGCCGTGTGCCCGTTCAGCGCGACCGCCAGGCGCAGGGCGACGAACGCGACCGTGGCCGCGACGCCGATGACGAGGGCGATGGCGCGGCGCGCGTCCGCGGCGACGACAGGGGGCGCCGGGGCATCGATCGGGGTGGCATCCATCCCGGAATGCTGACAGGACCGGATGCCGCGGAGCCAGGGATTGCATCCGCGCTCGACAGCGCTTCCGCGCGCGGAGCGGGGCGCCGGCAGATCGACCGGTGGCGCCGCGGCGGCAATCGGAAGGGGCGAGGGCGTCGGAGCACACTTCGCTGAGAGAATGGAACCGAGGAGAAGGAGACCGCACATGGGCGCACTCGATTCGCAGGAGGCCCGTCGTGAGCTCGTGATCGACACCATGGCGAGCTGGGCCCTCGAAGACATGGAACCCACCCCGGAGATGGTGCGGGACATCACCCTCTACGTGGAGGGGAAGATGTCGACCGCGGACATCATCGCCAAGGTCAAACGCGGGGGCTATCGTGACTGAGGGCTTCGTGGACCCGTACGTCTATCCGGGTTCGGGCGTCCTGAAGAACCTTCTCGACGAACGAGACCGGAACCATCTCGAACAGCGCGAGTATCAGCTCACCCTTGCCCGCCGGATGGAGCTCGACGTCACCCCGATCACGGGGCCGTTCGACCTCGCGCGGTGGGCCGAGACCCACCGTCGCCTTTTCCAGGACGTGTACGCGTGGGCCGGTCGAGTTCGAACGGTCGAGATCAGCAAGGGCTCATCTCAGTTCCATGCGTCGGCGCTGATACCGGCCGCGGCAGGGAGCACCTTCGACTGGCTCGCGACGTCGAGCACCTTCGACTGGCTCGCGACGTCCGGCCTCTTGGACCCCGCGATCGACGAGGCCGCGTTCGTGGTGCGGGCAAGCGATCTGCTCGAGAAGATGAATGCTGGTATCGCGCGGTATCCCGGTGGGCGATATTGATCGATAACGCTCCCAGTGATCTGGAGTCAGCTGAGCAACCGAGCAGATCAATACGTGCGCTCGTCCGGACCCCCGATAGCATCGGCGGGATAGGTCGACGGGAGCCAACTTGCCTACGAACACATCACAAGCGATCGCCCAAGCGTTGAAGGCATTCGCAGCTGAGACCAAGACCAAGCTGAACGTTCCCGGCGCTCCGGCGGTCTGGCCAGAGGACCAGCTGAAAACCCCGCTCGACACCCTGTTGACCTCGATCGGTACCGCGCTTGGCGTGTCGGTTGTCGTACGCACGGAGGCTCCACGGGCCGCTGAAGAGGGCGATCTAACGGGGGGCTCCCGTGTGGACGCTGCCGTCAGCGTCGGGCCTGAACCCGAGCTTGCTCTACTGACTGGTCACGTCGAATTGAAGGCTCCCGGTAAGGGTGGCGATCCCACCAGGCTCCGGAACAAGGCGGATAAGGAACAGTGGGCGAAGTTCAAGAAGCTCCCTAACCTCATCTATACAGACGGGCGCGAATGGACCTTGCAGCGCACTGGTACGCGGTCGGGACCCGTCTTCTCCTTCACTGGCGATCCATTGGTGCTGGGTGCAGACGCCGTGACAGAGGCGGATGCAAGCCGGTTCGAGTTGCTCGTCCGGAACTTCCTGACTTGGGCGCCGATTGTTCCAGCTACCTCACGGCAACTCGCTGATCTTTTGGCTCCGCTGTGCAGATTGCTGCGGACCGAGGCAAAGGCTGCGCTCGACACGGAAGGATCGGCACTCAGTGCGCTAGCGGCCGAGTGGCGGAAGTACCTCTTTCCCGGAGCATCAAACGAAGTAGTCGCTGACGCCTACGCTCAGACATTCACCTACGCCCTCTTGATCGCCCGATTTGAGGGCGCAGATCCGTTGACGGTGGAAGCCGCCGAGGAGACGTTGCATGATCAGCATGGGCTACTGGGCGAGGTCCTCGGACTACTGAACAACCCGGCGGCGCACAGCGAAGTACGAACGTCTACCGATCTGATCCTGCGCGTAATGCAGCAGGTTAAGCCGAGTGCGATCACAAAGCGGAACGCCGAGAATCCCTGGCTCTACTTCTACGAGGAGTTTCTGGCTGCGTACGACCCCTCGCTCCGAAAAAAAGTCGGTGCGTACTACACGCCCGCGGAGGTGGTTCGTGCACAAACCAGCATCGTGCGATCGCTGCTCGTCACGAAGTTTGGCAAGACCGCGGCATTCGCCGACCCGGACGTGGTGACTCTCGACCCGGCTGTCGGGACCGGCACATATCCGCTTGGGATTCTAGAGTCAGTGGCGGCGAACGCGCCGGAGTTCGCTCCCGCGGCGATACCTCAGCTCTTGCGGCAAGCAGCGGCGAACATGTACGGGATCGAGTATCTGATCGGACCGTACTCCGTTGCTCACCTGCGGCTCTCGCGCTTCCTCGCTGATCATGGCGTGACAGCCCTCGACGGTGAGGATCTGTTGAAGATCTTGCTCGCCGACACTCTCGCATCCCACGAGCAGACGAGTGAACTGACGCTGCCTGATGTTTTCGGCTACGAAAACATCAGCCATGAGCGCGAGGAAGCCCGCGAGTTGAAGGTGGACACGAGAGTTGTCGTGTGTATGGGCAACCCGCCCTACCTGCGGGGCAAGAAGACTGACACTCAGAGTGGCTCGTCCGGCGGTTGGGTCACGATGCGCAGGGAGCCGATCGCGGGTAGGAGAGTTCGGGACCCGGAAACTGGGCGTCTTGTACGTGACCGCGGCGAAGTCGGGGTGATAAGTGACTTCATCGCTCCCGCTGTGGCTGCCGGGCGGGGTGGAGACGTTAAGAATCTTTACAACGCCTACGTCTACTTCTGGCGGTGGGCGCTCTGGAAAGTCTTCGAGCAAGAAATAACCGATCAAACGAACGATCAGCATCACGGCATTGTGAGCTTCATCACTGCATCGTCATACCTTCGGGGGCCAGGTTTCGTTGGAATGCGGCAGCACATGCGCTCGCTGTTCGACGAGCTGTGGATCATTGACTTGGGTGGGGATAACAAGGGTGGGCGACGGACCGAGAACGTCTTCAGCATCGAGACGCCGGTCGCTATCGCTACTGGCGTTCGGTATGGCGCCCCAAACCCCGATCAGCCAGCGACTGTCCACTACGCATCCCTAGCGGATCTCACGGCCGCAGAGAAGCGCGCCGTGCTTGGCTCCGTGGTGGACCTGAACGACGCACGATTGAACTGGCGCACATGCCTCAGCGGATGGCAGGACGCATTTCTTCCCGCAGATAACGCGGAGTACCTCTCTTGGCCTTCGATCACCGATCTGTTCCCCTGGCAAGCAAGCGGCGTGCAGTTGAAGCGCAGCTGGCCGGTGGGGGAGACCCGCGAGGTATTGGCAGCGAGGTGGTCGGCTTTGGTCGGTCCGCTCCCGGTCGGCCAGCTGACCGACGATAAGAACGAGAACATCAAGCGATTGGCGCAGCGCCGTGCTGTCCAGCTCAAGGAGTCCGCCGACAGGAAGGCCACTTCGTCGTACGGTGATCTCTTCTCTGGAGCGCGCATGAAGCCGCTGGCTTCGCTGACGGCGCAGGATGAACCGCCCCAGGTGCGTCGGTACGCATTTCGGTCATTTGACCTTCAATGGGTTATTGCCGACACGCGGATCGGAGACCGCATGCGTCCGGCCCTTTGGGGTGCACACGGTGACCATCAGGTGTACATGACGAGCATGCTGACGGAGGTGCTCGGTGAAGGTCCAGCGGCTGTTGCAACGGCTGAAGTTCCTGACCTTCACCACTTCCGCGGGTCTTTCGGTGGCCGTCATGTGATCCCGCTGTGGAAGGACGGCGAAGGGACGATCCCGAACATCACGGGAGGGTTGCTGGCCGCCTTAGCGTCGGCACTCGGGGAAGCGACCACCGCGGCCGATCTATTCGCGTACTGCTACGCGTTGTTGGCCACTCCTACTTACGTCGAGACTTTCTGGGAAGAGCTGACAATCCCGGGTCCGCACATCCCAATCACCTCCGATCCGGGCCTTTTCGTCCGAGTTGCTGAACACGGCAAGAGGCTGATCGAGCTCCACACATTCGGAGCACGGAAGAGCGGCCTCTCTGCCACGCCTTTCACCCCTCGGGCGTCTTACACCAGGCCAATCTCCGCGAACCTGTACCCGGAGACCATCCACTACGACCCGTCCACCGAAACGCTCACCGTGGGCGACGGCGAGTTCTCGAACGTCTCCTCGCAGGTCTGGGCTTACGAGGTCTCGGGTCTGAAGGTGGTGGATTCATGGCTCGGCTATCGCTTGAAGAAGCGGTCCGGCAAGACGGGGGGCTCTCCCCTCGACGAGCTGCGGCCCAGCGCCTGGCCGGATTTGGATGGGAGTGAGCTGCTGACGCTTCTTCATACGCTTGAGCAGACCATCGTCGCTCAGGATGAGGGCTCAAACCTCCTGCGAGCAGTCTTGGAGTCGGAGCTGATTGTCTCAACGGGACTGCCTAGCCCGACTGCAGAGGATCGCGCGCCGCTGGGCGCAGACGACGAGGATGAGGAACTTGACGACGCCGATTCCGAGGAAGTCGATGAACACGCGAATGCGTAAGTGGGCGTTATCGGGTTGAGGCCAGCGGAGGGTTCATTCGCCCTAGTGAGTTGTCTCTGGAGGCGGTCCAGAGGGGGGACGGCTCTCGGCCAGATACTTGAAGGTCACCTGCCCCCGAGCCGAGGTGGGAGCCCGTAAAGTCGTTGTCCGTGCACGTGGTGGATTACACGACGAGTGCGAACGGTCCCGATTGAGAGTCGTACGCGACGCATGCATGGATCAACCGGCAGCGCACTAGGGTGCCCTTCTGGCAATGTCACCAGGGGCACTCGTGCCGGCGTGGGTCTGCGGCTTCCGCGGCCGTGTACTCCAATGTGCAGTCAGGGCAGTACGACGCCTTGCGTTGCGAGCAGTCGCAGCTTCCACACTCGGGGCATCGAAAGGTCGTGCAGGCTCGACACTGCCCCGGTGAGCTCCTCGCCTCGAACTCAATGCCGCAGGATATGTTCCCGCAGTCGACGACCTCGACTGCCCAGCGCGGCTGATGTCCGTAGGTGTTCTCGGACCGGAGGACCACGAACGCGTACGGCGCGGTGGGATCCAAGGCAAGCTCGGCGACGAGGTCATTCCGTGTGAGTCCAGTGGTCGTGAGCAATCCGCCGACCACTGGGCCGCGGACCGATTGAGTCTCAGACCTCAACGCGTCGCTCGCGAGCGCGGCCAGTGCTGGCTGGGCCAACCCACGCGCGGGGGCAAACAAGCCGTCGTCGCTAGATCGTGCAAAATACACTCGGCCATCCAGATCGATCACTGCGACAACAAAGGCCGTGGTCGAGTTGGAGAGGGTGATCGAGCGCATTGCGATCGCTGCACGGGATGCCCTGCTATGCGCGTAATAGTCGCGTAGCGACTCAGCTGAGTCCAGCCGAAACAGCATGGCCTTGTCTGCGGGCAAGAGTGCTTCGGCGGCGAATGCATCGGACACGAGTTCCTCAACGAGGTCTCCTGCCCTCGACGAGAGCTGGTATCTGAGATCTACCCAGTCGGGATATTGGCGCTGCGCATGGTGACCATATTCGTGAAGAATTGTGAAGTTGTCGCGCATATCGGTGAGAGATGGGTGCACCAAAATCACCGCCTTGGCGCCCGGGCGATGCCGGTACACGCCGAACACCGAGCAACCCGGTGCGGGTGTCAGTGTGTACTCCAGCTCAACTTCCGGATGGTCGTGAAGCGCATACTCCGGAGAATTGGCGAGTGCTGCTGTATCGACAGCTCCGCGATCAGTCTCGCGTTCGAGAAGTTCAATCGCAATGGAGCGGTAGTCATGCTGGGCCAGCAGTGCTCCGAGGTCGGCGCCGGTCATTCGCGAGGTTCGGCCTGACTCAGCAGCCGCTGAATAGCTGCCTGGAGGCGGCCCTCCGGGCCGTTGTCGCTGCGCGCAGCCAAAGCAAACTCGTCCCGAATTCGGTTCCGTGCATGGCCCTCATCCAGTCCGTATCGATGCGCGATCTCAAGGACGGAACCTTTGATTCGTGGGTGAATCAGACCGGGGTAAATATCAAGCACACCCACGTCCCCTGCGATTTTGTCCGGGGAGATGCCGTGACTTGTCGAAAGGGTTGCGACCTGCGCCTGTGTTAAGGCGACTTCCCTCTTCCAGATCGCTACCGCCTCGGGCACACTCAGGTCGAGATCAGTGGCCAAGCTTGATGGCGCGATTCCCGCTTTCGACATCAGATCCGTTCGTAGCCGCAGGTCACGGTCAGCCGGCCACTCGTGATGGCAAAGAGCGGCCCATCGGTCGATCATGCTCGCGCTGACATCCGCCGCGTTGTCTGGAGCTGGTTCGTCAACTACCGGTAGCGGTAGTTGAGCACCCGTTTCCAGGGCCTCCTCGAGGAGGGGGATCGCTCGCGGGTTTACACCCTTCCCGAGGTAACGGTCCAGGAGGTGCAGCCCGATCCCGGTCTCTCGTGTCGGCCAGGCTGCCAGTTGTTCGTCCTCGTGCTGCCCAATCTGAACCGCTGGGGCGTACCAGTCCTCGGTCTGTGTGGTGACGGGCCACATGATCACGAACGCCGGCGCTACGCGCGCCACGACGCCGCGTCCGAGCTCCTTGCCATCCCAGCTGAGCGACCACAGGTCACCCGCTTGAACGGCGCGAACATTCGCGTCAGTGGCGGTCACAGTTTCGCTTTCTCGTGAAGTGCAAAGTCGACCAGGCTATCAGTGTCCCGCGGTCAGCGGTTCCGGTAGTGGTCTAGTACCTGCTTGCGAAGCGGATCTTCGAGTGTCGCGACGTACCGACATCCGATCTTGTCGGTCCGAGCTTTCCTCACAGAGTGGATGAATCTGGTGGTCCACCAACCGTCCTCTGAAAGACCTAGGGAAGCGTCCGCCGGGCTCGCGAGGTCAACCGCGGGGTTGCCGGACGACACCGTCCGAGCCATCGCAGTCCACACCAGAGGATCCGTTGGCCGTTCGGCCACGCAGACCATAGGGCGGGGTTGCGGTTTCGACATTCCCCCGATTGTCGCTTCGCTGGCAACTTTATAGATGTCGGCGATCTTCGCAGTACCGTGCGGCATGAAGCGACTGTATCGCCTGGTCGCACTTCGATTGCAAGACGGTCGCGTGCAGGAGAAGGACCTCAAACGGGGCCGAGCCCAAACGACTATTCAGCTGGGCGCCTCTTCGTCGACGCCTGGTGGGCCCGCGATGCCGCGCGAAACGCCGGCCCGACCCTGAGGCTATGCGACTCGCGCGACCAAGCGATCCATCCCGCAGCACGCCACGCCGAGGCCGCGCATCTTTCGAATCCGCGACGAACCAGTCTGCGCTGAGCGCTCGAGAGGTTCTCCAAAGGCGCAAGCTGAATCCCGTTAGTTCGGTTCAGGTGATCGAAGAGCTCGAGGAACGACGGGCCACGCCCGTGGCGTTTGCGGGTCCGAGCAACGTGGATGGCTGCCTGCAGTCCCCATCTATCGACCGACTGCGGGGCGATCATCTCTTCGAGGGCCATCGCCCAGTCGGTTGGAGGGGTGAAGTCAGCGACTACCCACCATCGCGAGAAGTCTTCGGGCACGTGCGATCCAATGCTGAGACCGTGCTGCATGAACCCCGGTGGACTCCTCGGTCTGCGGAGTTTCCAGGGCGACACACGTGCAGGGCAGACAGGCAAGTCAGCAGCGAATTGTTTCGTATGGCCACCTCGATTATGCCATACCGAATAGGCCATGTTGAGGAGTGGTCGCGACCAGAGTCTTCGGGTGCGACACCGAAGCGGAGAGGTCGAGGGGTGGCCCGAATATGTGGCCGGACTCGCGAACAACCTTCGTCGTGCTCGTCACACTGCCGGACTCAGCCAAGAGGACGTCGCATATCGTGCTGGATTGAGCCGTTATACGTACCAGAAGTTCGAGAAAGGCGAATCTCGTCCGGGCACGGCCGCAAACCCCACCCTGTTCTCTGTCATCGCCCTCAGCCAGGCGCTCGGGACGACCGTTGAACAGCTGCTGCCTCCCGATCCTCCTGACCTCCGGATTCGGTGACGGCGCACGCTAAGCCTTCGTGTCCGAGGGGGTGCGGTCCTGGAACGCTGTCGGAGCGTCGCGCCATGAGCCACCGCTCAACCTTGCGTACTGGTTGGCGGTTTCGATCTGAAACCCGAAGGAGTCGGCCATGACCTTCGCGGGAAGAGCCGCCGCGAGGCGGTAGCGCGCTGAAGTCTGCAGGGCCGAGGCTGTGGTCCCAAGCGATCGAAGATAGCGAGACGTGTACTGGGCCGAGCGATGGTCGCCCGCATTCTTGCCTGGGAAGAGCCATTTGCTCGCTTGTCTGCGGGCGAGAAGATGCGCCTCAACGGTGGGGCGGAACGTAGGCGGAAGCTGTAGTTCGTGCGTTCCGAACCGGATGAGAATTTGGGTGTCGTCTAGGCGCAGTGCGTCTTCGGGGAGGCGGACGACGCGTGAGACCAGTTGCCCGCATACCGCCACCAAAAGCGCGATGAGACGCCTATCGGGATCGGACTCAAAGTCCATCAATATGGCGCGGATAATGCGCAGGCACTCTTCGTCTCGCATACTGACGGAAGGTTCCGCTCGATGCCGAGGGGGAATCGTGAGACGGGCCCCGTGCCTGGCGGCAAGCCACCCGATGAAGTGCCGAGCGTCGTTGCGTGACCGACGACTCGCAAGGAACTCATCTAAGTCGACTTGCGATAGCTCGATGATGCTCATTCCACGCTGACTGAGCCACGAGGCGAAGTCGCGCGCATCAGCGAGCTCGCCCCGCGCCCACTTGTCCTGCGCTGCGGTGATGTGGTCGGCCCGGAGTTTGCTGCCAAGCCGTCTCATCACCGACCAACGGAAGTAGGCATTTAGTAGCCGACCCGTGCTCGGTTCGATCTCGCGGAGGAATACTGTCGCCCATAGCTCGAGCGACTTTCGTCGCATATCGATCGCGGGGAGAATCTCCAGCTGCATCAGGAGGCGACGGAGATACTGCACGCCCCGCGTTTGGGGAAGAGTGTCCAAGGCAGAGTGCGCGATAGGAACCTCGCCGCGTGACATCTGACTCAGCACCTGTCGTGGAGTTGTGCGGGAGATCCACCGGACGACGTTGTACTGGTCGTCACGGGCGAGCAGATGCTCACGCAGATTCTGGAACTCTCCAGCGTTGGGGCCCTCGGCCAGCAAGTCGTCCAAGCGGTCGGACACGGTGCACCGCGCGCACAGCCTGCCGTAGTGAAATCGTTCCGACCCGCAGCGGCCGCACGCGAACCGTGGTCGAACACCCGCGCAGGTCGCGCACCAATGGAGACCTGCCGGCGACAACTCCGAAAGGATTCGATGGTCGCCGCAGGACGGGCACTCCGACGGGTGCCGAAGCATCTCGTTGTAGCAACGAGAGCAGGTAGGTCCGCCAAGCACGTCCGCGGCGACGTTTCCAATCTGCTGGCACTGATGGCACACTACAATCGACTTCGGACGACAGTTTTGACAGACGACGTTTCCGTTGACGCGTGCCCAAACGGTTCCGTTGTATCCACAACTCGAACATGTTTGCTTCGATTCAGGACGGCAGCAAGACTTGCACCAGGGTTGCCCATCACGCTTTTGGTAGGTCTGTTTCGGAACGCCGCATCCCGTACAAATCGCGCGGCTCTCCCGATCTGCGCAGCGTCGACACGCCAGCGTGCCGTCCTTGAGTCGCAGTCTGAGCGGGCGTCGGTAGTTGCACGAGGGGCACTTGGGGAGCCGTGGGTGATTGCCGCCTAACCGGTGCAGCGCGGAAACAAGTGCCTGCGCGGAAAGCGGTGCGTCTGGCTCGAGGGCTCCATCCTGGACATCCCGGAGATGCTGCAGAATTCCTTTGGCTGATCTTGGTCGCACGGATGTGGCGATCAGCTTCGCAATTTCTGACCGCTGAACTGAGGGATTCTGAGCGACCAGATGGTTCTCGAGATCGAGCAGGTCCTCCAATTCAGGCGACCGGCTTTCGGACCGAAACGTGCGGCGGTCGCAGATCTTGCGGGGCACCGGCCGTGCCCGTAGCGCGCGAGCGAGACGCTGTCGACACTCGTTCGACCTGGATCAAGTCGGTCGGTGTGCAGTCAAGGGCGTCGCACAGTGCGGCCAGCACCTCGAGATTCAGCCTCTGAGGCGTCTGCGCCACTAGTCGATAGATTTGCTCGCGGGACAAAGCGATGTTCCGTTGCCTCAACGGCTCGATCAGGTCGCTCGTTTGAAAGAGCCCGCGCGATGCCATCACTTGGCGCAGGTTCCATCGCGTCTCAAGCTTGTCCATGTTCATTCCTCCGTCGCGTAAAAGTCCTGCATCGCATTCCTTACGATGGCGTGCCGGTACTCGTCAGCCACCGACGTATAGATCGCGGTTGTCGATGCAAAGGTGTGGCCAACCTGATCTTGAACGAACCTCGAGGAGTAGCCGAACTCAATCAGGTGCGTCACGTATGAATGTCGCAGACTGTGCAAAGTGAGTTCGGCAGGCAAACCTGCTTCATCCCGGATGCTCGCGAATCTCTCGTCGAATGTCCGATTCGAGAGCCTGCCACGACGCTCGGATGGCCATAGTGCTGCGTGATGGTCTTGGTCGAGAAGAGGCCGAGCTTCCTCGACCCAGTACCGGAGGGAATCGACAATCCAATCTAGGTGGGGCACTGTCAAGACGGTCCGGCGTCGAGCAGCACCACCGTTGCTGGATTTGCCGTTTCGCACATGGATAGCCCCGTACGATCCCCACTCGGGTCGACTTGGGTTGATTCGAAGATCTGTCAGGTCTAGGCCGAGTACCTCGCGCCGACGAAGGCCGAAGGCGTACGCAGTCTTGACGATTTGGGCGTCCCGCAGAGCGGCTAGCAAGCCCTTCTTGCGTGACGAAGCCACTCGATCCACCCTCGCGTCTGCTGTGTCAAACAACATCTGGAGCTCGTCGTAGTCGAACGGCCGCCGAATGGATCGACCCTCGAATCCTGCGAGATGCTCCGCAGTGTTCCATCGGTGACAGATCTGAACTGGCTCCTCGCCAAAACGACGCCTGCATTCTTCAGCCCACGGGTAATCCGGACTTGAGACGTATTCGCAGAAGAGACGGATGGCAACGTGGACCCCACGGACCGTCGAGTGGGCCGCCGGGCGGTCCCCGCTGAGAAGCAGAGATGTGAAGTCTTCCAGGTCGCCCGGACGCCACTCCCATGGATCCGCGCCCGTGAACGCTCTGAAACGCTCGATCAGGCGCAGCCGGTTTTTTACAGTCTCTGGGCGTAGTCGGCGACTCTGTTGCTGAGTGGCCCAACCTTCGACCATCGCTCGAAATACTTGGCTGCGTTCGTCCAGGAGGGCAATTCTCGGGTCATGGAGTAGCGCAGGGATGGGTGGTCGCACATCCTAATGTTGCAGTAGCTGCAACATTATTGCAATAGATGCGACATGAACCGCTTCAAATCGCCCGTCCCGAGTGGATCGGAAGACCCTTTGCGTCTCTCAAACGCATCCTTGGCCCGGGATTGCTGACCATCGGCACGCATCACCAGGCCCGCCATGGTCGCGGCAGCTACATCCACCCCTTCCGCGAAGGCAACGGTCGGACACAGAGAGCCTTCCTCGACCAGGTCGCGCGAGTGTCGGGCCGTCGACTCGCCTGGCGCAACGTCACTTCCCGCGAGCATCTGACCGCCAGCATCCGTGCCTTCAACGCGGGGAACGGCGAGCCGTTCCGCCCGATCCTCGAGCTCGTGCGTCAGCCTCCGCTCGACGGCCTGTCGCCCCTCGATCCGTCCGTCTACCAGGTGACGAAGCCGCGCTGACGAGGTCGGCGACCGTCGCGGGCATCTCGCCCGCCGAGGCCGTCGATCGAGGTGTTCAGGATGCGCGGTGACCGCGGTCACCGCGACGGGACGCTGCCCCCCGCGGGCGGGACGGGGGCGGATGGCGTCGACGGGATGACGAGGGGGCGCCGGGAGATCGGGGAGAGCGCGAACATCAGCACCCCAAGGAGAAGCAGGATCGCTCCGAGGACGATCATGATGACCCCGATGCCGGTCGCCATCGCCTCGATCGCCAGGGCCACGACGACGATCCCCGCGATGACCACCACAGCACCGAGCCCGCTCACACCCCCCGCGATCCAGAGCAGGGTGCGGAACGCCCGCGCCCCGTGGAAGGTCGGGCGGATGCCGAATCGGGTCCACGTGTACTGCGACCAGCGGGTCCCCGTCCACCAGCGGCCCACGGTCGAAGACACCGGGAACCAGCCGGCGCCCGGCCCCTCCTGCTCGCCGGGAAGCGGCCGGAGGATGTCCAGGACGACGGGCGCGGTCGTGGGCACGGGCAACCGCAGCACCCGTCGCACGTGCAGGGCCCCGAAGAGCCAGAAGAAGCTCAGCGCCAGGAAGAGCGAAGCCATCACGAGGTAGAAGGGGTTGAACCCGACGAGGAAGAGGTAAATCGCCCCGGCGACGAAGAACAGCGCGCTCGAGACGAAGAGAGGGGTCGGGCGGTCCGCCGTGATCCAGTCCACCCCCGGTCGCCCGTCCTTCACGCGCATGCCGGTCCAGCGGGCGCCGTCCCACCAGCGCAGCCCCTCCCCCTGGACGTACCACGCAGCCGGCGTTTCCATCGGAGCCCCCTTCCCTGCCGCGCGATGAACGCGACAGCCCGACCCTAACCGAGGGGTCTCGACGAGACCGCGCTCAGCGCGCCCTTGACATCGGCGACCACCTCGGGCGGGGCCGAGACCGCCGCGAGCTCGTCGCGCAGCCGCCGTCCCGGCACCCACCGGACGTAGGCGTCGAACTCGACCTGCATCTCGGTCGAGTGCGCCCCGATCGCGCGCGAGACCGCGGCGCACGCGCCCGGGGTGTCGGCGATGATCGCGAGATCGCTGTCGACGTCCACCGCACGGCGCGACGGGGCGAGCGGCGCGTCGACCATCCACCGGTGGACCCCGGATGCCACCTCGAAAGGTGCACGATCGCCCAGGTCGACGCGCGCGCTGACCCCGTGCGGAATCGTGGTCGTCACCGCGATCGTCTCGCCCGAGCGCTGCCACCGCACACGCGCCCGCCCGAACGGGGTGTCGTGCGCTGCCTCCGCCCAGGTCAGGGCTTCCACGAACCACGGGCGGACCTGGATCGTCGCCCCTTCGATCGACAGCCCGGCCACCCGACGGTGCAGCACGTCGCCCACGGCGCCGAGCGCGTAGTGGTTCAGCGAGGTCATGCCCGAGGGGTGCAGGGTGCCGTCGGGCCGGATGGCATCCCACCTCTCCCACATCGTGGTCGCCCCCATCGAGAGGGGGTAGAGCCATGACGGGCACATCGTCTGCAGGAGGAGGCTCTCGGCCGCGGCCTCGTGACCGTGGTCGAGGAGAGCGTCGAGGACCACCGGGGTACCGAGGAAGCCCGTCGCCATGCGGTAGCCACCGGCGCGCAGGAGGAACGCGAGGCGGTCGGCGGCGGCCGTGCGCTGGGCCTCGGGCACGAGACCGAACGCGAGAGCGAGAGCATAGGCACTCGGGGCGTCGGAGGCGAGACGTCCGGCGGGCGTCAGGTACGCGGCGCGGAAGGCCTCGCCGACCTCCCGAGCGAGTGCGGCGTAGCGGTCCGCGTCGGCGCCGTCGTCGAGGCGCGCGACGAGGTCCGCCGAGCGGAAGAGATACGCCGTCGCCACCAGCCCCGGATCGGCTTTCGCCTTGTCGGGGCGCGTGACGGTCGGGTCCAGCCAGTCGCCGTACTGGAACCCGGTCTCCCAGAGACGCCCCGGCCCGGCCGCGTCGGCGACCGCGTCGACCCATGCCCGCATCGCGGGCAGCATCTCGACCGCGGTGGCCCTGTCCCCGTACCGTCGCGCGAGGACGTCGGGGATGATCGTCACCGCGTCGCCCCACCCCGCGGCCGCGACGTCGCCGAGGGTGCCGAGGGGGTCGGGGACGACGGTCGGGACCCGCCCGTCGCGGT
This sequence comes from Microbacterium sp., assembly GCA_029239635.1. Lineage (GTDB taxonomy): Bacteria > Actinomycetota > Actinomycetes > Actinomycetales > Microbacteriaceae > Microbacterium. The sequence continues at coordinate 30,212 of JARBUN010000003.1, read as the reverse complement.
CCGCCTGCTCCGCGCGCAGATCGCGCAACCACGAGGAGAAGAACGCGTCCGTGTCGAACAGGGTCGCGGCGGTCGGGGCGAACACCTGCGCGTCGCCCGTCCAGCCCAGTCGCTCGTCGCGCTGCGGGCAGTCCGTCGGCAGAGCGAGAGCATTCCCCTCGAAGCTGCGGACGACGTTCGCGTGCAGCCGGTTCAGCCGCTCGTCGGAGCACGAGAACCACCCCGTGCGCCGGACGTCGGTCCGCAGCACCTCGACCTCCACGCGCGTCGGGTCGACCCGACCGCCGTCGATCTCGACGTAGCGGAAGCCGTGGAAGGTGAAGGCCGGCTCGCACGAACGCTCCCCCGCGCCGTCGAGGACGAACGTGTCGGTGGCCGCGGCGGCGCGCAGAGGGCGGACACACAGCCCGCCGTCCTCGAGCAGCTCGGCGTGCCGCACGGTCACGACGGTCCCGGCCGCACCGTCGGCGACGAAACGTACGCGACCGACGACGTTCTCGCCGACGTCGAGCAGGACGACACCGGGACGGGATGCCGCCAGCTCGCGCATCCGCCGGATGGTGCGCACGCACCGGACCGGCTCGACATCGATCACCGTCGGCGCGCTCGACGGGGACGTCCGCAGGGGCGTCTCCCAGGACCCGGCGTCGAATCCCGGCATCCGCCATCCCCTCTGTTCGCGGCGGAAGTCCACGCGCTCGCCCGCGTACAGCCCGCTCGTCACGATCTCGGTGCGACGGTTCGACCGCCACCGCTCGTCGGGACCGATCTCCTCGACGCGTCCGTCGCGGTGCGTCACGCGCAGCACGGCACCGGCCGCGGCCTGATCCCCGTAGAAGCGAGTGGCCGTGGCGCCGAAGCCGTACCGCTCGGTGAACCATCCGCCGGCGACCCGCAGCGAGAGCACCTGCGTGGAGCCCGGGCGCAGGAGCGGGGAGACGTCGACCGACACGAGCGGGAGGCGGTACTGATACGAGGTCCATCCCGGCGCCAGCACCGAATCGTCGACGGGGATGCCGTCGAGAGCGGCGTCGAAGACCCCGTGCGCCGCCACCCACAGGCGCGCCGACACCGCGGTCGCGCCGACCTCGATCTCGCGCCGCAGAGCGAACGGGGCGGCTTCCCCGTCGGGACCGGCGATCCCGAGCAGCGGAGCGGTCCACTCGCCGGGCAAGAAGACCGTTTCGACGGTGATCGGCCGGCTCCACGGCATCCATCGGCCGTCCGGCCCGGCCACGCGCACGGACAGGTCGTGCCGTGCGCCCGCGGAGAGATCGACGAACGGCCACGGAACGAGCACGCCGCTCGGTGGCACCGCGACCGGTTCGCCGTCGTCGAGACGCATCTCGCCCCGGGTCGCCGTCCACCCCGCGGGGGCGTCGACGAGCCACGACACCGGGGGTCGGGGGTCGCTGGCGACGCTGAGGTCGCGGCGGCGTCCGACGCGCAGTTCCGCGACGCGGGAGGAGTCCCTCATGTGGTCCTTTCGAGACCCGGTGCCGCCGCGGAGAGCGGCACCGGGTCATGGTCAGCGTCGGGCCGGGCGGCGACGGAGGAGAAGGGCACCCGCACCGAGCACGAGGGCGGCGAGAGCGGGGAACAGGATGCCGACGACCGACGGTGTGCCCGTGCGGGCGAGCGCGGTCGGGGCGGCATCCGGGCTGTCGGTGCCCTCCGCCTCGAGACCGGGTGTCGGCGCGACGGGTGCGCTCCCGCCGCCATCGGGCGTGCCCCCGCCCTCACCGGGCGCCGGGTCGGGCGCGGCGAGCAGCCGGACGGCGTGGAACTGCGCCGAATCCTTCTCGGCGGCGATCCCGCCACCCCACGCGAGGTAGCCGTCGCGGCCGTCACCGTCGGCCTCGTTCACGATGATCGCGCTCGACAGCAGGGCCGCGTCCCGATCGACGCCCGCGAGGGCGCTCCACGGCACGGACACCTCGTACACGGTGTGGTGGGTGTCCTCGTCACGCGAGACGGCGACCTGGGCACCCGGCACGGTCCCGGCACCCTGCCCGACCGACAGCCACCGGTACAGCTGCGGCCCCTCCGGGGTGAGAGCGACCCCGAACTCGTGCCACACGCTCGCGGCGCCCGGCGCGCCTCCGGCCACGGTGAACTGCACGGAGTCCCCCTGCCAGATGTCCGCCCCCGTCGCGGGCTGGTCGTGCACGTCGTCGACGACGTCGGCCGAGAGGAAGAGGGCGTCGTCGTCCCAGGTGAGCCAGGCGCGCGCCGACTGGTCCTCGGCGGTCGGCGGCGTGATCGTCCCCTCCGGCTCGAAGGGTGCGGGGGTGAGGTCGTCGAGGGCGTCGAGGGTGCCGTCCACGGCGATGCCGCGTTTCGCCGCCCCGAAGGCGTCGGCGACGACAAGGGGCGCCACCGCCCCCTCGGCTCGCACCGTCGTGCCGTCGACCACGGCCTCGGCCGAGAACGCCTGGCGCTCGGTGAGATCGGAGAGAGGAAGGTCGACGCTCACGGCATCCGAGGCGGGAAGGGTGGCGGGCACCTCCACCTCCGCCGCGGCCCCGGCGAGGGTGTACGACAGCCCCGTCAGCGGGAGGTCGCGCGCGGAGGCGTTCGCGAGGCGCAGCCGCAGCACGTCGTCACCGTCGGCCGAGATCGCCTGGGTGCCCGTGAGGGTGACCGGCTCCGCGATCTGGGCGGAGGCCCGGAGGACCCCGGCCGCGCGGTCTCCCTCGTACACGTGCGCCACCGTCTCGTACGTTCCCGTCTCACGGGGCTCGGGGGCGGTGACGGCGACCGTGGCGGTCTCGGACCCGGCGGTGGACTGGGTGAACGCGCGGCCGTCCGGCAGCGTCAGCCGCCATTGCGACGACGCCCCGTCCGATCGCCCCGCGATGCTCCACTGGCCGGTGACGTCGGCCCCCACGACTCCCGCGTCCAACCGGAGCCCGGTCTCGGATGCGGCCGCGCCCGTCACGGGTCCGCGCACGAAGAGAGGATCGTCGTCGACGCTCACGAAGACGTCGCCGCCCGAGCCGTCGAGGGTGTCGGTGTGACCGTACGCGTCGGTCACCGCGACGGCCGTGTCCGTGTTCAGGCGGAGCGTCCGCGGGGCGTCCGACCAGAGCACGCGCAGCGGACCGTCCGCGGTGTCGAAGAGGAACTGCCGGACGCCGTCGACCGTGTCGTCACGGCCGGCGGGGGTCGCCCCGGCCAGCTGCGCCGCCGCGGTCGAGTAGGCGACGAACGCCGGCTTCGGCGTGTATGCGCCGCGGGAGTCGTCGGCTGCGCGCAGAAGGCCGAAGTTCTGCTCCGTCTCGGCGGGGTCGGTGCCGTCGGAGACGAGGTCGTAGACGTAGTAGCGCGCCGCGTCGTGCGCGGCGGAGATGACGGCGGACCGCGCGATGTTCGCCGCCTGCTCGCGCTCCGACACCGCGCGCGCGTTCGTGCCGGTGGGCCACCCGTGCTCCGTGATCCACAGGGGCTTGCTCACGCCGCCGTTGTATTTGCGCACGAGGGCGTCGACCCGGGTGAGGGTCTCATCCAGGGCGTCGGCCGAGACGGGGTAGCTGTACGGGTGCAGCACCACACCGTCGACGTACTGCAGGGCTCCGAGCCGGAAGGTCTGCTCGAGCCAGTCGGTGTTCAGGTTCGCCACGGCGGGACCGATGACCGGCAGGTCGGGAGCGGCGGCCTTCACGGCGGGGGATGCCGTGGCGAGCAGGTTCACGTAGTCCTCGGGCGAGGTGTGGGTGTTGCCGCCCAGACCCAGATCCCACTCGTTCCACAGCTCGATGCCGGTCGCCTGGTCGCCGAACTCCGTCGCCATCGCGGCGGCATACGCGGCGTAGGCGGAGACGGCCTCGTCGCTGACAGGACCGTCGCCCCCGTCGTACAGGGGGTTGCCGTAGCCCGCGAGGAGCAGCGGGCGCACGCCCGCGTCGCGTGCCGCATCGAGGAACTCCGCCCGGGGACGCGCCCAGTCGTAGACGCCCTTCTGCGTCTCGACCTCGCTCCAGTAGACCTCGTCGCGCAGCTGCGCGAACCCGCCCGTCGCGAGCGTGGGGAGCGAGTCGGTGCTCCAGGACTGGCCGTAGTGCGTCGCCGCGCCGAACCGTCCGGTCGCCGAGGCCGCGGCATCCCGGTCCGAGAGCACGGCGAAGCTCGTCTCGGCGCTGGCGGCTCCCCCGTCGACCGAGACGACGAGCCGGTACCAACCGAGTGCGGTCGTGGGCAGGTCGAGGGTGCCGTCCGCCGACTCGTCGCCCTCGGCCACGACGGCGCCGGACGGGTCGGACACGCGCCACGACAGCTCGGACGCATCCGTGCGGTAGTCGACGCGGGGCGTGTCGCCGACGGTGAAGAGGTTGCCCGTGACGACCGGGGTCAGGGAGACGGCGGGGGCGGCCGCGGCGGCCGGGGACACCGGGGCCGCGAGGGCGACGGTCAGCAGGACGACCGGGACGGCGGCCGCCGCACAGGCACGCCGGGACCGGGATCTGAGGGGGAGGGACACGAATTTCTCCTCGTTGAGCGGATTCGGAATAGGGCAAGCGCTTGCCCTCAGTAGTTTGAGAGACGTTCCGTGTTCTGTCAACAGAGAGATCACAGAAATATCAACGACGGAAATTTGGCTTTGACGCTCGACCCAGGAGGTGCTAGAAATCTCAGGGCAAGCGATTTCCCTCTTGCTTCCGCTCTTCGCCAAGGAGTTTCAATGACGAAACGTGTCCGTTCCGTCGTCGCCGTGATCGCACTCGGCGGCCTGTCAGCCGCAGCCCTCGCGGGCTGCAGTTCCCCGTCCGCGGGAACGTCAGACGGCAAGGTCTCGATCCAGATCGGCGACCGGCCCAGCGCCGACCGCCCCGAAGACCGCGCGTACTTCGACAAGCGTGTCGAAGCCTTCGAGCAGGCCAACCCCGACATCACGCTCGAGCCGGTCGAGACCAGCTACGACGCGTCGACCTTCCAGGCGCTCTCGGCCGGGGGCAGCCTGCCCACGGTCATGAGCGTGCCGCTCACCGAACCCGCCGGCCTCATCAAGCGCGGGCAGGCCGCCGACCTCACCGACGCCCTGAAGAACGAGGGTCTGCTCGACAGCCTCAACCCCACGGTGCTCAAGCTCGCCGAGAACAGCGAGGGACGCGCGTACGCGATCCCCACCAACGCGTACTCGTTCGGTCTCGTCTACAACCGGGAGCTGTTCACGAAGGCCGGTCTGGACCCCGACTCCCCGCCCACCACGTGGGACGAGGTGCGGGCCGCGGCCAAGAAGATCCACGACGCGACGGGCGCCGCGGGCTTCTCCGTCCTCACCACCGCGAACACCGGCGGATGGCAGTTCTCCGGCATGACCTACTCGTTCGGCGGCACCGTCGAGAACGAGGACGGCTCGAAAGCCACCTTCGACGACAAGCCCTCCACCCAGGCGCTGCAGCTGATCAGCGACATGCGGTGGAAGGACGGCACCATGCCCGAGAACACGCTGTACGACATCCCGACCCAGGGTCAGGACTTCGCCGCCGGCAAGATCGGCATGATCATCGGTGCGAGCGACTCGTACTACAACATCGTGCAGAACCTGAAGCTGCCCGCCGAGAGCTTCGGGATCGGCGGGATGCCGCAGGTCAAGAGCGCCGAGGGCACCCTCGGCGGCGGCACGGTGCAGATCGTCGACCCCAAGGCGACCGCCGAACAGCAGGCCGCAGCCGTGAAGTGGGTGAAGTTCTTCTACCTGCAGCGCTACCTCGACGAGACCACCGCCGTCGACGACGCCAAGGCGTCGAACGAGGCCGGCTCCGTCACGGGCCTCCCGGGGCTTCCCGTGGTCAACAGCGACCAGTACTCCACGTACTTCGACTGGATCAAGCAGTACATCAACGTGCCGAGCGCGAACTTCACCCCGTACCTCGACGCCTCGGCATCCATCCCCGTCGTCGCCGAGCCGGCCAACAACGCGCAAGAGGTGTACGGCGCGCTCGACACCGTCGTGCAGTCGGTCCTGACCGATCAGAACGCCGACATCCCCTCCCTGCTCAGCACCGCCCAGACCGACGTGCAGTCGCGCCTGAGCCGCTGACCACCCCACCCGGGGCGGGTCGCCGCACGGCCCGCCCCTCCCTCCCCCGGAGACGTCCATGACCGATCTCGACGAGCGCCCGCGCACCGCCGCGCGAACCGCCGCCACCCCCGCGCGCACCGCCCGCCGGCGACGCCCCTGGCGCCCCGGCCTCACCGCGCTGCTCATCGCCGCCCCGGCGATCCTCGTCTACGCCTACTTCTCGTGGGGTCCCATCCTCAGCTCGCTCGTGATGAGCGTGCAGCGTGTGGTGCTCACCGGGCAGAGCGACTTCGTCGGTCTCGACAACTTCGTCTACGTGCTGAGCGACCCGGGTCTGCCGCAGGCCGCGGGCAACACGGTGCTGTACACGGTGCTCGCGATCGTCTTCGGCTTCCCGGTGCCGCTCGCCCTCGCGGTGTTCATCTCCGAGATGCGCTCGCGGGCCTGGTACTTCAGCGCCCTCGCCTACCTGCCCGTCATGGTGCCGCCGGTCGTGGCGATCCTGCTCTGGAAGTTCTTCTACGCCCCCGACGCGGACGGCCTGTTCAACACCGTCCTCGGGTGGGTCGGCATCGGCCCCCTGCCCTGGCTCAACTCCCCCGCGAGCGCCCTGCCCTCGATCGTCCTCGAGACCACGTGGGCAGGAGCCGGAACCGCGGTCATCATCTACATCGCGGCGCTGACGAGCATCCCGGGCGAGCTGTACGAGGCCGCCGAGCTCGACGGAGCCGGGATCTGGCGCCGCGTCTGGCACGTCGCCCTCCCGCAGATGCGCGGGATCATCGGCACGATGCTGCTGCTGCAGATCATCGGCACGATGCAGGTCTTCACCGAGCCGTTCCTGTTCACCGGCGGTGGACCGCAGGGCGCGACCAAGACGCTGCTCATGACGATCTACGACTACGCCTTCACGCGCGTCGACTACGGCGCGGCCACCGCCCTCAGCGTGCTGCTCGCGCTGGTCCTCGGCCTGTTCTCCCTGGCCTACTTCCGCCTCACGCGTAGCTGGAGCCGCTCATGAGCCTGCTCTCCCTCGGCCGTCGTCGCCCCGCCGACGCCCCCGAGCCCCTCACCCGCACCAACATCTCGGATGCCGACCGCTCCCGCCCCTCGGTCCGGATCAGCCTGGGCATCGGTCACGTCCTCGTGCTCGCGGCGCTGATCATCGCCGGTCTCGGCCCGATCGTCTGGCTCGCCCTCGCGGCGGTCTCGCCGACGCAGGACCTCATCCGCGGCCCGTTCTCGTTCTTCTCCAGCGGCGTCGTGCAGTGGGAGAACCTCGGCATCGCGTGGGAACGCGGCCGCATCGGCCACTACCTCACGAACACCGCGATCCTCGCGGCCGGCTCGGTCGTGACCACGCTGCTCGTGTCGACGACCGCGGCCTTCGTCATCACGGTGCTCCGGCCCCGGTGGGGCAAGGTGCTCTCGGGAGCGATCCTCGCGACCCTGTTCATTCCGGGCATCGTCTCGCTCGTGCCGCTGTACCTCACGGTCCGCGAGCTGCCGATCCTCGGCTTCTCGCTCATCGACACGTGGTGGGCGGTCTGGCTGCCCGCGGGCGCCACGGCCTTCAACGTGCTGATCATCTCGCGCTTCCTCGAGGCGATCCCCGCCGACCTGTACGAGGCGGCCCGCATCGACGGCGCCGGCCCCCTCCGCATCCTGTGGAGCATCGTCCTGCCGCTGGCGCGACCGATCCTCGGCGTCGTCGGTCTGCTCACCGTGGTCGCGTCGTGGAAGGACTACCTCTGGCCGCTGCTCGTGCTGCCCACTCCCGACAACCAGCCGGTCTCGGTGGCGCTGCCGCGTCTGGCCGAGCAGACCGAGCTCAGCGTGCAGATGGCCGCGCTGTTCCTGTCGCTCATCATCCCGGTGGCGCTGTTCCTGATCTTCCAGCGCCAGTTCCTGCGGGGCGCGAGCATGGCGGGCGGGGTGAAGGGATGAGCCGCGTCCTCGTCACCGGTGCCGACGGAGAGATCGGCCGCGCGGTCAGCGAGAGCCTCGTCGCCGCCGGACACTCCGTCACCGCCCTGTCGCTGTCGTTCTCGTCGGAGCACGCGGCCGACCGACTCATCGAGGGCGATGCCGCCTCGCCGGTCGACGTGGCGCGCGCGATGGACGACGTGGATGCCGTGGCGCACTTCGCCGCGATCCCGCACCCGAGCCTCGGCACGCCGGTGGACGTGTTCCGTGTGAACACCGCGGCGACCTTCACCGTGCTCACCAGCGCCGGAGAGCGCGGGGTGCGCCGGGCCGTGATCGCCAGCAGCATCAACGCGATCGGCTACCCCAACAACCCCCACGGCGCGTTCCCTCCGGCCTTCCCGCTGGACGCGCACACCCCGCCCGACATCGCCGACGCGTACTCCCTCTCGAAGCTCGTCGACGAGCGCACCGCCGCGTACGCGAACCGCCGCTACGGTCTCGACGTCGTGGCCCTGCGCTTCCCCCTGGTGAAGTGGCCGGACGTGCTGCGCGACGCGGCGCACGACGTCGCGGACGACCCGGCACGGCTCGCCCGCGAGGGCTGGGCGTACCTCACGATGCACGACGCCACCCGCGCCGTGCAGCGCGCGCTCGACGCCGACGTGGTCGGCGCGCCCGTGATCCCGCTCAGCGCCGCCGACACCCTGCTGCCGGTCGACTCGGCCGAGCTGGTGGCGCGGTACGCCCCCGGCACCGTGCTCTCGCGTCCGGTCAGCGGTCGCGAAGCCCTCGTCGACACCAGCGCGGCCCGCGACCTGCTCGGCTTCGTGCCGAGCGAATCCATCCACGACGGCACCGCCACCGAACGAGCGTCCCTGATCAGGAGCGAACGATGACCCTCGCCGAGACCGACACCGCCTTCGCGCAGCCCTGGCTGCCGCGCGAGGACGTCCGCATCACCGACATCCGTGCGATCGTGACGGCCCCCGAGGGGATCCCGCTCGTGGTGGTGCGCGTCGACACCGACCAACCGGGCCTGTACGGCTACGGCTGCGCGACGTTCACGCAGCGGTGGAAGGCCGTCGTCGCGTTCCTCGAGCACGTGCGCCCGCTCGTGGTCGGCCGCTACCCCGGCGACATCGACGACCTCACGCGCCTCGTGCGCTTCACCGGGTACTGGCGCGAGGGGCCGGTCGGCAACAACGCGCTCTCGGGCCTGGACATGGCCCTCTGGGACATCGCCGGCAAGAGGGCCGGGATGCCGGTGTACGAGATGTTCGGCGGACGCGTGCGCGCCGCGGCCGACACGTACCTCCACGCCGAGGGCGCCGACGCGGAGGCCACGACCGACCATGCGCGTGAGCTGATCGCCGCCGGCCAGCGTCACGTGCGCATCCAGGTCGGGCAGCAGGGCACCGGGCACTACGGCGCTCCGCCGCTGCCGGGGGAGTTCGCCTGGGCGAAGCACGCGGCGGGGTGGCGGGTCGAGGACTACCTGGTCGCCACGCCGCGGCTGTTCGCCCACGTCCGCGAGGAACTGGGCGACGGCGTCGAGCTGTTGCACGACGTGCACTCGCGTCTGAGCCCGAGCCAGGCCATCACGCTGAGCCGCAGCCTCGAGCCGTACCGGCCGTTCTTCGTCGAGGACGTGCTCGCCCCCGAGCACTGGCACCGTCTCGGCGAGGTGCGCCAGGCGTCCCCGGTGCCGATCGCCGTCGGCGAGCTGGCCACCTCGTTCACGGACGCCGCCCGACTCGTGCGCGAGCACCAGGTCGACTACCTGCGCGCGCACCTGTCCGACGTCGGGGGCGTGAGCGCGGCCCGTCGCCTCGCGGTCCTCGCCGACATCGAGGGCGTGCGCACCGCGTGGCACTCCCCCGGTGACGCCTCCCCCTTCGCGGTGGCGGCCGCGGTGGCGCTCGACGTCACCTCGCCGGCGTTCGGCATCCAGGAGGGGCACGTCTACAACGAGGCGACGCACGAGGTCTTCCCCGGGATGATCGACATCGTCGACGGCTGGCTCACCCCCAACGACGCCCCCGGCTGGGGCATCGAGGTCGACGAGAAGGCCGCCGCCCGCTTCCCCGCCGGGCTCTCCGGCCACGACGCCTGGGCCGCGAAAGTGCGCGCGCCCGACGGAGCGCTGATCGCCCCGTGACCGTCCCCGTCCCCCTCGAGGAGAGAACCCGCATGACCTGGTCCCTCGCGCCGTCGCGGCGCTGGCTGCTGCGCGACGGGCAGCCGACGTTCCTGCTCGCCGACACCGTGTGGGCCGCGTTCGGGGGCGCAAGCCCGGACGAGTGGCTCGATCACCTCGAGCGTCGCCGCCGGCAGGGCTTCAACGCCCTGCTGTTCAGCATCCTGCCCATCGAGCACGATCGCTCCACCGGCACGCGCTCCCCCTATGCGATCCGCGACGGTCGCATCGACTTCGCCGCCGGCGACGCCGCCTATTGGGACGACGCCGAACGCGTTCTGACGACCGCCCGCGCGCACGGCTTCACCCCGATGCTCGTCCTGCTGTGGAACAACTTCGTGCCCGGCACCTGGGGCGCGGGGCTCACCCCGGACCACGTGATGGATGCCGAGCAGACGACGTCCTATGTCGCCGAGGCCGTCGCCCGGTTCGCGCGGTTCGACCCGATCTGGATCGTCTCGGGCGACGACGACCTCAACGACGACACCGCTCTCGCGCGCTACAGCGCGGTCGCCGCGCAGGTGCGCGAACACGCCCCCGAACAGCTCGTCACCTGGCACGACACCCCGACCGCGCGCATGCCGCGGGCGATCGCCGACGGGGATCTGATCGACTTCCACGGTCTGCAGTCCGGGCACAACGAGGCCTGGGACACCCTCCCCGCTGAGCTGACGCGGTACTACCGCGCGATGGAGGTCGACCGCCCGATCATCAACCTCGAGCCCTGCTACGAGGGGCTCGGCCGCTTCGCCGGGCGGGAGCGGCACTCGGCCGCCGACGTGCGGCGCGCGAGCTGGACCGGTGTCGTCGCGGGAGCGGCGGCGGGACTCGGCTACGGCGCGCACGGCGTGTGGTCATGGCATCGCCGCGGCGAGGACTTCGCCGCGGGTGACGTGCACGGCCACCCCTTCCCCTTCTCGGTCGCCGCGGCCTTCCCCGGCGCCGACGACGTGGCGTTCCTCCGCCGCGTGGTCGAGGACGAGCGGCTGTGGGGTCTGGACGGGGATGCCGAGCTGCTCGCCGCCGAACCCTCGGGCGCGATCGCGGGCCGGACGCCGGAGGGCGTGGTCGCCGTGTACGCCCCCTCGGCGTTCGCGCTGACCCTGCGCGGCCGGGCGACGCCGGACCTCGACGTCCGCGTGTACGACCTCGCCGCGCGCCGGCCGGACGCGGCCCGCTGGACCGCGGTCGCCGGGGGCGTGCGGCTCGAGCAGCCCGAGTTCTCCGGCGACGCCCTGTACGTCGTGCGGGGCTTGGCGCAGGACCCGGGCTCTCCGGACGCGGGCTCTCCGGACGCGGGCTGATGGGTCACGTCTTCACGTTCGGGGAGGCCCTCGCGACGTTCTTCGTCGAGGGGGGTCGCCCCTCCGCGGTCGCCGTGGCGGGAGCCGAGCTGAACACCGCCGTCGGGGTGGCGCGCCTCGGTCACCGGGCGACGTGGATGTCCCGCCTCGGCGACGACGCGTTCGCCTCGCTCGTGCGCGGCACCCTCTCTGCAGAGGGTGTCGATTCCCGCGCGGTGAAGACGATCCCCGCCGGCAAGACGGGACTGATCGTGAAGGAGCGCCTGAGCGACGACGCCGTGCGCAGCGAGCACTACCGCACGGGTTCCGCCGCGGCCGGACTCGCCGCCGTCGACCTCGACGGCGTCGACCTCGACGACGTCGACTGGCTGCACGCCTCCTGCATCACGCCCTCGCTGGGCGAGGGGCCGCGTGAACTGTTCGAGCGAGTCCTCGGCGACGCCGCGAAGCGCGGCATCCCGGTCTCCCTCGATACGAACCACCGCCCGCAGCTGATCGACGACGCGGGGCTCCGCGACGCGGTCGACGACGTGATCGACCACGTCGACACACTGCTCTGCAACGAAGAGGAGGCGCGGGTGCTCACGGGCCACGACGACCCCGAGCGCGCGCTCGCGGAGCTGCGCGCGCGGGGCCCGCGCATCGTCGTGGTCAAGCTCGGTCGCCGCGGGGCCCTGGCCGCCGACGCCGACGGCGTGCACCGCGCCGATGCCGTCGAGATCCCGCCGCCCCATCACCCCGTCGGCGCGGGTGACGCCTTCGCCGCCGGGTGGATCACGGCGGTCCTCGAAGGTCTGCCGATCGAGGACGCCCTCCGGCGCGGGGCGTGGTGCGCCGCCCGGGTGGTCGCCGATCCGGGCGATCACACCGGCTTCCCGACGCGGGAACGACTCGAAGAGGTCGCGGCATGAGGGAGGGACGCGTCGTCATCGCGAGCGGCATCCTGCGCGCCGAGATCGACCCCGAGGGTGCGCGCATCGCCTCGCTCACGCACCTGCCGACGGGACGCGAGCTCCTCGCCACCACCCCGTGGGGCGACGAGCCGCGCGACGCCTTCGCGCTGCCCGACTCCAGCGGCGAGTGGCACCGGCGCTACCCGGGAGGGTGGCACGTCCTGCTCCCGCGCGCGGGCGACCCGCCCGCCGGGGTCGAGCCTCGGCAGCCCTTCCACGGCGAGGCCGCCTGGCGTACCTGGACGCTCGCGGGCGCCGCGTCGTCGTGCCGCGCGCGCGTGGCCCTGCGCACCGTCCCCCTCGAGGTCGAGCGGACCGCCATGCTCGTCGATGACGAGCTCCGCCTCGACACCGCCGTCCGCAACGTCTCGGTGGCCCCCGTGCACGTCGGGTGGGCCGAGCACCCGGCCTTCGCGGGCGACCTGTTCGACGCCCCGAGCACCGTGCGCACCGGCGAGCGCGAGGTCGACGTCGCCGGGGCGCCCTCCGCGGGCTTCGACGACCTCGCCGGCGCCGCGGGCTCCCTCCGGATCAGCGGGACGCTGCGCCTGGATCTCACCTGGGACCCGCGACTGTTCCCCCGTCTCTTCGTCTGGCGCGAGCGGCGCGGATCGACCGGTTTCCCCTGGTGGGGATCAGTGGATGCCGTCGGCCTCGAGCCCTCGTCCGACCCCTACGCCCATCCGCACGACGCCCTCGGCTCGATCGATGTCGCACCCGGGGAGACGGTGCGCTCGCGCGTGGTCCTCCGGGTCCGTGGCATCGACGCCCCGACCCCCTAAACTCGATCCGCAATGGCGAAAGACGCGATCTCTCTCCGCGACGTGGCGGCGCTGGCTGGAGTTTCCGTCCCCACGGCGTCGAAAGTGCTGCGCGGGCAGGGCAAGGTCTCGGATGCCACGCGCGAACGCATCCTCTCCGTCGCCAAGCGCCTCGACTATCAGCCGAACGCCCTGGGCCAGTTCCTCGCGCAGGGACGCAGCGCCACCGTGGGGGTGCTCACCGTCAACGCCCCCGGCGCGTTCACGATGCCGGTGCTCACCGGCGCCACCACGGCCCTCGGCGCGCGCGACCTGTCGGTGCTCGTGTCGGATGCGCACCTCGACCGCGCCCTCTTCGCCGCGACCGCGCGCAAGCTCCGCGCCCGCAACATCGACGGTCTCCTCGTCATCGGCGACGGATCGAGCTCCGACATCCACTCCGTCAGCGCCGGTTTCACCGTGCCGGTGGTCTACGCGTACGGCCACTCCGACGACGCCGAGGACGCGTCCTTCCTGCACGACGGCTACGGCGCCGGACGTCTCGCGGGCGAGCACCTCGTGTCCATCGGGTGCCGCCGCATCGCCCACGTGACCGCCACGGAGGAGGACCGCTCCGCGCGCGACCGCTCCACCGGCCTCGCCGACGCGCTCTCCGACGCGGGACTCACCCTCGATCCCGCGCTCGTGCTCCGCGGTGACTGGTCGCAGGCCTGGGGTCGAGAGGCCGCCCAGCGTCTCGTCGCCTCCGGCACCCCCTTCGACGCGGTGTGCTGCGGCAACGACACCATGGCCACCGCGGTCGCCGGCGTCCTCGCCGAGGCCGGCATCCGCGTGCCCACCGACGTCGCCATCACCGGGATGGACAACATCGCCGGCCTCACCGGCCAGGACGACAACAGCCTCACCACGATCGATCTGCGCCTGAGCGCCCTCGGCGACCGCGCGGCCAACTACCTCGCCGACGTCATCGGGGGCACCGACTACGCGCCCGGACGACACGTCGAGCCCGCGCTGCTCGTCGCCGGTCTCTCGACGGCGCGCTGACCCGGCCGGCGCGGGTCCGCGCCCGGCCCCGCCCCCAGCCGTCGCCCAAACCGCATCCGCTGGCCGAGGCCGCACGCGATGGGCGCCGAACGCGCACGGTCTCGATGAGGCGACGCGGGCTCGAGCGCGACGCGAGCGAGTACGGTGGAGAACGGCGAAGCCGCCCCCGCGGCCGTCGCCTCACGCACATGACACCGCACCCCCTTCCCTCCTCCCTGACGCTCGCCGGGCGCGTCCTCGTCATCGGTGACGGTCGCATGGGCCGCGCGCTCGTCGCCGCTCTCGAGGGCGCCGGGGTCCCGGTCGCGGGGCCCGCGGGTCGGGGCGAGTCCGGTGCCGATGCCGGGATCGTCCTCCTCGCCGTACCGGATGCCGAGATCGCCTCCGCCGCGCGCGCGATCGCGCCCGGACGCACGGTCGGCCACCTCTCGGGCTCGCTCGACCTGTCCGTCCTGGGCCCGCACGACGGCTTCAGCGTCCATCCCCTGATGACGGTCACGGGCGCGGGGACGTCTTTCGCCGGAGTCACGGCCGCCCTCTCGGCGACCTCGACCGCGGCCTACGCCGTCGCATCGGCTGTCGCGGACGTCCTCGGGATGACGGGCGTCGAGGTCCTCGACGAGGACCGCGCGGCGTACCACGCGGCCGCGTCCATCGCGGCGAACTTCCTTGTCACGCTCGAGGGGATGGCGGAGCATCTCGCGGCGACCGCGGGAGTGGAACGAGACGCCCTCGTCCCGCTCGTCCGGGCCGCCGTCGACAACTGGGCCGAGCGCGGAGCCGCGGCCGCGCTCACCGGACCGGTATCCCGCGGCGACGCGGCCACGATCGAGCGGCAGCGCCGAGCGATCAGCGAGCGCATGCCGGAACGGCTGCCCCTCTTCGACGCACTCGTCGACGCCACCCGCGACCTCGCCGTCGTCCAACGAGCCGGAATCGAGACCGCCCCGTGAGCATCCGCATCGTCCGCACCGTCGCCGAGCTGCGCGCGGCGCTCGACCCGCTCCGCGGTGAGCCGATCGGCTTCGTGCCCACCATGGGCGCGCTCCATGAGGGACACCTCTCCCTGCTGCGCGCGGCCCGAGCGGAGAACGCGACCGTGGTGCTGTCGATCTTCGTGAACCCGACGCAGTTCGGCGAGGCCGCCGACCTCGCGGCCTACCCGCGCACCGAAGAGGCCGACGTCGCCCTGGCGGCGCACGCGGGTACCGACCTCGTGTTCGCCCCGTCGCCCGCCGAGATGTACCCCGAGGGCTTCGCGACCACGGTGTCGGTCGGCGGAGCGATCACCGAGACCCTCGAGGGAGCTCTCCGCGGGCGCTCCCACTTCGACGGGGTCGCCACGGTCGTCGCCAAACTGCTGCTCGCGGTACAGCCCGACCGCGCCTACTTCGGGGCGAAGGACGCACAGCAGGTCGTCGTCGTCAGACGCATGGTGAGCGACCTCGGCATCCCCGTCGAGATCGTCGCCCGCCCGACGTCCCGCGACGACGACGGCCTCGCGCGCTCCAGCCGCAACACCCGCCTGTCCGTCGAGGAGCGCCACGTCGCCGCCGTCATCCCGCGGTCTCTTCGAGCGGCACAGGATGCCTTCGCCTCCGGCATCCGGGATCCCCACCGCCTCGAGAGCGTCGTCCGCGACGAACTCGCCACGGCAGCGCTGGACCCCGAATACGTTGAGATCGTCGACGCCGACAGCCTCGAGCCGATCGCCGACCTCGGACGCCCGGCGCTCCTCGCGCTCGCGGTGCGGGTGGGCGAGGTCCGGCTCATCGACAACGTCGTGCTCGTTCCCGGTCTCGACGATCGAATCCCCCTCGAAAGGAGGCGCCCGTGACGCGTCCCCCCATCACGCTGCGCCGACTGCGCGAGCTCGCCGAGTCGGGTACGCCGATCGTCATGGTCACGGCCTACGACTTCGTGTCGGGCCGGGTCGCGGAGCGCGCGGGCGTCGACATCGTCCTGGTCGGGGATTCGGGTGCACAGGTGGTGCTCGGCCTCCCCGACACGACCTCCGTGACCCTCGACGAGATGCTGATGCTCGCGAAAGCGGTGCGCCGCGCGGTGCAGACGCCGCTCGTGCTGTGCGACCTGCCGTTCGGATCGACCGAGCTGAGCGACGAGCAGGCGGTCGCGACGTCCGTGCGCTTCGTCCACGAGGCCGGCGCCGACGCCGTCAAGATCGAGGGGGCGAACCCGGCCCGCCTGTCACGGCTCCGAGCGATCGTCGAGGCCGGGATCCCTGTCGTGGGGCACGTGGGGCTGACTCCACAGACCGCGACGGCGCTCGGCGGCCTCCGTGCCCAGGGGCGCACCGACGACGAGGCGATCCGTGTGGCCCGCGACGCCCTTGCGGTCCAGGATGCCGGAGCGTTCGCGCTCGTGATCGAAGCCGTTCCCGCCGAGGTCGTCGCCGAGATCCGCCGCGCTCTCGACATCCCGGTCATCGGCATCGGCGCGGGCGAGGCCGACGGCCAGGTGCTCGTGCAGCACGATCTGCTCGGTATCACCGAGGGCCGCGCCCCCGTCTTCGTCAAGCGCTACGCCGCGCTGGGCGACGCGATGGTGGAGGGTGTCGAGGCATATGCGCGAGAGGTGCGCGAGGGCGTCTTCCCTTCGGCGGAGCACACGTACCGGGCTGCGCCGGATGCCGCAGCGGCGGTGCGGGAGTTCCTCGACGGGCTGTGACTCTCTCCGCTCAGCGAGTCCGACACTCTGACGCCCCGCCCGGCACACCGAGCCGGCATCGGCGGGAGGAGACGGTAGGCGGGCGCTAGAGTCGCGTTCGTGGTCTGGTGGGTGGCCGTCGCCCTGGGAAGGGCGGCCTCCTGGGGAGACATCGCCCTCCCCCGCAGCAGGTGGCTGGGCGGCCGCGGCGGAACCGTCAGGAGACAGGGCGCGCTCGGCATCCGCGGGTCCTTCCGACGTCAGTATCGACACTCGCTCGAACGGGAGACGATCAGAAACGAATGACGGCCGTCCCGCGCAGGCGACCGCCCCACAACGCAGATCAGCCCCGCTCGAGGCGGGGCTGATCTGGTGAAATGGCGGTGACGGTGGGATTTGAACCCACGGTAGGGGTGAACCTACACAACATTTCGAGTGTTGCACCTTCGGCCGCTCGGACACGTCACCGCCGACCAGCTTACGACAGATGACCGGATGCCGCGAATCCGGCCGACCGCGAGAACCTGCGCCGAGCGTGCCGGACTCCGGAGAGATCACGCGCCGGGCAGTCTGCATGCCGCAGTCCGCCCTGCTGCGGCGAGAAGCTCCGGAGTTCGGCACACGCTCATGCCCACACCCGATCACCGCCTCGCAGCCCGACGCCGACTCCCACGCCACCCGACCGGCTCGCGACGTCGCCCGCCGGCATCCGTTCATCCACCGTCGAACGACCGCTCTGGCACCGGTCCCATACCGCTGCCAGGATCGAGTCATGAGCGTGATCGAGAACTCCAAGCTGACGGTCGTGGGAGCGGGAAGCGTGGGGGCGAGCGTCGCGTACGCCGCTCTCATCCGAGGGTCGGCGCGGCACGTGGCGCTGTACGACATCGCCGAGGCCAAGGTCGAGGCCGAGGTGCTCGACCTCGCGCACGGCACGCAGTTCACCGGCTCGAGCGACATCGTGGGCGGCAGCGACGTCTCCGTCGCCGAGGGCTCGCACGTCGTCGTCATCACCGCGGGCGCGAAGCAGAACCCCGGCCAGACCCGCACCGAGCTCGCCGCGACGAACGCGCGCATCATCCGCGACATGATGCCGAAGCTGCTCGAGGTCGCCCCCCACGCCGTCTACGTGATCGTGACGAACCCGTGCGACGTGCTGACCGTGCTCGCGCAGGAGGCGACGGACCTGCCGACGCGGCGGATCTTCGCCTCCGGCACGGTGCTCGACACCTCCCGCCTGCGCTGGAAGCTCGCGCAGCGCGCGGGCGTCGCCACCTCGAGCGTCCACGCGTGGATCGTGGGCGAGCACGGTGACACCGAGTTCCCCCTCTGGTCCACCGCGACGATCGGGTCGATCCCGATCACCGAGTTCGAGCTCCCGGACGGCACGTTCTTCACCCCGGAGGAATTGGATGCCATCGCCGTCGACGTCCGTGACGCGGCCTACAAGGTCATCCAGGGCAAGGGCGCCACGAACTACGCAATCGGCCTGTCGAGCGCCCGGATCGTCGAGGCGATCCTGCGCGACGAGCACGCGATCCTGCCCGTGAGCACCGTCCTCGAGAACTTCCACGGCATCAGCGGAATGGCCCTCTCGGTCCCCTCGATCGTGAGCGCGAAGGGTGCGGTCCCCCTCGTCGGCACGCCCTTCTCGGACCGCGAGCTGACGTTGCTCCGCCGCTCCGCCGACGCGCTGACGACCGTCGCCGAGTCCCTGCGCGACTGAGAGCCGCAATCCGGAGGATCCCTCATCCGACCCCGGATGCCACGCCCCGACGGAGCGATGTCGGAGGCCCCGCGTAGCCTGGGCGCATGGCATCCCGACGTCCCGCTTCCGCCCCTGCTCCGTATCGGTGCACCGAATGCGGATGGACGACGCTGAAGTGGGTCGGGCGCTGCGGTGAGTGCCAATCGTGGGGCACGGTCGTCGAGGCCGCCGAGCAGACGGGGATCGTCCGCTCGATCGTGCCCGTGGCACCCGGCGCGGCGCGCGCGGCCCGGCGCATCACCGAGATCGACACGCAAGACGCGCCGCGTCGAACGAGCGGCGTGGGCGAGTTCGACCGGGTGCTCGGGGGCGGAATCGTTCCGGGAGCGGCCATCCTGCTGAGCGGCGAGCCGGGCGTGGGCAAGTCGACGCTACTGCTGGAGGTCGCGGCGAAGAGCGCGCACGCCGGCCGCCGCGTGCTGTACGCGAGCGGCGAGGAGTCCGCGGCGCAGGTCCGCCTGCGGGCCGAACGCACGGGTGCGCTGCACGACGAGCTCTTCCTCGCCTCCGAGACCGACCTCGCCACGATCCTCGGGCACGTCGACCAGGTCGAACCCGGACTGTTGATCGTCGACTCGGTGCAGACCATCTCATCGGCCCACAGCGATGGAGCGGCGGGTCAGCCCGCGCAGGTGCGGGAAGTGGCATCCGCCCTCATCCGCATCGCGAAGGAGCGAGGCCTGCCGATCATCCTCGTCGGCCACGTGACCAAGGACGGGTCGATCGCCGGTCCCCGCATCCTGGAGCACCTCGTCGACGTCGTCTGCCACTTCGAAGGCGACAGGCAGACCTCGCTGCGGTTCGTGCGGGCGCTCAAGAACCGCTTCGGACCGACCGACGAGGTCGGCTGCTTCGACATGACCGGCACCGGGATCGCCGAGGTCGCCGACCCCAGCGCGCTCTTCCTCGGGCACGGCGAACCCGAGCCGGGCACCTGCGTGACCATCGCGATGGAGGGCCGGCGTGCACTGCCCGTCGAGATCCAGGCCCTCGCCGTGCGGCAGACCGCGCCGAACCCGCGCCGTATCGTCAACGGCGTCGATTCGTCGCGCGTGGCGATGGTGCTGGCGGTGCTCGAAAGCCGCATGGGGCTGACGCTGTCCGACCGCGACGTCTACGTGTCCACGGTCGGTGGTGTGCGCCTCGTCGAACCCGCGGCCGACCTCGCGATCGCGATCGCGGTGGCGAACGCCGTGAAGAACCGCAAAGTGTCGAAGCGGCTCGCGGCCATCGGTGAGTTGACGTTGACGGGCGAGATCCGCAACGTGACCCAGGCCGCGCAGCGCGCGTCCGAGGCGAAGCGGCTCGGCTATCACACGGTGCTCGACGCCTCGTCGCGCAAGCTCGCCCAAGCGCTCAACGAACTCCAGGTCCGGGGCATGCCGCGCGACGACAGCGAACCGGGGTTCTGAGACACCGCGCACAGCGACGACGCGGAGACCGACGCCGCGGAGGTGCGCGGCGGGTCAGCCGGTCAGCGGCCCGGAGGAGCGGACCGCCGACGACGGTGCGGCGACGTCATGCCGAGCACCACGGGGATGACGAGTCCAGCGGCGCACACGGCCGCGGTGATCACGTACTCCATGCCCCGAGTCTGTCACTCTCACCTCACCCGCGCGACTCGCGTCATTCACCCGCGAGGTATCGCACTCTCGCGCGCTGAGCTCCGCGACCCGCACCCCGGAGCCCCGCGTCCCCACCCGGCATCCCGCGCGACACCCCGTCGAGTGTCCAGAACACCCGGACGCCCGTCAAAATGGTCCGGGTGTTCTGGACACTCAGCGGGGTCCGCGCGGGGCGACGTCCACGCCGCGGCAAGGTCCACACCGCGGCCGGGTCCACACCGTGGGCCGGGTCCACGCCGCGGCCAGGTCCCGACCGCGGCCGGGTCCGCGCTCAGGCGTCGAGCGCCGCGATCAGATCAGCCGGGCTGGCCTGGATCGGGTGCGGACCCGCGATGTCGATGAACACCGTCGTGAGCTCCTCCTCGTGCATCCCGAGGAAGGTGCGCAACCACTGCGGCGACTGCAGCGCGACGTGCGGCGGCAGGGTCGCGGGCTTGTGCGCCGCATCGCTGAACAGCAGCAGCGCGAGTTGCCCCGTGTTCGGGTCCCGGTAGGTCCAGACCTCGCCCATGTCGAGCGGGTTGTCGGCGTCCCCGGCGCGCATCAGCGGAACGACGGTGGGGCCGTGCCGCAGCGCGAAGGCGATCGCCGCCATGTCCTGCGTCTGCAGCGCGTCGGTCAGCGCGGTGTTCTTGAACTCCACGTCGAGCCTCTTCCCCTTGCGTTTCTTGCCCGCGGCCATCCTCCGAGCCTATCCGCGGCCCCGCACCGGTGCTCAGCGGAGGAGATTCGGCGAGCGGAGGACCCACACGTACACGAGCGTCCTCCCGTCGCCGAATCTCCTCCCCCGGCAACCACAACCGCAATCACCCCGAACCCGCTAACCGCCGCAACGACCGCCGACCGCCGCAAACGCAATGGCCCCCTCCCCTCGCCACCGGCCCCCTCGCGGACGCGGCCGAGACGCCTCGCGTGCTCAGCGGAGGAGATACGGCGAGCGGAGGACCCAAACCCCTCCATGCGTCCTCCCTCCGCCACGACTCCTCCGTCCGGCACCAAGGGGCACCCCCGCGCCCCAGCCGCGCTAGGCCAGGAACCCGCGCAACAACGCCTCCGACCCGGCCAGGTGGTCGCGCATCGCCGCGTGGGCGGCATCCGGTCTCCCGGCGAGGATGGCCGAGACGATCGCGGCGTGCTGCGAGGTGGAGTGGTCGATGTTGCGGGGCAGAAGCGGGAACGTGTCGAGCCACGCGTTGATGCGCGCGCGGTTCTCGGCGACGAGGGGCACGAGGGACGGGATGCCGGCGACCTCCGCGATCGTGAGGTGCAGCAGCGTGTCCAGTCGGCGGTAATCGGCACCCTCGGCGCGCGCGGCCGCTTCGTGCCGTGCCCAGAGCACGTCGCGTTCATCGGCCGACAGGGATCGCCCGGCGGCAGCCCACGCCGCACCGGGCTCGAGCACACCACGCAGGGCGATCACATCGCCCAGCTCGACCTCCGACACGACCGCCGGCGTCGACGGACGCGGCACGGGATCGACCACGAAGGTCCCGCCGTACCGCCCGCGCCGCGTCTCGAGCCACCCGGCATCCGCCAGCTCGCGAAGCGCCTCGCGCACCGTGTCGCGGCTCACGCCGTAGAGCGCGGCGAGCTCGCGCTCCGCGGGCAGAGACTCCCCCGGTGCGACCAGCCCGAGACGCACCGTCTGCACGATCCGCGCCGTCGTGTCCTCGAGCGCGTTGCCACTGCGCACGGGCCGATAGACGGCCCGGCGCAGGTCATCGAGCGGCGCATCGGTCATCGTCTCAGCCTGTCACGGCCGGCGAGCGCACGCCCGCCCGACAGCCGAGGTCGGGCCGTGGACACCGCGCGCTCACAGCGGCGTGACGTACGCGTTCGTGATCCCCCCGTCGACGACGAACGCCGTCGCCGTGATAAAGGACGCATCGTCGGATGCCAGGAACGCCACCGCCGCGGCCATCTCCTCCGGCTCGGCGAACCGTCCCATCGGCACGTGCACCAACCGACGCTGTGCGCGCTCCGGGTCCTTCGCGAACAGCTCCTGCAGGAGCGGGGTGTTCACCGGACCGGGGCAGAGCGCGTTCACGCGGATCCCCTGCCGGGCGAACTGCACGCCGAGCTCGCGCGTCATCGCGAGCACGCCGCCCTTCGACGCGGTGTACGAGATCTGCGAGGTGGCCGAGCCCAGCAGCGCCACGAACGAGGCGGTGTTGATGATCGAGCCCTTCCCCGCGGGCACCATGTGACGCAGGGCCGCACGCGAGCAGAGGTACACGCTCTTGAGGTTGACGTCCTGCACCCTGTCCCACGCCGGCAGCTCGGTCGTCTCGATCGAGTCGTCGTCCGCGGGCGAGATGCCGGCGTTGTTGAAGGCGATGTCGACGCTGCCGAGGTCGGTGGCCACCCCGTCGAAGAGGGCGTTCACGGAGTCCTCGTCGGCGACGTTCACCTGCCGGAACACCCCGCCGACCTCGGTGGCGGCCGCTGCGCCGGTGGTCTCGTCGAGGTCGGCGATCACGACGCGCGCGCCCTCGGCCGCGAAGCGGCGGGCGGTGGCGAGGCCGATGCCGCTGGCGCCGCCGGTGACGATGGCGACGCGGTCGCGCAGGCGCTGAGTGAGATCGATGGTCATGGTGCGGTGGTTCCTTTCGAGCTGAACCTCGTCCCAGTTATGGCTGGCTCAGAGCGTCTGCAAGAGCCGAAAGTGGGACGAGGACCGTCATAAGCGGGACGAGGGGGTGGGTCGGGCGGTCGGGCGCCGCTGCGCACTCCGCGGGAGACCCGGATGCCACGCCCCAGACTCTCGGTCCAGATCGAGCCGGCGAGACCGTACGCGGTGTCGTTCGCCAGGCGGATGGCATCCGCTTCGTCGTCGAACGGCAGGACCGCGAGCACGGGGCCGAAGACCTCGTCTTGCGCGATGCGGTCGCCCGGTTGGGCGAGCACGACCGCGGGGGCGAACCAGAAGCCGTCTCCCTCGGGTGCGGAGCCGCGGAAGGCCACATCGACCCCGTCGAGGAAGCTCTGGACGGTGGAGCGGTGGGATGCCGAGATCAGCGGGCCCATCTGGGTGTTCTCGCTCGTCGGGTCGCCGACCTTCCATCCGGCCACCGCGGGCTCGAGCATCTCGAGGAACCGGTCGAAGACGCTGCGTTGCACCAGCAGGCGGCTGCGCGCGCAGCAGTCCTGGCCGGCGTTGTCGAAGACGGACCCCGGCACCCCCGCCGCGGCCTTCTCGAGATCGGCGTCGGCGAACACGATGTTCGCGCTCTTCCCGCCGAGCTCGAGGGTGACGGGCTTGAGCATCCGCGCGCACCCCGCGGCGACCTCGGTGCCCACCTCGGTGGACCCCGTGAAGACGACCTTGTGCACGTCGGGGTGCGAGACGAACCGCTGACCGACGACCGAGCCGGAGCCCACGACCACCTGGAACAGGCCCTCCGGCAGCCCCGCTTCGAGCGCCAGCTCGCCCAGGCGGATCGCGGTCAGCGGAGTGAGCTCGGCGGGCTTGAGCACCACGGCGTTCCCCGCGGCGAGAGCCGGGGCGAAGCCCCACGCCGCGATCGTCATGGGGAAGTTCCACGGCACGATGATCCCGACGACGCCGTAGGGCTCGTGGTAGGTCACGTCCAGTCCCCCGGCGACCGGGATCTGCGACCCGATCAGGCGTTCCGGAGCCCCCGCGTAGTAGTTGAGCACCTGCGCGACGTGCTGCGCCTCCCACCGCGCCGAGCCGATCGGGTGGCCCGAGTTCTTCACCTCGAGCGCGGCGAGCTCGTCGACGTGCGCCTCGACGACCCGCGCGAACGCGCGCAGGGCATCGGCGCGGGCGACGGGGGCGAGCGACGCCCACGCGCGCTGCGCGCGCACGGCGTCGGCGACGGCGGCATCCACCTGGTCGATCTCGGCGCGTTCGAGCGTCGTGATCGGCGACCCCGTGGACGGGTCGATGACGGTGAAGGTGCTCATGCGGGAACTCCCTGGTGCTCGGAGGTGGGGGCGGGTGAACCGACAGCGGACGTCGCACCCGCGAAGCGCGACGCCCGGTAGCGCGCTGCGGCGGCGACCAGCCCGAGGAAGAGCCGCCGGTCCTCGGCGTTCTCCTCCGGATGCCACTGCACGGCGACGAGATAGTCGTCACCGGGCAGCTCGACGGCCTGCACGAGTCCGTCGTCGGTGCGCGCGGTCACGACGAGACCCTCGCCCACCCGGTCGACGCCCTGGTGGTGATAGCTGTGGACGGTGAGGGGTCCGGCGCCGACGAGGCCGGCGAGCCGGGTTCCGGCATCCACGTCCACCACGTTCTCGGCGAAGACCCCGCCACCGATCCGGTAGCGCTCGGTGCCGAGCGCCTCGGGCAGGTGCTGGTGCAACGTCCCGCCCGTCGCGACGTTGATCAGCTGCAGCCCCCGGCAGATGCCGAAGACCGGGATGCCGCGCTCCCGCGCCCCCGCGAGAAGGGCGAGCTCCCACGCGTCGCGGTCGGCCCGGGCGGGGTCGGTCAGCGGGTGGCGTTCGGCGCCGTAGAGCTCGGGCTGCACGTCGAGGCCGCCCGTGAGGATGAGACCGTCGAGGCCGTCGAGCACCGCCGCCGCAGCCTCCGCCGGCCGGGGTTGCGGGGGCAGCAGCACGGCACTCGCGCCCGAGGCGGTCACGGAGTCGAAGTACTGCTGCGGCAGGAACGACGCACGGACGTCCCACACCCCCTGCGTCGCGCGCTCGAGATAGGTCGTGAGCCCGACGACCGGCGTCCCGCTCGGATCAGAGACGTTCGAAACCACGCACCCGCTCCCAATCGGTCACGGCGGCATCGTAAGCCTCGACTTCGATGCGCGCCTGGTTGAGGTAGTGCTCGACGACATCGTCGCCGAAGGCGGCGCGGGCGATCGTCGACTCCGAGAAGAGCCGCGCGGCCTCCCGCAGGGTCGTGGGCAAGGTGTCCACGCCGGAGGTGTACGCGTTGCCGGTGAGGGGTGCGGGCAGTTCGAGCTCGTTCTCGATGCCGTACAGCCCACCCGCGATGATCGCGGAGATCGCCAGGTAGGGGTTCACGTCCCCGCCGGGGACGCGGTTCTCGACGCGCAGCGACGACCCATGCCCGACCACGCGCAGCGCGCAGGTGCGGTTGTCGACGCCCCACGCGATGCCCGTGGGGGCGAAGGAGCCGAGGGCGAAGCGCTTGTACGAGTTGATCGTGGGGGCGTACAGCAGCGTGAACTCGCGAAGCGTGGCGAGGATGCCGGCGATCCAGTGCTCCATGAGAGGGCTGAAACCGTGCTCGCCGTCGCCCGCCATGACGGCGGCGCCGTCGTCACCGCGGACCGAGAGGTGGATGTGGCAGCTGTTGCCCTCGCGCTCGTTGAACTTGGCCATGAAGGTCAGCGACTTGCCGTGGCGGTCGGCGATCTCCTTGGCGCCGTTCTTGTAGATCGTGTGGTTGTCCGCGGTCTCGAGAGCCTCGGCGTAGCGGAACGCGATCTCCTGCTGGCCGAAGTTGCACTCCCCCTTCACCCCCTCGCAGTACATGCCGGCCCCGTCCATGCCCACGCGGATGTCGCGCAGCAGCGGCTCGAGACGCGTGGTGGCGAGCAGGTTGTAGTCGACGTTGTAGTCGGTCGAGGCCCGCAGCCCGGTGTAGCCCTTGGCCCACGCCTCGCGGAACGAGTCGTCGAAGACGATGAACTCCAGCTCCGTGCCCGCGTAGGCGGTGAGGCCCCGCTCCGCGAGCCGCGCGCGTTGCGCGTTCAGGATGCCACGCGGCGACTGCGCGACGTGCTCACGGTCCTCCCACGCGAGGTCGGCCATGACGAGAGCGGTCCCCTCCTGCCAGGGGACGCGACGCAGCGTGTCGAGATCGGGGACGAGCAGCATGTCGCCGTACCCCTTGTCCCAGCTCGACATCGCGTACCCGTCGACGGTGTTGAGGTCCACGTCGACCGAGAGCAGATAGTTGCAGGCCTCCGCGCCGTGGGGCAGCACCTCGTCACGCCAGAACCGCGCGGCGACGCGCTTGCCGACGAGGCGACCCTGCGCGTCGGGGAACGCCACGATGACCGTGTCGATCTCGCCGCTGTCGATCGCGGCATCCAATTCTGCGGTGGTGAGATTGCCCGCCATGGTCTCCCTCTCGGGTGGTCGTCGTCCCCGTGTACGGAGGACGTAACGAGGAACTTACACGCCAAAGGTAGACAGGTCGACCAATAGAAGGCCATGATTTCCCGCAAGGCGAGCCCGCCGCCTGCCCGCATCCCTCTGGAGGTCCCATGTCCACCTCGAGCAGTTCTCGCAAAAAGGTCGCCGGCGCCACCTATACGGCCACGGATTCCACGTACTTCGAGAAACGCACCCTGAAACGCTCCGCCGGCGTGTGGGGCCTGTGGGGCCTCGCCGTCGCCGCGGTCATCTCGGGCGACTTCTCCGGCTGGAACTTCGGAATCGCGAACGCCGGCTTCGGCGGCATGCTGATCGCGTTCGTGGTCCTCGTGATCATGTACTACGGCCTGACCTTCTCGATCGGAGAGATGGCGGCCGCGATGCCGCACACCGGCGGCGCCTACTCGTTCGCCCGATCGGCGATGGGCCCGTGGGGCGGCCTCGCGACAGGTCTCGCCGAGACCATCGAGTACGTCGCCACCACCGCCGTCGTCGTCTACTTCTCGGGCCAGTACGCCGATTCGGCGCTCGAGCTGCTGACCGGGGTGAGTCTGCCGTCGTTCGTCTGGTGGATCATCCTCTACGCGATCTTCATCGGCCTCAACGCCGCCGGGGCGAACATCTCGTTCGGCTTCGCGATCGTCGTCTCGGTCATATCCATCGGGATCATCGTGGTCTTCGGTGTCATGTCACTGGCCACCGGCGCCTTCGACTGGGGGTCGCTGTGGAACATCGTCCCCGACCCGGGCCAGTCCGAGTTCCTCCCCCACGGCGTCGGCGCGATCCTGCTCGCCCTCCCCTTCGCGATGTGGTTCTTCCTCGGCATCGAAGAGCTCCCGCTCGCGGCGG
The DNA here is from genome assembly GCA_029239635.1 of Microbacterium sp. Classification (GTDB taxonomy): domain Bacteria; phylum Actinomycetota; class Actinomycetes; order Actinomycetales; family Microbacteriaceae; genus Microbacterium. Next base: position 2,976 of record JARBUN010000003.1, on the reverse strand, counting down.
AGGAGTCGCACGACCCCGCTCGCGACATCCCCCGTGCGGGACTCTGGGCCCGCGGAACCCTCATCGTCACGGGCCTCATCGTGCTGTTCCTCAACACGGGTGTCCTCGGCGCCGACGTGACAGGTGCGTCGGTCGAACCTCTGCTCGACGGCTTCCGCGCGATGGTCGGCGATCAGGCGGCGGCCGTGCTGTCGCTTCTCGCGCTGATCGGCCTCCTGGCATCCCTCATGGGCATCATGTTCGCCTACGGCCGCAACATGTACTCGCTCTCGCGTGCCGGCTACTACCCGCGGTGGCTTTCACTGACCGGGGCCCGGAAGACCCCGTGGGTCGCCCTCGTCTTCGGCGCCGTCCTCGGATTCTTCGCGCTGGTGATCGTGCAGGCGGCGGGTGGCGACGCCAGTCCCGCCGGCGCGATCGTGCTGAACATCGCGGTGTGGGGTGCGGTGCTCGCGTACTTCCTGCAGATGGTCTCCTTCATCGTGCTGCGCAAGAAGTTCCCGAACGCCGTCCGGCCCTACAAGAGCCCGTGGGGCCTCTTCGGCGCCTACTCGGCCGCGATCATCGCCGCGGTCGTGTTCTTCGGCCTGCTGCTGAACCCGGCCTACCTGCTGGCCATCGTCGCGATCATCGTGGTCTACGCCGTGATCTTCATCGCCTTCGCGATCTACGGCCGGCACCGCCTCGTGCTCTCCCCCGAGGAGGAGTACGCCCTCTCGGGCGGCCTGCACGGCGACCCGCAGAAAGAGGGCTACGACGCGATGGAGGGCGAGGTGTTCGGAGACAACCGGTCCTGAGACATGACGGAGGGGCGGATGCCACGGCATCCGCCCCTCTGCCGTTCTCACGCGGGGGTCACTGCAGGATGAACGAGGCCGTTCCGGTGGAGGGGATGCCGCCGATCGACACACTGAGGTGGTACGTCGCGCCGCCGCCGGGAGCGAAGGCGCGCTCGCTGTCGCACGAGCCGACCGAGGAACGGGTGCGGTCCCAGGTGAGCGGCGCGGAGCTCGTGACGGTCTGCCCGGCGGCGAGGGTGACCTCCATGTCGCTCGGCTCCGACTGGCAGTCGGTGGAACGCCACCAGACGTCGGAACCGCTGGTCACGGTGAACGACTGCGCGCTCGTGCCCACGTTCATCGTGCAGGGGTTCGCGCTGGAGTTGGTCAGCCGGATCGACAGCTGCGGGTTCTCGCCCTGCGCGTACTCGCTCTTGTCGGAGAGCGCCTCGACCTTGATGTCGGCGGGGGTGCACTCCGCCGGGCCGTCGGACGCGCTCGCGGTGGGGCTCGGCTCGGGGGTGGCCGGCGCGTTCGAGGGCGGCGCGTCGGACGCTGCGGTCGACGGCGCCGGCGCGCTGGCGGCGGGAGCGGGGGCGGTGTCCGCGGCGGGAGCGGATCGCCAGGGCGGAGCCACGACGAGCCACACGACGAGGCCGATCACGATCAGCGCGAGGAGCGCGGCAGCGAGACGGCGACGACGGTAGACCGCCGGGGACTGCCTCCGCCTGCGGGGGGCATCGGTCATCGTTCCAGCGTATGCGGCCTCGCTGTGCCCTCAGCCCACGGCACGCTCAGAGGTGCTTGAGCATCCGCGTGTTGCCGAGGGTGTTGGGCTTCACGTGCGCGAGGTCGAGGAACTCCGCGACCCCCTCGTCGGGACTGCGCACGAGCTGCGAGTAGACGTCGGGCGGCACGACCTGCTCGCCGATCTCCGAGAACCCGCGACGGGTGAAGAAGTCGACCTCGAACGTGAGGCAGAAGAGGCGGCTGACGCCGAGCTCTCTCGCGCGCTCCTCGAGATCCTCGACGATCGCCCGGCCCACACCGTTATGCAGCCAGTCGTCGTGCACGATGAGGGTGCGGATCTCGCCGAGGTCCTCCCACATCACGTGCAGGGCCCCGCAGCCGATGACGACGCCGTCCGCCTCGGCGACGACGAACTGCTGCACCGAGCCGTAGAGCACCACGAGGTCCTTGCCCAGCAGGATGCGCTTCTGCACGAACGGCTCGAGGAGCTCGTGGATGCGTCGGACGTCGGCGGTTCCGGCGGGGCGGACGACGAACGGCGCGGATGAGGTCATCGTCCCAGCGTACGCCGCCCGGCCGTGCACCCCGCGGGCCCTGTGAGCAGCCGCCGAGATGGCTCTCGATCGTCGAGATGACCCGCGCTTGGCGCGGATCACCGGTCTGCTCGGCGAAAGCCGGTCATCTCGGCATCAGCCGCGCCCGCGCGACCCGACGACGAAGGGCCCGGATGCCATGGCATCCGGGCCCCTGTCTGTTACCGCGTCAGCTGCCGGCGAGGGTGTCGGGAGTGGCGGCGATCTCGCCGGCCGTGCCGACGCCGATCGCGACCTTCTCACCGCGCGGGCTGGTCTCGAACGAGAACTGACCGTTCTCGACGCCGACCTTCACGTGGTCGCCCGACTCGAGCTCGCCGTGCAGGATCTTCTCGCTGAGACGGTCCTCGACCTCGCGCTGCATGGCGCGACGCAGGGGGCGCGCTCCGAGCGTCGGGTCGAACCCGATCTCGATGAGCTTGTCCTTCGCGGCATCCGAGAGCTCGACGGTCATGTCGCGGTCGAGCAGACGGTCGGCGAGACGCTTCACGAACAGGCCGACGATCTGACGGAGCTCGTCCTTGTTCAGCTGCGGGAAGACGATGACATCGTCGACGCGGTTGAGGAACTCGGGCTTGAAGTGGCGCTTGAGCTCTTCGTCGACCTTGCCCTTCATCCGCTCGTACGAGGTCTGCGCGCTGCCCTCGACCTGGAAACCGACCGGGCCACCGGCGATCGCCGACGAACCGAGGTTGGTCGTCATGATGATCACGGTGTTCTTGAAGTCGATGACGCGACCCTGACCGTCGGTGAGGCGACCCTCTTCGAGGATCTGCAGCAGCGAGTTGAAGATGTCGGGGTGGGCCTTCTCGATCTCGTCGAAGAGCACGACCGAGAACGGCTTGCGGCGCACC
>JARBUN010000196.1 GCA_029239635.1 Microbacterium sp. | reverse complement strand
GCGACGCGTGCAGCACACGCAGGTCGGCGGTCGTGCGGCCCTCGAGGCTCGGCCAGAGGGCGTCGGCGCCGAGACCGTCCAGGGAGACCATGAGAGGGATGCCGAGGGTCACCGCGCCGCTGGCGGTGGCGGAGCGGAGTCCGTTGGGCGAGTCTTCGATCGCCACCGTGTCGACGATGTCGACGCCGAGCGCGGCGCAGGCCTGGAGATAGGGATCCGGGTGGGGTTTCGGCCGCTCCACGTCGTCGCCGGCCACCACCACGTCGAACGCCGGGAAGTCGATCAACTCGACGACCGAGAGAGCCATGCGCCGCATGGACATGGTGACGAGCGCGGTCTTCACGCCGTGGGCGCGCAGGTCGGCGAGGAGTTCACGGGCACCGGGACGGAACGGCACCCCCTCGATCGCGAGCTGGCGCTGCACCTCGTCCGTGAGGTACGAGATGATCTCGTCGACGCCCCACGGAACCCCGGCGTTCTGCAGGAGACGCGCCGAGTCCTCGAGGGCGAGGCCCACCATTCCGAGCGCCTGCTCGTGCGACCAGGTGCCCCCGAAGCGCTCGACGAGCGGTGTCTCGGCCGCCATCCAGAAGGGTTCCGTGTCGACGAGCGTGCCGTCCATGTCCCAGAGGACGGCGGCGGGGGCGGGAGAAGTCATCGTTCCATCGTATCGAGAGCGCCGTCCCCCGCCGCTCCCGGCCTGGTGCATGCGCCTATCCTGGAACCCAGCCCTTCCCGGGGCAGAGGAGGTCGCGTGGACGCACTGGGTCGCCGGATCATCGTCGCCGCTTTCGACGGCTGGAACGACGCCGGAGAGGCGGCGTCCGCCGCCGCGGCTCTGCTGCGCGCGGACACCGCCTACGAAGTGGTGCACACGGTCGACCCCGAGCTGTACTTCGACTACCAGTACACACGCCCGCAGATCGGCCTGGATGCCGAGGGCCACCGCACACTGACGTGGCCCGAGGCGCGACTCCTTCGCCCGACGCACCGCTCCGACGACGCCGAGATCTGGCTCCTCGTCGGGGTCGAGCCGGCCCGTGCCTGGCAGGCCTTCGCCGCGGAGTTCATCGACGTCGCCCTCCGGGAGGACGTGACGGGGTTCGTCGCGCTCGGCTCGATGATGTCCGACGTGCCGCACACCCGCCCGATCTCCGTCTTCGCCGGCAGCGACAACGAGGGGGTGCGCCAACCCGAAGGCCACTCTGGCCCTCCTGGACCGCCTGCAGTCCATCACGGGCATCGACGTGCCGCGCGGAGAGCTCGCCGCCGAAGCGGTGGCCTGGGAGGCCTCGATCGACGCGGCCGCCGCCGACGACGAGGAGATGAGCGAGTACATCCGCCAGCTCGAGCAGACGCGCGACACCTGGGACTCGCCCGAGGCGTCCGGTGACGCGATCGCGCAGGAGTTCGAGCGCTATCTCCGACGCGGCGGCGACGGACCGAGCAAACCCGGCCGCGACGACCCGCCGCGCCGATGAAACGACGAAGGCCGCTCAGCTGCTGATGACGGTCGACACGGCGGGGATCACGCCGAGCGAGAGCAGAACGATCAGCAGGACGCCGAGGGCCACGCGGTAGATCACGAACGGCAGGAAGCTGCCGCGCTTGAGGTACTGCATGAGGAAAGCGATCACGAGGTAGCCGACGACGAACGCGATGACGGTCGCGATCGCCGTTTCGCCGAGGTTGTACGGGCCGGTGCCCTCGTCGAAGCTCTTGTAGAGCTCGTACAGGCCGCTGGCGAAGACCGCCGGCACGGCCAGCAGGAACGAGTACTCGGCGACCGCGGTGCGCTTGTAGCCGAGGGCGCGGCCCAGGGTCGTGGTGGCGCCGGAGCGCGAGACGCCGGGGACGAGGGCGAGCGCCTGGGCGAAACCGAAGGCGAAGCCGTGGCCGACGTTCAGGTCTTCGAGGTCGCGGCGGCGCTTGCCGTAGTGATCGGCGACACCGAGCAGGATGCCGAAGACGATCAACACGATCGCGGTGATCCACAGGCTCCGGAAGTTGTCGCGGATCAGGCTCTGCAGAGCCACGCCCAGCACCGCGATCGGGAGGGTGCCGATGATGATGTACCAGCCCATGCGGGCGTCGGGATCGTTGCGGGGCACGCGACCGGTCAGCGACAGGAACCAGCGCGAGATCACCCGCGCGATCTTCTTGCGGAAGTACAGCAGCACCGCGAGCTCGGTGCCGATCTGGGTGATGGCGGTGAACGTCGCACCGGGGTCGGTCTGCGACGGGAGGAACTCGCCCACGATGCGCAGGTGGGCGCTGGAGGAGATGGGGAGGAACTCGGTGAGGCCCTGAACGAGCCCCAGGATGATGACCTCGAAGATATGCATTCGGTCCTTCAGTACGTTCGGATGAGGTCGGCGAGGACTCGACGACCGAACTCGAGCGCGTCGACGGGGACGCGCTCGTCGACACCGTGGAACATCCCGGTGAAGTCGAGGTCGGCCGGGAGTCGCAACGGCGCGAACCCGTAACCGGAGATTCCGAGACCGGCGAGGGCCTTGTTGTCGGTGCCGCCACCCATCAGGTAGGGCACGACCGGCACGCCGGGGTCGTGACGGTCGAGCTGCGCCACCATGGCGTCGACGAGATCGCCGGAGAACGGCACCTCGAGCCCGATGTCCGTGTGCACGACCTCGATCTCGACGTGGGGACCCACGATGCGCCGGATGTCGGCCAGCGCCGCCTCCTCGGTACCCGGGAGCACCCGGACATCGATGAGCGCTTCGGCGCGGTCGGGGATCACGTTGTGTTTGTACCCCGCGGTCAGCCCCGTCGGGTTCGTCGTCGTCCGCAGCGTCGAGCGGATGAAGCTGGATGCCGCGCCGGTGCGCAGCGCGAGCGCATCGGGATCGCCCGCGTCGTCACCCGTGATCTCGGCGAGACCCGCCAGCAGTTGCGCGGTCGTGTCGGTCAGCCGCACGGGCCACTGGGTGCGGCCGAGGGCGGCGACGGCCTCGGCGAGAGCCGTGACGGCGTTGTCGGGGTGCAGGCCGCTGCCGTGGCCGGCGCGACCCCGCGCGATCAGCTTGATCCAGATGAGCGCCTTCTCGCCCACCTGCAGCAGGTAGGCGCGACGATCTCCGACCGCGATCGAGTACCCGCCGACCTCGCTGATGGCCTCCGTCGCCCCGCGGAACCAGTCGGCGCGATCCTTCACGACCAGCGCCGAGCCCTCGACTCCGCCGTTCTCCTCGTCGGCGAAGAAGGTGATGATGATGTCGCGCTCGGGCTGTTCCCCCGCGCGCAGGACGTCGGCGACGGCGGTGAGGATCATGGCATCCATGTCCTTCATGTCGACCGCTCCGCGGCCCCACAGGATGCCGTCGCGGATCTCGCCGGCGAACGGGTCGACGCTCCAATCCTCGGCGACGGCGGGCACGACATCCAGGTGACCGTGCAGGATCAGCGCCGGCTTGTCGGGGTTGCGACCGGGGACGCGCGCGCAGACGTTCGTGCGTCGGGCGATGGGTCGGGCGACCTCGGGTACGTCGTTCTCGAGCTCGGGCATGCGCACTACGGTACCCGGGGGTGCGATGCTCCTCCGTCGTGTGTCGCGGTGCGGCGCAGGGCGCGAGGCCGTGCGATCCTCGAGCCGCGCCCGGGCTGCAGCGTCGGTTCGAGACGGGGCTCCGGTCGTGGTAATGTCGTTCCTCGTTGCGAAAGTGACAAACACCCAGATGCGCGGGTGGCGGAATAGGTAGACGCGCTAGCTTGAGGTGCTAGTGCCCGTATTAGGGCGTGGGGGTTCAAGTCCCCCCTCGCGCACAGAACGAGAAAGACCCCCGGGGTTCATCCCCGGGGGTTTTTCTCGTTTCCGCTGGGGTTCCACGGGACGCCCCGCGCCGCGGGTCCTCCTCGCAACCGTGACACCTCAGAAACAACCGCGTGACACGGCCCGCCTAGCGTCGGAGCATGCCCCGTTTCTCGGTCCCCACCATCGATCTCTCGGCCTGGGTCTCCG
>JARBUN010000195.1 GCA_029239635.1 Microbacterium sp. | reverse complement strand
TTCTTCGCCGCCCTGTCGTTCTTCTTCGTGCTGTGGAAGATCCCCGAGACCAAGGGCATGGAGCTCGAGCAGACCGAGACGTTGTTCGTCCGCAAACCCCGTCCGCACAAGACACCGCCGAAGAAGGCCTGAAAGGACCAGCCCATGACCAACAACTCGAAGTCCCACGAAGAGATCCGAGAAGAGCGCGAAGCCGCTCAGAAGGAGAAGGACCGCCTCGAGCGCGCCGAAGAAGCCCGACTCGACGACGAGAAGCGCTGAGCTCGATCGAGAACACGAAGGCCGGCATCCCCGCGGGGTGCCGGCCTTCGCCGTGCGGAGCTCAGAACTCGCCGTAGACCTCGACGGTGTTCGCCGCGATCTGAGCGCCGAGCTCGTCGGCATCCATCCCCCGCTCGGCCGCGAGGAAGCGCAGCGTGACGGGGATCAGATACGGGGCGTTCGGGCGGCCTCGGTAGGGCGCGGGCGTCAGGAACGGCGCGTCGGTCTCGACGAGGATGCGCTCGAGCGGGGTCACCGCGAGGGCGTCGCGCAGGTTCTGCGCGTTCTTGAACGTCACGTTGCCGGCGAAGGAGAGGTAGTAGCCGCGGTCCGCCGCGATCCGCGCCATCTCGGCGTCGCCCGAGAAGCAGTGGAAGACCGTCTTCTCGGGGGCCCCGACGCGCTCGAGGGTCTCGAGCACGGCGTCGTGGGCGTCGCGATCGTGGATCTGCATCGCGATCCCGTGCTTCTTCGCGAGCGCGATGTGCGCCTCGAACGAGCGGATCTGAGCGATCGCCACGGCGGCGAGCACGCGCGGATGGGTCGCGGCGGCCCACGCCGACCACCGCGACGAGTCGACGTCGCCGCCGGCTTGGACGACACCGTGCACACCCACGGCCAGGGCGCGCTCGAGCTGCTCGTCGAGCGAGAGCCCGGTTTCGCCGTCCTCGATCTCGAGGTGGGTGTGGTTGTCGTAGACCGGGATGCCGAGGGGCTCGGGCGCCGGCGGGTAGCTCACGTCGCGCCGACCGTCGGTCGAACGCTCCCGCACGTACTGGCTCGGATCGCCGCCGTCGACGGTGCCGCGCGGGCGCTCGACGGGGGTGGAGCCGGGGGCAGGCTCTTGGACAGGCTCCGGGACCGCGGCGGGTTCAGGTACCGCCGCAGGCTCCGGGATCGACGACGACGTGCTCACGCCTGCTCGACGCGCGGGAACAGCGGCGACAGGCCGTTCACCGACGAACCGGGACGCAGGACGCCCCACTGACCGGCCTCGCGCAGCGGCTGGTCGTGCAGGCGTCCGATGCTCTCGCCCGCGCCGAGCGCGATCCACAGCTTCTCGGTCGCGATCGGCATGACCGGAGACAGCAGCACGGCGAGCGCGCGCAGTCCCTCGGCGGCGGTGTACAGCACGGTGCCGAGGCGCTTGCGCTTCTCCGGGTCCTTCGCCAGCGCCCACGGCTCGTTGTCGGTGATGTAGCCGTTGAGCGCGTCGACGATCGTCCAGATCGCGGCGATCGCCTCGTCGATGCGGAACTTCTCGATGGCCGCGTCGGCGTTCGTCGCGGCATCCGCGACCGTCTGCTGGATCGCGCGGTCGATCTCGGTCAGCTCGCCCGAGGGCGGGACGATGCCCTCGAAGTACCGCTCGATCATGGCGATCGTGCGGGAGGCCAGGTTGCCGAAGCCGTTGGCGAGCTCGGCCTGGTAGCGCGCGGAGAGGTCTTCCCACGAGAACGAGCCGTCCTGACCGAACGCGATCGCGGACAGGAAGTAGAACCGGTAGGCGTCGGAACCGAAGACGTCCGTGATCTCGGTCGGCGCGATGCCGGTGAGCTTCGACTTCGACATCTTCTCGCCGCCGACGAGCAGCCAGCCGTGCGCGAACACTCCGCGCGGCACGTCGAGACCCGCGGCCATGAGCATGGCGGGCCAGATGACGGCGTGGAAGCGCAGGATGTCCTTGCCGACCACGTGGTACGCCGGCCAGCGGCGCGCGAACTCCTCGGGATCGGTTCCATAGCCGATCGCCGTGGCGTAGTTCAGTAGCGCGTCGACCCACACGTAGATGACGTGCGCCTCGTCCCACGGCACCTGGATGCCCCAGTCGAACGTCGACCGCGAGATCGACAGGTCTTTCAGACCGTTCTTGACGAAGGAGACGACCTCATTACGAGCCGACTCGGGACGGACGAAGTCGGGCACCGTCTTGTAGAGCTCGAGCAGGCGGTCCTGGAACTCGCTGAGCTTGAAGAAGTAGTTCTTCTCCTGCAGGAGTTCGAGCGGCTTCGAGTGGATCGCGCAGACCTTGAGTCCCTCGAAGGGGCCTTCGCCGTCGACGATCTCGGCCTCGGTCTTGAACTCCTCGCAGCCGACGCAGTACAGCGCCTCGAACTCCCCGGCGTAGATGTAGCCCCGGTCGTACAGCGCCTGCACGAACTTGGCGACGCGCTCCTCGTGGCGGGGCTGGCTGGTGCGGATGAAGTCGTCGTTGGCGACGTCGAGCGTCTTCAGCAGGGGGAACCACGACTCGCCCACGAGCTTGTCGACCCACTCCTGCGGCGTCGCGCCGTTCGCGGCGGCCGCACGCATCATCTTCTGGCCGTGCTCGTCGGTGCCGGTCAACATCCAGGTGTCGTCACCGGCCTGGCGGTGCCAGCGCGCGAGCGTGTCCACGGCCACGGTCGTATAGCCGTGACCGATGTGGGGGACGTCGCTCGGATAGTAGATCGGCGTCGTGATGTAGAAGGATCGGCCGGAAGTCACCCCAGGATTCTACGGGGGCGCGTCCGGCCCCGGAGGTCACGTGACGACCGGCCGCTCAAGCGGAGTCGCGCGGAACGAAGGTGGTCGACAGCACGACCGAGCTGTTCCCAGGGTTGGCGCATGGTGGTGAGCGCGGGCTCGTGGGTCGCCGCGAGACCGGAGTCGTCGAATCCCGCCACCGCGACGTCCTCGGGCACACGGCGGCCCGCACGTCGGAGCGTCTGCACCGCGCCGGCGGCCATCGAGTCGGACGCGGCGAAGACGGCGTCGATATCGGGGGCCCTCTCGAGCAGCCGCGCCATCGCGGCCGCCCCGGACTCCAGCGAGTAGTCGCCTCTTTCGACCAGGGCGGGGTCGAAGTCGGCGCCCATCTCGTCGCGGAAGCCCACCAGCCGGAAGCGTCCGCCGGGGGTGTCGTCGGGTCCGGCGATCGTCGCGATGCGACGGTGTCCGCGGGAGCGCAGGTACGCCGTCATCTCCCGCGCCGAGCCGCTCTCGTCGACCGAGACGCTCAGCACCTCGGCGCCGTGTCCGAGAGGGACACCGCACGAGACCGTGGGGATGCCGGCCTCGAGAAGCGAGTCCAGCAACGGATCGGCCTCGTGCGACGAGATGAGCAGGACGCCGTCGACGTGACCCGCGCGGACGTAGTGCTCGACGTTGGCCCGTTCGGCCGGGGTACCCGCGATGAGCAGGACGAGGGTCATCCCCCGATCCGACAGGGCCTCGGCCGCGCCGCGCAGCAGGAGCGCGAACGTGGGGTCGTCGAAGAGCAGGTGCTGCGGCTCCGTCATGAGGAAGGCGAGCGACCCGGATCGCCCGGTCGCGAGGCTCCGGGCGGCGTGGTTGGCGGTGTACCCGGTGCGCTCGATCGCCTCTTCGACCGCGATGCGGGCGTCGGGCGACACCCAGTGCCCGCCGTTGATGACCCGCGACACGGTGCCGCGCGAGACCCCGGCGGCGGCGGCGACGTCGCGGATCGTCGGCTTTCGACGAGCGGTCGGGGTCTGTTCCATGCCGGAATGCTATCGGCCTCCGCGCGCCGCTCCGCGCCTTGCGCGCGATCAAACTGGGACCGGTCACAGTTCGGTAACGAACCCCGGGGCGATGTTGCGCCCCGCTACCCCCTGGCCCGCTCTCGACGGCATCGCGTACGGCGGTGACTACAACCCCGAGCAGTGGCCCCGCGAGGTCTGGGACGAGGACGTGCGCCTCATGCGGGAAGCGGGCGTGAACCTCGTCAGCGTCGGCATCTTCTCGTGGGCCCTCCTCGAGCGCACCGAGGGCGTCTTCGACTTCTCCTGGCTCGACGAGCTCCTCGACCTCCTGCACAGCCACGGCATCGCCGTCGACCTGGGGACGCCTACCGCCTCGCCGCCCGCGTGGTTCTTCCACGCCCATCCCGAGGCGCGCGTCGTGACCCGCGACGGCCGCACGATGGGCTTCGGCTCGCGGGGCATGGCATCCCCCTCCTCCCCCGCGTATCGAGACGCGATCCATCGGATCGCCGACGCCCTCGGCGAGCGCTACGCCGCGCACCCCGCCGTGGTCATGTGGCACGTGCACAACGAGTACGGCGTGCCCGTCGGCGAGGACTACTCCCCCGCGTCCGTCGCCGCGTTCCGTGAGTGGCTGCGCGAGCGCTACGGCTCTCTCGACGGTCTCAACGCGGCCTGGGGCACGGCCTTCTGGGGCCAGCACTACGGCGAGTGGGAGCACGTGGGCGCGCCCGCCGACGCCCCGAGCGTCGTCAACCCGGCGCAGCGCCTCGACTTCGCGCGGTTCACCGACCACCAGCTGCGCGCGTGCTTCCGCGTCGAGCGGGATGCCATCCGCGCCCACGCCGCGCAGCCGGTCACGACGAACTTCATGGCGAACCAGAGCTGGACGACCGACCTGTGGGCCTGGGGGCAGGAGGTCGACATCGTCTCGGACGACCACTACCTCTGGGCCGCCGACCCCGACGGGCACGTCGGCCTCGCCATCGCCGCCGACCTCTCGCGCTCGGTCGGCGGGGGCGCGCCGTGGATCCTCATGGAGCACTCCACCTCGGCCGTCAACTGGCAGCCGCGCAACGTCGCC
>JARBUN010000080.1 GCA_029239635.1 Microbacterium sp. | reverse complement strand
GCCCGAGACCACGCGGAGCCCCGCGACCGCACGCAGCTGGAACGCGAGGAACGAGACGAGCTGTGAGAGCGACACGATCTGATCGGCGTCCCAGCCCGCGCCCGTGAGGCGGCGCAGGGCGTCGGCCGAGCTCTCCCGGGGGCGGAAGGCCAGAAGGTGCGTGTGCTCCAGGGCGGCGGTGAGTCGCTCCCCCAGCGCGGCGACGACCTCGTCGGGCACACCGTATGCCTCGACCGGAATGCTCTCCTCGGCGAGCCCCGGCTCGCGGTAGACGCCGACGGGTCCGGTCGAACGCCCGGCCGCAGCGGCGATCAGCACGGCCTCCCGCAGCGCGTCGTCCTCGTCGGCGAGCAGATCGCCGTAGAACCGCGCGGCCGCGTCGTCGTCGTGCAGCGCGGCGACGAAGGTCGCCACGGCGTACCGCTCGGCGAGGGTGAACCCGCGGTCTTCCTCGGGCTCCAACAGTGCCGCGAAGCTCCGCTGTGCATTCTCGCGAGCCTGCCCGCGGCGGTGGCGCACGGCATCCAGGGATCCCTCGGCGGAGAGCCCGGCGAGAAGGTCGATCACGTCGGTCATGCGAGTACTCCTGTGGTCTGGGCGGTGAGGTTCTGCAGTTCGGCGGCGGCTTCGGCCCCCGTGCGGAGCCCCAGGCGCGGTGCGACCTCGGTCGCGAGCAGCTCGATCGAGCGGAGGGTGATCTCGTGCGCGGGATCGACGGAGTGCACCTGGAACGCGACGTCCGTCGCGCGCTGAAGGGTGAGATCGGCCTCGAGAGAGGCGACGACGTCGCCCACCGTGCCGAGGTGCGTGTCGGTCAGGCGGGCGATGTCGCGCAGATCGCCGGTGCCGTCCTGCCGGAGGAACGTCCGCGCGAGGCGCCGGAGACCCGGGTCGGCCGCCCGCCAGGCGGCATCGAGGTCGGCGGCATCCACGACGACCGCGGTGCGCGACGCGAGGATGCGCGGCTCCACCCCCGAGGGCAGTGCCTCGAGATACGCCTCGACGATCGGGAGCTGCACGTCGTGCAGCGACTGACCGGGCTCCTTCGGCTGGGTCCGCGAGAGGAGCAGCCCGTCGCCGTCGAGCCCGGCGCGCCGGCCGCCCTCGACCGAGAACGTGGCCTGCCACAGCCGCACCGCGAGGTCGGGAGCCGGGGGATTGAGCACCGAGGTCGTCCCCCGGATGCCGCGCCCGCCGAACGCGTCGCGCAGCACCTCGACGTGCTCGGCCTGGATCGCGCGCCGCTCATCCGACGAACGCTGGAACGCGGCGAACGACGACGGCGTCCCGCCCGTGCCGATGCCGAGCTGCACGCGACCACCGCTCAGCGCGTTGACCACGGCGGCGTCTTCCGCCACGCGGATCGGATCGTCGATCGGGAGCGTGACGATCCCGGTGCCCAGCGCGATGCGCTCGGTCTGCACGGCGGCCGCCGCGAGGAAGGGGAAGGGCGAGGGCAGACCGCCCTCGTCGCGGTCGAAGTGGTGCTGCGCGATCCAGAGCGAGGCGAATCCGTGCTGCTCGGCGGCCCGCACCTGCGCGAGCGCGCGGCGGTATCGCTCGCCGTCGGTGCCGGCATCCAACAGTCTCGTGAAGAATCCCAGTCGCGCGCCGCTCATCGCGTCGCCTCCGTTCCTGCCTCGTGGGCCGTCTCATCGTTGTATGCCGTTCCCGGAATGGCCGCGAGCAGCTGCCGGGTGTCGTCGCTCCGGGGAGTGCGGAACACGCAGTCGACCGGGCCCGACTCGACCTGCCGCCCGCGCCGCAGCACCGATACGGTATCTGCGATCTGGCGCACCACGGCCAGATCGTGCGAGATGAACAGGTACGTCAGACCCAGCTCCTCCTGGAGCCGGGCGAGCAGCCGCAGGATCTGCGCCTGCACCGTGACGTCGAGAGCCGACACGGCCTCATCCAGCACGACGACACGCGGGTCGAGCACGAGGGCTCGCGCGATCGCGACACGCTGCCGTTGGCCGCCCGAGAGCTCCGCCGGGTAGCGTGCCGCGAGCGAAGGGTCGAGGGCGACCTGTTCGAGCTGGTGATGGACACGCTCCGAGCGAGCGGCCGCACTCCCCAGACCGAAGTTGCGCAGGGGCTCCTCGATCGCGCGTCCCACGCGCTGACGCGGATCGAGGGATGCCAGGGGGTTCTGGTACACGAGTTGCACGGTGCGGCGATAGTCGCGGAGGCCGCGACCCGACAGCGCCGTGACGTCGATCCCGTCGACCCGGACCGTCCCCGCGGTCGGGCGCTGGAACCCCGCGACCGCGCGCCCCGTCGTCGTCTTGCCCGAGCCGGATTCCCCGACGAGCGCGTGCGTCGTCCCGGCCGCGACGGTGAACGACACGTCGTCGACCGCGACGAAGGGCTCGGCGCCGCGGCGGGCGTACTCCCGACGCAGACCCTGCACCTCGATGAGGGGCCGGGCGGGGGTGGCATCCGGGATCCGTCGCTCCACCACGCTCGACAGCGACGGGGCGTCGGCGAGCAGGGTGCGCGTGTACTCCGCGGCGGGGTGCGCGAGCACCTCGGAGGCGCGTCCGCTCTCCTGCACGGTCCCGCCGCGCAGCACGACGACCTCGTCGGCGCGGTCGGCCGCGACGGCGAGATCGTGCGTGATGAGCAGGACCCCCGTGCCGCTCTCGCGACGAAGGGTGTCGATGAGATCGAGCACCGTCTTCTGCACGGTGACGTCGAGGGCGCTCGTCGGTTCATCGGCCACGATGAGGTCGGGCTCGAGCGCGATCGCCGAGGCGATGAGGACGCGTTGCTTCATGCCCCCCGACAGCTCGTGCGGGAACTGGCGGGCGCGCGTCGCGGGGTCGTCGATGCCGACGCGCTCGAGCAGCTCGAGCACACGGCCGCGGATCTTGGCGTGGTCGCGATCGCCGTGCACGCGGAAGGTCTCGGCGATGCTCGCACCGACCGTCCGCACGGGGTTGAGCGAGCCGGTCGGGTCTTGCGGCACCAGCCCGATGCGGGCCCCGCGCAGGGCGCGCAGGCGTCGCTCCGGGAGTCCGAGCAGCTCGAGCTCACCCAGACGGATGCTTCCGGATGCCACCCGCGCGGCGTTCGGCAGCAGCCCCAGCACCGCCTGGCCGAGGGTGGACTTGCCCGACCCCGACTCTCCGACGAGCGCGGTGACGCGACCGGGACCGACGGCGAGCGAGACGTCGTCGACAGCTCTGTGCCGACCGCGGTCGGTGACGTAGTCGACGGTGAGGCCGCGGATGTCGAGCAGAGGGCCGGTCATGAGGTTACTCCCCGGCGGATGGCGCCGCTCAGGCGGTTGGCGGAGAGCACGACGAGCGCGATCACGACGCCGGGCAAGGTCGTGAGCCACCAAGCTGTGGCGATGTAGTTGCGGCCCTCCGACACGAGGAGGCCCCACTCGGGCGTGGGCGGGGGAGCGCCGTAGCCGAGGAAGCCCAGCGTCGCGATCTGCAGGACGGCCGAACCGAACTGCAGCGCGGCGAGCGCGAGCACCGCCGTCAGCGAGTTGGGCAGGATGTGGCGCCACAGCACCGTCCAGAACGTACCGCCGCTGCCGTACGCCGCCTCGACGAAGTCGCTCACCCGCACGCTCACCACCTGCGAACGCGCGAGGCGTGCGAAGGCCGCGATCGAGGTGACACCCACGGCGAGCGCGGCGTTCGCCGTGCCGAAGCCGAGCAGGATGATGATGCTGAGCGACAGCAGCAATCCGGGGATCGCGAGCAGCACGTCGACACCGCGCATGAGGACGTCGTCCACCGGTCCGGGCCGCGAGCCCGCGATGACACCGACGGCCGTGCCGACGACGAAGCCGACGCCGACCGCGATCACGGCGCCGAGCAGCGACTGCGACGCCCCGTGCACCACACGCGTGTAGAGGTCTCGGCCCGTGGCATCCGTTCCGAACCAGTGCTCCGGGCTCGGCGGCTGGAGGGCCTGCATGCCGATCCCGGCGGTCGGGTCTCCCGGGGCGAACAGCCACGGCACCAGCGCCCACGCGATCGCCACCGCGAGCACGAGGAGCGAGAACAGGATGCCGAGAGCCGGGCGCCGACGACCGCGTCGGACGCGCGCGGGGGCGGCGGGATCGGTCAGCAGAGCTGTCGCGGTACCGGTCATCGGCGGGCTCCTCGCAGGCGCGGGTCGAGCACCGGGTAGGCGAGGTCGACCAGAAGGTTGATGACGACGAAGGCGAGCGCCGAGAAGACGACGACCGCGAGCAGGACCGGCGCATCGCGCGCGGCGACAGCCTGGGCGGTGAGCTGGCCGACGCCGGCGCGTCCGAACACGCTCTCGGTCACGACGGCTCCGCCGACGAGCTCGCCGAAGATGAGCCCCGCCATGGTGAGCGCGGGAAGCACGGCGTTGCGGGCGACATTGCGCCAGAGCAGCCAGCTCGTCGATGCGCCGCGCGCGCGGACGACGGCCACGAAGGGCTGCGCGCGCACGTCGTCGATGCTGCGGATGAGCACCTGGGCGAGCGGCGCGGAGAGAGGGATCGCGAGGGTGGCGACGGGGAGGATGAGCGCCTGCGCGGGACTCGCGTTGATCACGGGGATCAGACCCAGACGGAACGAGAACACCTGGATCAGCACGATGCCGACGAAGAACACCGGGATCGAGACGAACAGCGGGGGGAGGGACTGGAAACCCCGGCGCACGAAGCGGGGCCCGAAGGTCGCGGTGACCGCGATGCCGACCGCGAGCAGGATCGCGACGCCCAGACCCCACGCCGCGAGCACGAGGGAGGAGGGGAGGGCCGTCGCCAGCAGCGTCGAGACCGCGGCGCCGGTCTGCACCGAATAGCCGAAATCGCCCCGCACGAACGCGAACAACGACTCGAGGTAGCGCTGCCACAGCGGGCGGTCGAAGCCGTACGCCTCGCGGATCGTGGCGAGCTGATCGGGCGAGAGGCCCAGTTCGGGGCTCGCGAAGCGCGCGACCACCGCGTCACCGGGCAGAGCCGCGAGCAGCACGTACGCGACGGTGTACGCCAGCACCAACACCAGAGCCGCCTGTCCGAGGCGGCGCAGCACGTAGGTCATGGGGAATCCTTCGGGGGGAGTGGGGCCGATCCGCGACGCGGCTCCTCGTCGGGGCCGACCCGCGGGCCGGCCCCGGAGGGCTCAGCGGTCGAGCCAGACCTCGGCGAAGCTCGGGCGACCGACCGACTCGGTGTGGAAGCCCTTCACGTCGGCGCGGAGCCCGAACACCTGCGGCTCCTCGAAGATCGGCAGGATGTACGCCTGCTCGGCGAGGTACTGCTGCGCCGCCGCGGAGGCGGCCGTGCGCCCCTCGACCGTGGGGGTCGAGGCGATCGCCGCGAGCAGCGTGTCGAGCTCGGGGTCGCCCACCGACCCGTCGGCCGGATGCAGGTTCAGCAGCGTGTTGCGGTTCTTCGAGAAGTACTGCGACTTCAGGACGTCGAAGTCCGCGCGCCCGACCATCGAGTGGTACACCTGCACGATGTTCTCGTCGAGCGAGTTCGCCGTCTGCGTCGCCATGTCGCCGGGGGTCAGCGACACCGCGATGCCGAGCTTCGCGAGCTGCTCCTGGATGATCGTGACGACCTCGGCCGAGCGCGGCTGCGGCAGGGCCTCGTTGAAGGCGATCGCGAGACGCTGACCGTCTTTGACCCGGATGCCGTCGGCCCCGGGCACCCATCCCGCTTCATCCAGCAGCGCTGCGGCCTTATCGGGGTCGTACGCGTAGTACGAGGAGGTGTCGGTGTACCCGAGCGCGTTCTTCGCGAGAGCGCCGGTGGCGAGCGGGTAGTTCTTCGTGAAGAGGGTGTCGACGATGTCCTGCCGGTCGATCCCGGCGATGATCGCCTGCCGGACGCGGATGTCGGCGAGCAGGGGGTTGCGGAAGCGGAAGCTCAGGCCGTTGTTCACCCCGTTCGTCGGAGCGGCGACCAGCGCGAGTCCGGGGGCCGCGAACTGCGCCTCGTCGGGCGCTTCGATCTGGCGTGCGGCATCCGCCTGCCCCGCCACCACCGTGCCGACGCGCACGCTGTCCTCGGCCGCGACGATCAGGTCGATGCCGTCGAGGTAGGGACGGCCCTGGTGCTCGCGCGACGGGGGAGCCCAGTCGTAGTCGTCGCGTGCCTTCAGCGTCACCTTCGTGCCGACCTCTTCGGCGTCGATCACGAACGGACCCGAACCGATCACCGTGGTGGCGTTGCCGGGGCCGAACGTCTCGGCCGTCTTGGCGAGCGTCGAGTTCGAGACGAGACCGGAGTTGATCGTCGACACCGCCTGGGCGAAGCCGGGGGAGGGAGCGGTGAAGAAGAAGCGCACGGTGTCGGCGTCGACGACCTCACCGTGGTCGTAGTTGTTGATCGCCTCGGACTGCGTGAGCTTGCGGCTCGAGTCACCCTTGCCGAAGAGGTCGAAGTTGGCCACGACGTTCGCCGCGTCGAGGGGCGTGCCGTCGGAGTACGTCACGCCCTCGCGGATGGTGAACGTGTACTGCGTGGCATCCGCGTTCACCTCCGGGAGCGCGGTCGCGATCCAGGGCTGCAGCTCCAGCGTCTCGGGGTCCTGGTAGAGCAGGCGATCGGTGATGTTGTTGACGATCCCGCCGTTGGGGTAGAAGCCCGCGGCCGGCGGGTACAGCGTCGTCCACGTCTGCGGCTCGAGGTAGGTCAGCGTGCCCCCGCTGACGGGTTCGGCGTTGACGGGCGCTCCCGAGCCGGCCCCGCCACCCGAGCATCCGGCGAGCAGGGCGGTGGCGGCGACCACGGCGGTCGCGGCGAGCGCGAGACGGCGAAGAGGGCGGGGCAGGGGCATGTCGACTCCCGGTTTGCTGTGGGCGAGGTGTGGGCCAGTCCAGCGCAGGCCGAGAACCGACGCACGTTCAGCGCGTCACGCGGCGACACACCCCGTCACATTCGGTGTCACATGCGCGCGCTCGCCCACGCCGCGGCGCGGAGGACTTCGTCCTCCGGGCGGTCGTTCACGATCGAGAAGCCGATGACCTGCAGCGGATGCGTCGCCGCAACGACGCGCGCCCGCCGCACGACCTCGGTCGGCCGCACACGCTCTATCACGTCCCACCCGTGCCAGACGGCCAGGGCCGCGACGTCGATCGCCGGATCGCCCGCGCTGGCGAGGTCCCAGTCGATGACGCCGGCGACCGCGCCGTCGCTCCACAGCACGTTCGAGCCGGCGAGATCACCGTGGACGAGCGCCGGCGGCACGGGCTCGAGCGCGGCGAGGGCATCCGCCGCCCGGCGCGCGGCATCGCGGACCTCGGGGGCGAGCAACGGGACGGCCTGTTCGACGATCACCGCAGGCCACCGCGGACCGCCCATGAACGCGTGCGGGGGAGCGAGATGCGGATCGAGCGTGTCGATCGGCACCACGGCGAGCGCGTCCAGCAGGACCTCGAGCGCGTCGGCATCCCCGAATCCACTCGGATGAGGGATGCCGTCGAGCCGGCGCTGCGCGATCGCGACCATCTCTCCGTCGAGCACGGGGTCGGCGAGGGCACGCGGGACCGCGAAGGGCAGGTCGGGGAGCGCGTCGACGAGGGCCTGCGCGCGGAGGGATTCCGCTGCCGCCGTCGCGGTACGGCCGACCCGGACGGCGGCGGGACCGGCGAGGACGACGAGGTTGGCCGACCCGTGCTCGACCCACTGCCAGTCGGCGGGAGCCACGGGCTGCCCGGCAGCCCGGAGGGCCGCGGCGACGAGAGCCTCGGTGCGGGAGCGGTCGGGGGTGACGTACCGCGTCTCGACCATGTGTCGAGCCTACGGGCCGAGTCACGGCATCCGTCGTCCCCTCAGCGCGACGCGACCCCGATCGGATCGCCGGTGCGGGCGAGGTCGGCCTCCAGCTCGCGCACGATCGGGATGACCGTCTCGCCGAAGCGTTCGAGCTCGTCCTGGAAGTGCAGGAAGCCGAGCAGGAACAGGTCGACGCCGCGCTTCTTGTACGCGATGATCCGTTCCGCGATCTGCTGCGCGTCGCCGAACAGCTGCGTGCGGAAGCCGTCGTTGTACTGCACGAGGTCGTCGAAGGTGGAGTCCGTCCACATGCCCTTCCCGTCGTTCGTCGACGCCCCGGCCTGTTGCACGCTCTGGCGGAATCCCTCGACCGCGGTGTCGTCGGCGTGCGCGATGATCTCGCGGAGCTGCTGCTCTGCCTCGGCGCGGCTGTCGCGCTGGATGACGAAACCGTTGAGCCCGAAGCGCGTGCGTCGACCGTGCTCGGCGGCGACGCGGGTGACGTCGTCGTACTGCTCAGTGAAGCCGTCGAAGTCCTTGCCGTTGGAGAAGTACCAGTCCGAGTACGCTCCGCCGTTGAAGCGGGCCGCCGTGGAGTTGCCGCCCTGGAAGATCTCGGGATGCGGACGCCCCGGCACCTCGTACGGGAACGGGCGCAGCGTGAAGTCGGTGATGTCGTAGTACTTCCCGTGGAACGAGAAGGTCTCCTGCGTCCACAGCCCCCGCAGCACCTGGATGAACTCGGCCGCGCGCTCGTACCGCTCGTCGTGCTCGAGCCACTCGAGTCCCAGGTCGGTGTACTCGTCTTTGAACCACCCGCTGACGACATTGACCGCCGCGCGCCCGTGCGAGAACTGATCGGCCGTGTTGATGAACTTCGCCAAGACCGCCGGATGCCAGATCCCGGGGTGAATCGCCGAGATCACCTTCAGCTTCTCGGTGGCGAGCAGCAGGGCGAGGCTGATCGAGGTGGACTCGTGCTGCTGCGCGGCCCCGTAGCTCGAGGCGTAGCGCACCTGGCTCAGGGCGTACTCGAAGCCGACGCGCTCCGCCGTCTGCGCCAGTTTGACGTTGTAGTCGTAGCCCCAGTCGGTGCGCTGCTCGATCGAGCTGATGACCAGCCCGCCGCTGACGTTGGGCACCCAGTAGGCGAACTTCAGCGGCTCGTGGGTCGGGGGGATATCGGTCACGGGGTCCTCCTCGCGGATCGGAACCCGGCCACCGTCGCACCGGTCGGCGCATCGGTCAACGACATGTGACGGACCGTGTCGTCGCGTGACGCCGGGCGTCCCTGCGCGCATGAGGATGGGTGGCATGACCTCCCCCCAGCGCGTGCGATTCGGCTACTGGACCCCCATCTTCGGCGGGTGGCTGCGCAACGTCGACGACGAGCAGACGCCGGTCTCGTTCGCGCACATCGCCGAGATCGCGCGTGCCGCGGAGGAGGGCGGTTTCGATCTCACCCTCATCCCCGAACTGAATCTGAACGACATCAAGGGCGTCGAGGCGCCCTCCCTCGACGCGTGGGCGGTCACCGCCGGTCTCGCGGCCGTGACCTCGAAGCTCGAGTTGATGACGGCCGTGCGCCCCGGCTTCCACAATCCCTTCCACACCGCGAAGCAGGCCGCGACGATCGACGAGATCAGCGGCGGCCGCTTCACCCTCAACGTCGTCTCGGCGTGGTGGGCCGAGGAGGCGAAGCAGTACGGCGGTCTGTTCAGCGCGCACGACGACCGCTACGCCCGCACGATCGAGTGGGTCGAGGTGCTGCGCGGCCTCTGGTCGGAGACGCCGTTCGCTTACGAGGGGGAGTACTACCGCACCGAGGGCACGTATACCGAGCCGAAGCCACAGGTGCTGCCGCGCCTGTACGCCGGCGGGGAGAGCGAGGCCGGCCGCACGGCGATCACGCGCTTCGCCGACGCGTACCTCACGCACGGCGGAACCCTCGAGGAGCTGTCGTCGAAGGTGGCGGACATGCGGCAGCGGCGGGCTTCTGCCGGCGCGGCGCCGTTCGAGGCGTTCGGCATGGCCGCCTACGCCGTGGTGCGCGACACGGAGGACGAGGCACAGGCCGAGATCGCCCGCATCACCGACGTGCGCGGGGGAGCGGCCTACGGTTCGTACCAGGAGTTCGTGAGCAAGTCGAAGCTCGACACCGCCGTGGACCTCAAGGAGTACTCGGTGTCCAACCGCGGGCTGCGCCCGAACCTCGTCGGGACCCCCGACCAGGTCGCCGAGCGAATCGTCGCCTTCGCGAACGTCGGCGTATCGACGCTGCTGCTGCAGTTCTCGCCGCATCTGCCCGAGCTGAAGCGGTTCGCCGCCGAGGTGATCCCGCGCGTCCGGCGCCTGGAGGCGCTGCGCGACGC
>JARBUN010000194.1 GCA_029239635.1 Microbacterium sp. | reverse complement strand
CTGAACAGCCACAGGATCGACGCGTCGACGCTGCAGACGCACGTCGCCACCTCACCGCTGTTCGCCGCGATCCTCCCGAAGGATGCGGATGCCGCGACCCTCGCCGCGGGGGAGCGCAACATCGCGAGCGTGATGGTGTTCGGCACGTCGTTCCTGTGCCCGGATGACTCGGCCGCCTGGGAGTCGGCGTTCACCGAGGTGTACGGCGGCTGAGCCGCCCCATGCGCTTCAGCGCACCTGGCGGACCGCGAACTGCAGGCGCGGGTGGGCGTAGGCCTCCTGCGACTCGATGAGACGCAGCTCCCGGGAGCCGGACTCGTAGGTGTTCGTCAGCAGGTCGAAGACACTGGATGCCGTGCGCGCCAGCGCGTCGGCCGCATCGCCGCCGCTGCGACGGTAGTGCGCGGTGAACAGCGCCGCCGTGACGTCGCCCGACCCGTTCGCCTTCATGGGGATGAGCGGCGTCTGCACGATCCACGCGCCGTCGTCGTCGACGACCATCATCTCGATCGTGTCGGCCTCACGGTCAGGACGCTCGACGCTCGTGACGAGAATCGTCCGCGGGCCACGGGCGCGCAGCATGTCGGCCGACTCGAGGGTCGACTCGATACTGCCCGGCTCCGTTCCGGTGAGGAAGCCGAGCTCGAACTGGTTCGGCGTCAGGATGTCGGCGACGGGCACGACACGCTCGCGGAGCAGCTCGGGGATGGCGGGAGCCACGAAGCATCCCGACTTGGCGTTGCCCATGACCGGGTCGCAGGCGTAGACGGCATCCGGATTCGCCTTCTTGACCCGCGCGACGGTGTCGATGATGACGTCGGCGATGCCCTCGCCACCCTGGTATCCCGACAGCACCACGTCGATCTCGGGGAAGATCCCGCGATCCTCGATGCCGGAGTTGCCGACGTGCCCGTACGCGACGGCGGACTGGATCGAGAGAACCTTCATGCCTCGATCCTTCCACCTCGCGCGCCCGATCGCTTCGTCCCCGCGGCCGCGGCCACGTCGTCGGCCAGCGTCCCCGCCGTGGCGTCATCGAGGTCGTGCACCGTGAGACGCAGGAAGGAGCCGGTGGCGGGGGAGAGGAAGAACGGATCGCCCTCGCGGACGAGCCAGCCGCGGCGCATGAGCTCCACGCGCACGCTCGCGGCGGGCACGGGCAACGGAACCCAGAGATTGAGGCCGTCACCCGGGGTGACCGGCAGTCCGCGCTCGGTGAGCGCACGGGCGAATGCCGCGTTGCGGTCGGCGTAGTGCGCGGCGGCGCGCTCGATGCCCGCGCGCACCTCGCCATCCGTGACGAGCGCGAGCGTCATGCGCTGGAGGATGTGGCTCACCCACGTCGTTCCCGGCGTGAGGCGCACGGCGAGTCCGTCGGCGGTGTCGGGATCGGATGCCGTGACAGCGAGGCACGTGTCGGGCCCGAGGAACTTCGACATCGAGCGGATGCGCGCCCACCGACGCTGCGCCGCCCCGATGACGGAGTGGAGCGGGGCGCGGGAGAGCAGCGAGAAGTGATCGTCCTCGATGACGAGCACATAGGGGTGGGCCGCCAGCACGTCGCGAAGCGCCGCGGCGCGCTCGGCGCTGAGACTCGCTCCGGTCGGGTTGTGGGCGCGCGGCGTCACGATCACGGCTCTCACGCCCGCCTCGAGCGCGGCGCGGAGCCCGTCGACGGTCATGCCCTCGGCATCCACCGCCACGGGAACGGCCCGGTAGCCGCCCGTGCGCACGGTGTGCAGGGCGGAGAGGAAGCACGGGTCCTCGAGCGCCACGGCGTCGTCGCGCTGCAGGGCCTGCGCGAGCAGCCGCTCGATCGCGTCGCTCGCGCCGCTCGTGACGGTGATGCGCAGGTCGTCGTGGGGCAGCTGGTCGGCCATCCACTCGCGCGCCCACGCCTCCAGACCCGGGTCGATGACCGGCTCGCCGTACAGCACGGGACGCGTGGAGCGGACGAGAGCGGCGGTGGGATCGGGGATGAGCGCCGGATCGGGATTGCCCGTGCCCACATCGCGCAGGACGGTGTCGGGCGCGTACCCCTCCTGCGCCACCGTGGTCCGATCGGCCACGCGCGTGCCACCACGCCCGCGCGCCTCGACCAGACCCGCTTGAGCGAGCTGGCGATACGCCGCGACGACGGTGTTGCGGTTGACGCCGAGGTCGGCGGCCACGGCGCGCACGGACGGCAAGAGCGTTCCCGGCGCGAGTTCGCCGCGTTCGATCCGCTCGCGCAGGTCCGACGCGATTCCGGATGCCGATCGCCCGGTCATATCGATGCTCATGGGCCCCCCTGGGTCTCGGACCACCCTATGTCCTGAGCCATGCTACGTTTTGGCCTAAGCCAAATGGAGCGCGCCCCGACGCGCGGAACATCGCGCGCCGAGCGCGGAACGGAGTGGACATGACCGACACCGGAACCTCCCGCGTCAAGCGCGGTCTCGCCGAGATGCTCAAGGGCGGCGTGATCATGGACGTCGTCACCGCCGAGCAGGCCCGTATCGCCGAAGACGCCGGCGCCGTCGCCGTCATGGCGCTCGAGCGCGTACCCGCCGACATCCGCGCCCAGGGCGGCGTCGCACGCATGAGCGATCCCGACCTCATCGACGACATCATCGCCTCGGTCTCGATCCCCGTCATGGCCAAGGCCCGCATCGGCCACTTCGTCGAGGCGCAGATCCTGCAGGAGCTCGGCGTCGATTACATCGACGAGTCCGAGGTGCTCTCACCCGCCGACTATGTGAACCACATCGACAAGTGGAACTTCACCGTCCCCTTCGTCTGCGGCGCCACCAACCTCGGCGAGGCACTGCGGCGCATCACCGAGGGCGCGGCGATGATCCGCTCGAAGGGCGAGGCCGGGACCGGCGACGTATCGGAGGCGACCAAGCACATCCGCACGATCCGCGGCGAGATCAACGCCCTGCGCGCCAAGACGAAGGACGAGCTCTACGTCGCGGCGAAGGAACTGCAGGCGCCCTACGCCCTCGTCGCCGAGATCGCCGAGACCGGAAAGCTGCCCGTCGTGCTCTTCACCGCCGGGGGAGTGGCGACCCCCGCCGACGCCGCGATGATGATGCAGCTCGGCGCCGACGGCGTGTTCGTGGGCTCCGGCATCTTCAAGTCGGGCAACCCCGCCCAGCGCGCCGCCGCGATC
>JARBUN010000193.1 GCA_029239635.1 Microbacterium sp. | reverse complement strand
GCCATCCAGCCCCCGTTCGGCGACCTCGAGCGCGCGATCGAGAGCTGGCACGCCTTCGCCGTCGCGCTCGACGAGGACGAGACCCTCGGCCGGGCACGGACCACCGCGCTGCGGATGCTGGCATCCGGGATCACGTCCGTGCGGACTCACGTCGACCTCCTCCGCGGCGACGACCCGCTGACCGGAGTGCGTGCGATGGTCCGCCTGCGCGACGAGTTCGAGGGGCTCATGGACATCGAGCTCGTCGCGCTCGGCGGGCCCACGATCGCCGACGACGTCTTCGAGGCCGCGCTCGACGCGGGCGTGGACCTCGTCGGGGGCGCCCCGCACCTCGCGGAGGACCCGATCGCCGACCTCGAACGCCTCATCGCGCTCGCCCGCCGCCGCGACGTCGGTCTCGACCTGCACACCGACGAGAGCCTCGCCGGAGCCGACACCCTCGCGACCTACGCGCGCGCGGTCACCGGCTGGCACCGCCCCCGCAGCGCCGGCCACTGCGTGCGCCTCAGCATGATGCCCGCCACGGACCTCGCCGAGCTGGCCGAGCAGATCCGTGTCGCCGACATCGGCGTGATCGCCCTGCCCATCACCAACCTGTACCTGCAGGGATGGGATGCCGCACACGCCGTGCCCCGCGGAATCGCACCGATCGGCCGCCTCAAGGCCGCGGGCGTCCGCGTCGCCGCGGGGGCCGACAACGTCCGTGACCCCTTCAACCCCGTCGGCCGCTGCGATCACCTCGAGACCGCCTCGCTCCTCGTCTCGGCGGGGCACCTCGCCCCGGCGGAGGCGATGGATGCCGTGACCGTCGGCGCGCGCGACGTCATGGGCCTGCCCGTCGCCGGTCCCGCGCCGGGAGCGCGCGCCGATCTCGTCGCGATCCGCGCCGACTCGCTCGGCGAAGCCGTGGCCTTCGCGTCCGCCGATCGCGTCGTGATCCACCGTGGCCGTCTCGTCAGCCGCACCACCGTCTCGACCGCGACGGCGGCTCCCCGCACCACCGAACCCTTCCGCGCCGCCGCACCCGCGACGACCCCCTGAACCCGACCGGAAAGTGAGCGCTCCCGTGACCTTGGCCTCTCCCGCTCCCGCAGACATCGCGGATCCCACCGCGCCCCTGCTCGACTTCCGCAACGTCGCCATGACGTTCCCCAACGGCACCACCGCCCTCTCGGGCGTCGACCTCACGGTCGGACGCGGCGAGTTCGTCAGCGTCGTCGGCCCCTCGGGCTGCGGCAAGTCGACCCTGCTCCGCATCGCCTCCGGTCTCGAGACCGCGAGCGAGGGCACCGCGACGGTCAACACCGACCGCATCGGCTACGTGTTCCAGGATGCGACGCTCCTCCCCTGGCGCGACGTGCAGTCCAACGTCGAGCTGCTGGCCGAACTGAACTGGCAGCCCAAGCGCGTGCGCGTCCCCAAGGCGCAGTGGGCGATCGACCTCGTCGGGCTCAAGGGCTTCGAGAAGCACCTGCCCAAGCAGATGTCGGGCGGCATGAAGATGCGCGCCTCGCTCGCCCGCTCGCTCACCCTCGACCCCGAGCTCTTCCTCTTCGACGAGCCGTTCGGCGCCCTCGACGAGATCACCCGCGAGCGCCTGAACGACGAGCTGCTGAAGATCTTCGTCGAGCAGAAGTTCGGCGGGCTGTTCATCACCCACTCGGTCTCCGAGGCCATCTACCTCTCCACCAAAGTCGTCGTGAGAGATCCGCTACACGGCCGAGTACGCGAAGCTCGTCGGCGAGGTCTCCCACGCCCTTCGGGAAGGACACTCATGAGCACCACGTCTGCAGAGCCGGTCGTCGCCCCGTCGCCCGATCCCACGGCATCCACTCCTCCGCCCTCGACACCGCGACCGCCCGCCGCCAAGGGCCGCCGAGGGTTCGGCGCTCGAGCCGCATCGATCCTGCCCCCGCTCGGGGTCCTCGTCGTCCTGCTCGGCGCCTGGTACGGCGTCTCGATCGCCCTCGCCGCGTCGGGTAAGGGCTTCCTCATGCCGATGCCCCACGAGATGTTCACGCAGGGCTTCTTCGACCCGCAGGTCGGCTCCGACATCTGGATCGCGCTGTTCCGCACCACGGGCGTCGCCCTCACGGGGCTCGCCATCGCCATGGTGATCGGCATCGGCTGGGCCATCGCGATGTCGCTGGCCCGCTGGGTCGAGCGCTCCACGTACGCCTACGCCGTGATGCTCCAGTGCATCCCGATCCTCGCGCTGGTTCCCCTCGTCGGCTTCTGGTTCGGCTACGAGTTCCTCGCCCGCGTGATCGTCTGCGTTCTCATCGCCCTGTTCCCGATGGTGTCGAACACGCTGTTCGGCCTGCAGTCGGTCGACAAGTCGCAGCGTGAGCTGTTCCGCCTGCAGAAGGCCGACAAGTGGACGGTGCTCACCAAGCTCACCCTCCCCGCGGCGCTCCCGTCGATCTTCGTCGGCATGCGGACCTCGGCGGGGCTCTCGGTCATCGGCGCGATCGTCGGCGACTACTTCTTCCGCCGCGGTGAGCCGGGCATCGGCTCGCTCATCTCCAACTACCAGTCGCGCCTGCAGAGCGCCGAGCTGTTCGCCGCCATCCTCGCTGCGTGCCTGCTGGGCGTGGCGATCTTCGCCCTCTTCGGCTGGCTGTCGAAAGTGGCCGTCGGCCGCTGGTACGACAGCACGCTCTGACCCGGACCCCGGATGCCACGGCCTCCCGCCGCACCACGCGTGCGGGAGGCGGCATCCGGCGTACCCGGAACACCCCTGCACCTGCCCCACCTCCGCACCCGAGCTCCATCACGTCACAGAAAGCGACCCAGCATGCAGCGCTCCACTCTCCTTCGCGTCACCGCCGCCACCGGTGCCTTCGCGATCGCCCTCACGCTCACCTCGTGCGCGGGAAGCGCCGCGGAACAGGCGGCCCCCGCGACCGACATGCCGATCGGCTCGGTCGACCTCTCGGCCGACTGCCCCTCGACGATCGTCGTCCAGACCGACTGGAACCCCGAGGCCGAACACGGTCACCTCTACGAGATGATCAAGGACAAGTACACGATCGACGCCAACACCAAGGCGGTCACCGGTCCCCTCATGTCGGACGGCGAGTACACCGGCGTGAACCTCGAGATCCGCGCCGGCGGCCCCGCGATCGGCTTCCAGACCGTGTCGGCGCAGATGTACCAGGACGACAAGATCACCCTGGGCTACGTCAGCACCGACGAGGCGATCCAGCTCTCGGCCACCACGCCCACCAAGGCCGTGTTCGCGCCGCTGGACATCAGCCCGACCATGGTCATGTGGGACCCCGCGACCTACCCCGACGTCAAGACGATCCAGGACGTCGCTCCCGCCCTCGAGAAGAACGGCGGCGTGTGGCGTTACTTCGACGGCTCGGCGTACATCGAGTACCTCAAGAGCGCGGGCCTTGCGAATGCGTCGATCCTCGACGGCTCGTACGACGGCACCCCGTCGAACTTCGTCGCCGCGGGCGGCAAGGACATGCAGCAGGGCTTCGCGTCGGCTGAGCCGTACGTCTACCAGAACGAGGTCTCGGCCTGGGGCAAGCCGGTCGATTTCGCCCTGATCCACGACGCGGGATGGCAGACCTACCAGTCGTCGATGTCGGTGAAGAAGGACACCTTCGACGAGCTGTCGCCGTGCCTGTCGAAGCTCGTCCCCGTGCTGCAGAAGGCGGGCGTGGCGTACTACAAGGACCCGAAGGCCGCGAACGACCTGATCCTCAAGCTCGTCGACGAGTACGCGACCGGCTGGACCTACACGCAGGGCGTCGCGGACTACTCGGTCAAGACGCAGGTCGACCTCGGGCTCGTCGGCGACGGCCCCGACTCAAGGTCTACACCGACCTGGGCACCCCGCCGGCGTCGGGTGAGACCGCGAAGGACCTCTACACGAACGAGTTCATCGACACCTCGATCTCGTTCTGACCTCCGGCCCGGCCCGCTTCGTGCGGGCCGGGCCGCTCGGTCTGCTCCACCCCGGTGGCTTCGACAGGCTCAGCCACCTTGCGCACGACCCACACATACCCCGGTGGCTTCGACAGGCTCAGCCACCTTGCGCACGACCCACGCCCCTGAGCCGCAACCCAGGTCCCTGAGCCCGTCGAAGGGACCGGGCCGCGCCCACTCCCACCACCCGTTCCACCCGGAGAAACACCCATGAGCGACACCGCCACCCGCGTCCTCTCCCTCGAAGACGAGCTCCTCGACCTGCTCGGCCCCGCCGCGGTCAGCACCGAACCGCGCGTGCGCGAGCGCGCCAGCGTCGACGGCTCCCCGATGTCGCCGATCATCGCCGCGCAGCTGCCGCTCGGTCTCGCCGATCTCGTCGTCTTCGCC
>JARBUN010000192.1 GCA_029239635.1 Microbacterium sp. | reverse complement strand
CAACGACCCGCTCTTCCCCGACATGGTCGCGGCGTGGGAGGGCAAGACCTTCCGGCCCGTCGTGATCCCCGCGCACCCGCAGCTGCAGGAGACGCTCCTCGTGGGCATGCAGAACCTCATCGCGGGGCGGAGCGACGTCGACACCGTCATCGACGAGCTCGATGCGGCCCTCGTCGAGGTCCGCGCGAACGCCGACTGATCCGCGACGGCTCGCCGGTCGAGCCGGTGCCCGTGGCATCCACCTCCGTCCTCTCGTGTGTGGGGCGCGATTCTCCGTTCGGGGCGAGTCTTTCGCGCCCCGAATGGCAGAACGCGCCCCAAACCGTTCACGAGGGATGGATGCCACCCGCGCAGGCGGTAGCGCAGCTACGCGAAATGGTGCATTCATGCATGGATGCCGGATCTGCAGCATCCCAATCACCCAGAACATGTAGTATGGCTACACAACGAGAACGAGGATGTGCTTGTGACCTCCCTGCTGACGATCACCGACGATCGCACCACCGCGACGTTCGACCCCGAGACGGGCGGACTGGTCGCTCTCGACGGCCAGGACACCGGTCTCGCGCCTCTCACGGGCGGGCGTCCGTCGCTGTTCGTGGTCGAGATCCCGCGGGGAGGCGACCGCACGGTCGTCGTCGAGACCGCCGCGCAGACGCTGACGGACGTCGAGCGGGAGGGTGACGCGGCGCTGCGCCTGGTGTGGCGCGATCCCGTGACCTCCGCCGGCGAGCGGCTTACAGGCGAGATCGTCGTCGGTGCGCGCGTGCACGACGGATCCCTGCGGCTGTCGCTGTCGTTCCACCTCGACGCCGGTGGCGTCGAGGCCGTGCGCTTCCCCTCCATCGGCGGCATCCGCCCGGTCGAGGGCGCGCTCGAACTCCGCGGCGTCGACTACTCCACGGGCACGCGCGTGTCACTGCTGCCGGTGTTCGACTCCAACGCCCCGTACTGGGGAACGCTGTACCCCGACTACGCCAGCGGCAACCTGCGCCCCGAGCTGGTAGGGACGCCGACGTCGCCCTTCGTCGTGCTCGCGAGCGAGAGGGGCGGGCTCACCGTGCAGCCCGCTGCCCGCACCCTGGACTTCATCGGCTGGCGGGCGAGTCTCGTCCCGGGCTTCGCCGACAGCCTGCGCCGCACCGCGGCCGAGGACGCGGCCGTGACCCTCGACGCCATCCATTTCCCCGAGGGCGACGGTGTCGAGGCCACGCTCCCCGAGATGGCGCTCGCGCCGTACCAGGGGGAGTGGCAGCGGGGTCTCGCGGCCTACCTGCCCACCCAGGAGCCGACGCGGCGGAGTGCGGCATCGTGGCTCCGGGAGCCGCGTTCGTGGCTGCAGGTGCAGCTCATGTCGACCGAGGGTGAGCCCCGATACGACTTCGACGCCCTCGTCGACATCATCGAGGAGTGCGCCCGCGAGGGCATCGGCGCGATCCAGATCGTCGGCTGGAACGAGGGGGGCCAGGACGGTCTCGTTCCCCAGCATCGGCCCGCCGCGAAGCTCGGTGGCGAGGAGGGCCTGCGCCGCGCCCTCGACCGCGCGCGCGAGCTCGACGTCGCGACCATCCTCTACGTGAAGTACGTGTGGGTCGAGAAGCCCGGGCCGCTGTGGGACGAGCTCGAGCCGTTCGTCTCGCGCGACCCGAACGGCCAGCCGTACGCCCAGCCCGGCCCGGTCTACCACTCGTCGCGCAAGCGCTACGGCATCAACACCCCCTGGTACGTGCCGCTGTGCTTCGGCGTCGAGGCGCTGCGCCGACGCTTCGCCGACGAGGTCGCCGAGATGGCCGCGCGGGGGGCCGACGGCATCCTGGCCGATGAGTCGCTGTATCACGGTCGGGCTCTGATGTGCTTCGCCGACGACCACGGGCACGAGGTCGGCGCGAGCGCGTTCACGTGGGATGCCGCCTTCGTCGACGACATCCGCGCGGCCCTGGGCGAGCGCGGCGACACCTTCGTCATCGCCGCCGAAGGCGCGTACGACGACCAGTTCGCGCACTACGACGTGTCGTACTTCCGCAGCGCGTCGCCCACCCACCGGCCGCTCGGGCGCCAGCTCCGACCCGATGCCCGGATCGTCACCGCGTTGACCGGGTTCGAGGACCGCTCGATGGTCGCGCAGTGCCTGCTCTACGGCTATGCGATGAGTCGCGCGGCCGACGCCCTGCGCGAGCGCCACCGCGACCTGCTCTGGAACGGGCGCCTCGTCGTCGATCACGACGTCGTCGCCCACCGCCCCGACGGCACGGTCCACGACCTCCTCACCGTGTGGGAGGGAGCCGACGGCACCCGCGCCGTCGTCGTGGCCACCTACGACGACGAACCCCTGTCGCTCCGTCTGACGGGTCTCGGCGCGGCCGAGACCGACGACCTCGACGGGCGCCGCGCCCCGGTCGCGGACGGGCGCGTCGACGTGCCCGCCCGGGGCGTGACCGTCGTCATCCCCTCTTCCGACTCGATTGGATCGCTATGAGCAGCACACGCGTCGAAGACCCGCGGGTCCTCGCCCTGGACGACCCCACCGCCACGCAGGCGGTGACCACGCGCTCGCTGAAGGCGCGCCTGTGGACCGGGCGTTCCACCGCGGGCAGGTTCTGGATCGCGGTCGCCCCCGCGCTGATCCTCTACACCGTCTTCACCGTCTACCCCATGGGGCAGGTGATCGTCGCGAGCTTCACCGACGCCCGCGGGTTCAACCGGGCGTGGGAGTTCGTGGGAGCGGACAACTTCGTCCGCATCTTCTCGGGCGACCCCGTCCTCATGGAGGCGATCGGGAACACCGCCATCTACGGGTTCTTCAAGATCGTCGTGCAGACGATCCTGGCGTTCCTCATCGCCGTCCTCCTGCACCGCCAGCTCCGACTCGGCAACATCTACCGGGCGATCTTCTTCGCGCCGATGGTCATCTCCCCCGTGGCGATCGTGTTCACGTGGAGCTTCATGTACGACCCCACCACGGGGACGTTCAACACGCTGCTGCGCAGCATCGGACTCGGGGGCCTCGCGCAGGACTGGCTCGGCAACTACGACCTCGCTCTGTACAGCGTCATCCTCGTCGACCTGTGGAGCGGCCTCGGCTTCAACATCGTCATCTTCCTCGCGGGCCTGTCGACCATCCCGGGCGAGATCCTCGAGGCGGCCAAGGTCGACGGCGCGCGGGGGTGGAAGGCCATGCGCTTCATCACGATCCCGCTCATGATCCCCTCGATCGGACTCGTGCTCGTGCTGTCGATCAACGGCGCGCTGCGCGCCTTCGACACCGTCTACCTGATGACGCGCGGGGGACCGGGCAACTCGACGCAGCTGTTCATGACCCAGGTGTTCCAAGAAGGCCTCGTCAACAACAACTTCGGCTACGCCTC